>DYPL01000046.1:0-11897 GCA_020719945.1 Turneriella parva
AAAAAAAATGGAGAGGTGTCAGAGTGGTCTAACGTGCACGCTTGGAAAGCGTGTGTACAGCAATGTACCGGGGGTTCGAATCCCCCCTTCTCCGCAAAATTTGTTTGCAGCTTAGCCCAAAGTTTGGCGCAATCAAGCGATGGCAGCACCGGCATTCTTTAAGCGACATAATTCTGCTTGCCAATTCTCTCTGCTTTTCAATACTCCCCAAAGACTATGGGGGAAAACGAACGCGATTCCAGTCTGCTGACGCGGGAAAGGGTTAAGCCCAAAAAACCGCGCAGGTATCTCGTCATCATGCATAACGATCATTTTACCACGATGGAATTTGTGGTGTCGGTTCTCGTGTCCGTATTTTCCATGCCTGAGCAAAAGGCGGTTGCAACCATGCTGGACATTCACCAGAAAGGTGCGGGGAAGTGCGGAGTCTTTGCCCGCGAAATAGCAGAAACAAAAATATCGCAGGTTCATGCAAAGGCAGAGCAGGCCGGGTATCCGCTGCGCTGTACCATGGAACCGCTGGAGGAAAACGATGATTGAAAAAGCTCTTGAAAACGCCCTCAACGAAGCATTCCGCGAAGCCCAGTTGCGCAATCATGCCTACCTCACATTAGAGCATTTACTCTATGCCATTGTAAAGTCACCTGAGGGAGCCGAAATATTGAGTGCCACGGGAATTAAGACAGACGAACTCCAGAGCGAATTGAGCGAACATCTCGATTCCGTTGAACCCGCATCGGAAGACCAGAGCGAGCCGTTGCAGACAATTGCCTTTCAAAGAATTCTCCAGAAAGCCCTGGTCCATGTTCATTCATCCGAAAAAAATGAAATGGATATGGGAGATGTACTATCTGCCATATTTGACGAAGAAGACAGCCATGCCCGATACTTTCTGGAAAGCAGAGGGGTTCGTAAGGTAGATATTCTCAATTATGTTTCTCACGGAATTCTTCCGGAGGATTTTGATGAGTACGGATTTGAAGACGGGGACGAGGATGATTTTCCGGAAAAAAATCTCAAAAGTGTTCTCGAAAGATTCACAGAAAACATGAATACTCAGGCGGAAAACGGGAAATACGATGATCTCATTGGTCGAGCGAATGAGCTGCTTCGCACCATGGAGATTCTCACGCGCCGCCGTAAAAATAATCCGCTCCATGTTGGCGAGCCGGGCGTTGGAAAAACAGCTATCGTCCAGGGCCTTGCGCAGAGAATTGTTACAGGCAATGTTCCCGAAAAATTAAAAAACTACACAATCTATTCTCTGGATATGGGAGCCCTGCTTGCTGGTACACGTTACCGTGGCGACTTTGAAGAGCGCCTCAAGGCCGTGTTCCGGGAATTTGAAAAACAGGAAAGAGTGATTGTCTTCATTGACGAAATTCATACCATTGTGGGGGCCGGGGCAGTGCAGGGTGGTTCCATGGATGCATCGAACCTGCTCAAGCCTTTACTCACGACGGGAGCAATTCGCGTGATTGGGTCTACAACGCATGAAGAATACCGCCAGTATTTTTTGAAGGACAGAGCCCTTGTGCGCCGTTTTCAGAAAATGGATATTGGCGAACCATCCGTGCAGGAAACCATACGCATTCTCGAAGGCCTCCAGAAAAAATACGAAGAGTTTCACCATGTTAAATATTCTCCGAATGCTCTTCGCTCTGCTGCCGAATTGTCGGCCCGCTATCTTCCAGAGCGGCATCTTCCAGATAAAGCCATTGATTTAATAGACGAAACTGCCGCAGCCGTGAGCCTGCACTCAAGCTCTTTGCGCACGATTACGCGCCGGGACATTGAAAATCAGATTTCCCGCATCGCAAAAATTCCGCTGCAGTCTATTACCGAAGACGAAAAGTCTTCTCTTACGGAGCTTTCCGAAAAACTGCGCAGGCATGTGTTTGGCCAGGACGATGCCATTGCGGAAGTCGTTAAAGCAGTTAAACGGCATAGAGCCGGGCTTGCCAATCCATCCCGCCCGGTTGGCTCTTTTCTGTTTGCCGGGCCGACCGGTGTGGGAAAAACGGAATTAGCGAAATCTCTTGCGCGCGAAATTGGCATAGAATTTATTCGTTTTGATATGAGCGAGTATATGGAGAAGCATTCCATTTCGCGCCTGCTCGGTTCTCCTCCCGGGTACGTGGGATTTGATCAGGGAGCCCAGCTTACAGATTCTATCCGCAAGCATCCCCATTCTGTTCTTTTGCTCGATGAAATTGAAAAGGCACATCCCGATATATTTCATTCGCTGTTGCAGATTATGGACTACGCCACTGTTACCGATTCGACGGGACTAAAAGCGGATTTCCGAAATGTGATTCTTATCATGACCTCCAATGCAGGGGCTTCGGAGATGGCGGCAAACAAAATAGGTTTTAATGAATCTGGATTTACCAAAGGTGATCCCAAAGATGCCATAAAAAAATTATTCACTCCCGAATTTATCAACCGCCTTGACAAGATTCTTGTTTTTCAGCCTTTGCCACAGGATCAGATTGGAAATATTGTGGAAAAATTTGTGCGCGATATTGAAGAGCAATTGAAAGAAAAAAAGATATCGATTCGGGTTACACCGGAGGCACTTGCCTATTTATCGCAAAAAGGTTATTCTCCCGAGTACGGAGCCCGTGCCATGTCCCGCGTGATCCAGGAGATGGTGCGCGACCCCCTGGTAGATCTTATTTTGAGCGGAACCGTTTCGCGCCGCAGCGTCGTGGAAGTAGTGCTTGAGGGAGATGAGGTGGTAGTTCATAGGGCATAGTGCCGCGTTTGTCCTGGATTTGACTCCGTCAATCCGATCTCTCAATACTCAATCGCATACATTTTCTTAAGCCGCTCCATCTCGCGGCGGGCGGCGTCGGGAGCAATACCCTTGCGCTCGGCATTGCGGTATACCAGTACGGCCTCGCGAATGGCATGCTGCTCTTCTAACTGACGGGCATAGGCAAAATAGACGTTAGATAATGGCAGTGATTTGTAAGCGGTGTGCAGCGTCCCCAAAAATTCCCGGGCGAGAGTTTCTTCTCGCTCAAGACGCAAGAGCTCGCTTAAATCGCGTTGCCGCGTGTCTTCCATGAGCGGTTTTTTGGCCTCCTGTATGGATTTATGCAGCCTCGCTAATTCGGCTCGCTGGGATTCAATGAGTGTATTCAGTTCGTTTTCTGCATCTACGGCGGACTTCAATGACTCCAATGCTTTTGTCTTCTCCGAACGCTTCAGATGCATCGTGTACAGATAATTGTAAGAATGAAATTTTTTCTCGAGCCATTCCATTCTCTGGGGTGGTTCTGTCGGGTTGGCAGAATTCAGTCGGCTCAAAAGATCTTCGAAAAGATCAATAGAGCGTTCATAGTTTCCCGTATTTTTGGCATGAATTGAAGCAAGCTGAAACTGGAGAAAATCGCGGTTTACCCCTTGGGGCGTAAGCAAAAAGGCCTGCTCATAGTGCCATGCCGAATCCGGGTATCGTTTTTGCTGGTAGTACAAAGCACCCAGAGCGCGGGAAGCCGCAAGCTCCCGTGTTTTGTCTTCGTCGGTTCTTTGTGCCGGAGGATTTTTCAGAAATTCTTCGTAATGAAAAATGGCTTTTTCGGTCAGTCGCGAAGATTCATACTCCTCTGCCAGCTTAATGCGGATGTCCCCGCGCGAGGGATCGAGAGCGGCTGCAGATTCTAACAGGTTGGCATAGGCGCGAAACTGCCGATTTTCGGCGTAATCGTGTACAAGAGTCTGGTTAAAGGATGTCTTATAAATTGTTTTGCGGTTTAAAACTTTCTCTCGCTCTTTTATAGACTCTTCTATGCTGCGCACGAGTTCGGCTATCTCCACGAGAACCGCTGCTGAATCGGCGTTATATTGCTTTTCGTATTCGCGAAACTTTTCTTCCTCCTTTATAAATTCTGTTTCAGCAGTGCGCCTCGCTCCCGTTGCCTGCTCCGATGCATTTTTTCGCTCATTGATTTCAGTGACAGAAAAGCGGCGAGCGGCAGAAGAAGGCGGCAGGTTCTGGTTGTCAAGGGCGGCTTGGTAAAGGCTGCGCACTTCCGATTCAATTCGGGTTGCCTCTATTCTTTTTTTGTCGGCGTCACTGTAGGCAGAGGCATCGGCATTTTGTTGTGCAGAAGTGTCATCTAATGAGAGCCTGTCCTCATTTGTAAAAACATCGGGAGAAAATCGAAGGGTCCGATAGCGCAAAGCCATGGAGTAATTCCAAGCAGCCTGGTAAGGCTCATTCAGTTTTATATAGGCTCGCGCAAGTGTTCGGTGCATTTCAAAAATATTGGAAGCTTCCTGTATAAGGAATGTTTCTTCCTGAGTGTTCAGAATATCGTGCATGAACAGGCGCTGTAAATTGATATTCCATTCCCTTCGATAAATATCATTGTCCGAAGTCGATAGTATTTGTCGTTGATGGATCTTTCGGTCGCTTGGGTCGGAAAGATAAAACTCCCGAAGCCTGGTTTCCATTTCGTCCTTAACTCCGCGCGGATTAAACTCAAGTGTTTCGCCAATGCTTCGTATTTCAGAAAGAAAATAGGGAGTGTAACGAGACTTTTCGTCGCGCAGATTTTGCCCAGATGCAGCAAAGGCAGATAGAATGAGGAGCAGGGATAAAAAAATCCTCATGAATTATTGTCGGCAGATTCAGGAGATTCTGGAGCCACTTTGGCCAGCTCTGTTTCAAAAGCTTCACGCACGGCAGAAGCGCAGGAACCGCAACCCGTAGAGGCACGCGTCCTTAGAATTAAATCTTTGAGAGTGCGCGTTCCGTGCACGTGAACTTCTTCCTGAATTTTTTGAAGGCTCACATTTTTACATTCGCAGATAAGGCGAGGGCGTTGGATAATGACAAAATTGTCGTCCATCGTGGAGACTTCAGTTTTGCGTGCAACCGTCAAGATTATTGTTGGCAGCGTGTTCCCGGATTACAGTCGGTGGTGTGCAGTTTATTCGGGAACGGCTTTTGTCATTTGCGCTTCTCATTGTGCTGCTAACCAGTCTGGGCACGTGGATGCAGGAAATGAATTCTGTTTCGGCAGAGTATGTGCTTGCCGGCGAACGTTTCACAGAAGAAGAGTTGAAGACAATACGGGAGGATGGAGCTTTTGGCCAGTCGATTCCTGCGAAAATATGGAACCGCATCGGCAGACTCGCCACAGGGGAGCTCGGGGAAAATATTTATGGAGAAGATAATCGCACTCTAATCCTCCATGCTCTGAAGACCACGGTTGTTCTTGCCGCCTGGGCCTCCATTCTCTCTTTTCTATATGCAGCCATTATGGGCGTCTTAGCGGAGCTGTTCCCCCGGACGGCGCGATGGTTCGATACTTGGAATGAACTCATGCTGGCTTTTCCGGTTTTTCTAACCGGTGTGTTTTTGATCTGGCTGCTTGCTTTGTGGCTGCCACTTTTTCCGGCGGGAGGATCTTCCATGAACGGCTGGATGGTGTTGCCGGCGCTAGCTCTTTCTCTTAAATCCGGATCGCGATTGTATTTTTTTATCCGCGAGTTTTTAACGGCAGAGCTCAAAAAAATGTATATCAAAATGCAGCGCGCCATGGGAGCCAGCCGATTTAGACTTGTGGCGGTACATGCAGCAAAAAATATTACTCTTCCTGTCGTTTCCTTTTGGCTGTTAGATTTTTCATCTTTCCTGGCGGGAGCAGCGGTCATAGAAACCGTGTTTGCGTTGCCAGGCACGGGCACATTGCTGCTGCATGCGCTGCAAACTTACGATGGCGAACTGTTGATTTCTATTATTACAATCAGCTCCGCGTTTGTGTTTGTGTTCAGCACACTGCAATCCCTGTTAGATCAACATTATGCGAGGTTTCTGCGGTGAGAATATTCTGGACAGGACTGGTTCTCGCGCTCGGTTTTTTGTCACTGTTTGGAAAGCCGGCATCGGTTTCCCTGCAGAATGCATGGAAGTTGCCGAGCGCTGCGCATCCGCTTGGATGTTCGCCGCTGGGGGAAGATGTTCTCTGGATGCTGCTGGTGGGCACGGGTTCTACAATTTTTATTTCTTTAACTGCCAGACTGCTTTCCTCCTTTTTGTCCTTGTTTAGTCTGTATGCAGCCTGGCTTGGTGGCCCGGCAGGAGAGGGTTTGCTGAACCGGGCGAGCGAGGCAATGATAACTATTCCGTCACTGCTCCTTGCGATGGCGTTTGCTTTTTCAGGCGCTTCCGGGAGCGGTTCGAGAATTGTTTCCATGGTGTTGGCGGTGGCGGTTTCGGAATGGGCAATGACAACGCGCTGGCTATCTGGTAGAATTCGAGAATATTCGCGCGGAGACTATGTAACGGCATCTGTGCTCATGGGAGCAGGCAGGAGGCATTTATTTATGTATCAATTTATGCCTTTTTTAACAAAGGATTTATATCTGCTGTTTGTCCTGTTTTTACCATCGAGCGTTATGACCGTTGCCATACTCGAGTTTTTGGGCTTTTCTTCAGGAATAGAAAAACCGGGTTTAGGCACCATGGTGGCTCTGTACCAGGATTCTGTTTTTTTTAGACCACTGCTTTCCCTTGCGCCTGCTTTTGTGATTGTTGTATTGGTTTGGATTAGTTCTCGCTTGCGCAAAGAATATGGTTAAACGCGAAATCACATCACCTTCAGGATCACCATCGTCATGTCGTCGTGCTGGTCTGCACCATCGGTAAAGGCGTCTATGTCGGATACGATCTTTTCAAGAATTTCTTTGGCATTGAGCGAAGAATACGAAATGACTTTTTCGCGCAGGCGTTTAAGAGAGAATTCCTCTTTTTTGTGATTCCACGCCTCGCTAATGCCGTCCGTGTACAGAACAATGATATCTCCAGACTGAAGGGTTACGCGCGAGAGATGATATGTGTTTTCTTCGTCGATTCCCATGGGGAGGCCTTCGAGTTTAGAGACAGTCATCGTTTGGCCCTCGGAACGATAGACAAGCAGCGGTCCATGGCCGCCATTAGAAAATTCTACAGAACGGGTTTCGGGATCATATGTGAAAAATAAGATTGTCGCGAATTTATCGATATGCGCCTGGGATGCCATTACCTCGTTGATGGTTTTTAGAATTACATCGCCGCGAATAAAGTTAAATAACTTTAAATAAGTGGCCACAACGGTTTTGATGAGAACCATGATGAGTGACGCAGAAATAGATTTTCCGGATACGTCGGAAATCAGAACGGCAAGCCGACCATCGGGCAGTGTCATAAAGTCATAGTAGTCGCCCCCGACGCCTTTGGCTGCCCTCGTGAACCCCTTGATTTGGTAGTATTCATTTTTTAGAAAGCGGCGGGGGTTCATTCCTTCCTGGATTTCTGCCGCCTGTCGAATCTGTTCATTGACGACGAGTTGTTCTTCTCTCTCCTGCTGCGCATCGCGAAGGCTTTTTGTCATTCGGTTGAACTGCGCCGCGAGCAGGCCTATTTCGTCTTTTCTGTTTTCGGGCACATTGTGGTCCAGGTTTCCTTTTCCGATTTCCTGTGCCCCCAGTGTAAGTACTTTGATTGGCTTAACGATAAACTCTGCCTGCAACATGGAGCCGGCAGCACTGATGGCCAGAAAGATCAGCATTACGAGAACGAGCCGGTTGATTTTTTCCCTCGTTTGTTCTTGTATGAGTTCGTTAGACAGCGCTATTTGCGCGAACCCAAGTAGCGGCGGATTCTCTGTTATAAAAGGATGATAAATTGGTTTCTGGAAAATGTAAATAGAGCGGTTTCCGTTTAGGAGTTTTGCGTGGAAGGTAGATTTGTCTTCGGGTTTTCCCGTCGTCATTTCTTTGGCGGTTTCTTCGAGCAATGGTTTTATATCTTTGAGGTCGTCTCCCATTGTGTTCAGAGGAACTTCTGCCTGCGTTGCCGCATTGTATACGCGCCCGTATAAAAAGTCTGGAAACGTCTTCATGTTATGGAGCGTATCTGCAATGGCAATATCGTCCTGTGCTAAAATGGATCTTGCCGAGAGGAATGTGAGCGTTCGAATTTCTCGCATTGCCGATTCTTTTGTAGATTCTAACAGAGATTTTCTGGTGTCGTTTATAAAGTAAATTCCCGTCGATGCCACGATGATCGTGGTAAGGATGAGGATATACAATGTAACGCGGGCCCGCAGCCCAAACCGAACTTTCTCCATATTGGGTATCTTTGGCATAGCTGATATGTGCGGCAAGTGGTTTTAGTGGGTGGTGGCCCGATATACAGTTGTAGTACAAATCGGCTCTTTCCAATGGGATTACCGGGGTCGGTTGGAAGTTAGTTGTCGCGCCAGAAATTACTCGAAGTGAAGGCCATGCCATCTCGCAACGTTCTACAACTTAGTCCACTTCGTGACGATGTAAAATGAGCCCTGCCCGGATAGGGCTTTCCCTTCGTTCCCTACAAAACGCCAAAAGGCGCGAACATTGTGTCCTGAAGATTGAGCGGAGTAATGGCCCGTTTGCCAGATTCAATTTCGTGAACCATTTCGGTGATTCTTTCGTTTATGGGCGCAAACAGGCCGCGCGTTCCAGACAGCGTGGCAATGGCCCCATTCATAAAATCGATTTCACTCTTTTGGCCGCGCTCCAGAGACTGCAGCGAAGAAGAAACAACAGCTCCATGGCGAATGCCCAGACGGCGGATAGCAGAATGCGCCTTAAAACGGGCAAAGCTGCTGTGTGCTGCCACAATCTTTTCATAGCGGATAAATGGCAGTGGCCGCTCCACGGGAATGTGCAGTGATTCTGCAAGAGCGAGTCCCTCGCGGATAATTTCCACAAACAAATGTCGCACCTTTTTGCGGTGTACCATTTCGCCCAGAGTCCAGCCCGTTAACGCACCCAGAGAATTGACACAGGATGCCAGAATAAGGCGTGAATACAGGGAGGCGATTATATTGCGCGAAATGGATAGAGAGGAAATAGGGCGCAGCAGACTCGATAAAAACTGCATTTCGTCATCTAACTTTAGAAAATTCTTATGTCCTAAAATGATAGTTCCTGTTTTCTTGAAATTCAGATCACCGAAATCGTTTAGAGACGCTCCCCACCCAACAAGGGCGTAATAGGCTCTATCCAGCCCCACCGATTTTTCCATGGTGTCAAAGTGCAATCCATGCTGGAGTGAAACAACCGCCGTGTTGGCTTTTAACAGAGGTTCAATTTCTTTAAGAGCTTCCGTGAGATCATCGCTTTTTACGGCCAGAAAAATAATGTCTTTTTTTTCTTTAATTTTTTTGACATTGTTGTAGGCATGCATGGGTACCGTGAATGTTTCTACCCCTGCATGGATGGTAATGCCCTTGTGTTCCAGCGTGGCTGCGTAGTCGACAGATTTCGTGAGTACCTCAATATCCCTGCCAGAACGCGCGATGTAGCCTGCAATTACGCCGCCAACCGCCCCTCCACCTACTACGAGTATTTTGCTGGAATCAGAAAATATCGCGATGTCTGATTCAGTAGATTTCTTTGCGCTTTTGTTTAATTTCTTCGCTGTCATAATATTCATCAAAGGAAGTCATTTTTTCAATTATTCCCTTTGTTCCAATTTCAATAATGCGGTTGGCCACTGTCTGGTTAAATTCGTGGTCTTTGGAGTTCATAAAAACTACGTGCGGAAATTTTATGAGCCCGTTGTTTAGTGCGGTAATGCTTTCGAGATCGAGGTGGTTTGTGGGATCATCGAGAATCAGAAAATTTGCTTTGGAGAGCATCATACGGGAAAGCATACAGCGCACTTTTTCGCCCCCGGAAAGGACGTTAGATTTTTTGAGGACTTCTTCTCCGCTGAAGAGCATGCGTCCAAGGAATCCGCGAACAAAGCCTTCTTCCTTGTCGTCCGAATACTGGCGCAGCCAGTCTATGAGTGAGTACTCATTTCTAAAAAAGTTCGAATTGTCGCGCGGTAGATAGGTTGTCGTAATGGTTTCGCCCCAGGTGAGTTTCCCGGAATCCGGTTGTTTTTCGCCCGCGAGAATATTGAAGAGCAGAGTTTTGGCGGATTCATTTGGTCCCACAAAAGCGATTTTGTCGCCCTGTTGGACAGACAGGGAAAAATCTTTAATGAGCACTTCGCCATCGAGAGTGGCCGTAAGCTTTTCAATTTCAAGAATATTTTTCCCTGGTTCGCGCTCTGCTTTAAAATCGACAAATGGATACCTGCGCGTAGATGGCTTAATATCTTCGAGAGAGATTTTATCGATCAGCTTTTTGCGCGAGGTGGCCTGCCGCGATTTAGATGCGTTGGAAGAAAAGCGCGCAATAAAGTCCTGGAGTTCTTTGATTTTTTCCTCTTTTTTACGGTTAGCCTCTTTTAACTGTTTTTGGGCAAGCTGGGAAGACTGGTACCAGAAATCGTAGTTACCTACATAAAGAGAAATTTTTCCGAAGTCAATATCTGCGATCAGCGTACAGACCTGGTTAAGAAAGTGGCGGTCGTGAGAAACAACAATTACGGTGTTTTCAAAATCTGCGAGGAAGTTTTCCAGCCACGAAATGGATTCAAGGTCGAGGTTGTTGGTCGGTTCGTCTAATAACAGAATATCCGGATTGCCAAACAGCGCCTGGGCTAAAAGAACCCGCACTTTATCTGCTGGTTCCAGGTCTTTCATGAGTTTGTTGTGAAGCTTTTCTGTTATTCCCAAGCCGGCTAACAGGGAGGCTGCCTCTGCTTCGGATGTCCAGCCGTTCAGTTCTTCAAATCGCTCTTCGAGTTCAGAAGTGCGGATTCCGTCTTCGTCGGAAAAATCTTCTTTCTCGTAAAGAGTATCCTTTTCTTTCATGACATCGTACAGCTCTTTGTGCCCCATTATTACAGTGCGAAGTACTTTCTGATCGTCGTATTCGTTGTGGTTCTGTTTTAAGACCGCAATGCGTTCCCGCGCTCCTACAATAACATCTCCGGCAGTTGATTCTATTTCTCCGCTGAGTATTTTTAGAAAGGTGGATTTGCCGGCGCCGTTGGCTCCTATGAGTCCATAGCAGTTGCCCGCTGTAAATTTAATGTTAACGTCTTCAAAGAGTGTGCGTGTGTTGTATTTGAGAGTAATCCCGTTGGCATGAATCATTCTTGAGAGAAAGGCCGTTGGAAACAGCCTGTCAAGCGGTTTACGGGTGCATCATGTGGACACTCGTGAACAGTGTGTTGCCATTCCACTCAATCAGACGGAATCCAAACTGGTACGAGGCAAGTTTAAATTTGCGCGAGACGGGATCTATCTGGTAAAATGTCGATGGCGTTAAAAAGACATCTCCCTCTGGAGTTAAATAGGACTTTTCGGTATGGTAATGTCCCGAAAAAAATGCGGGCCGCACACTGCAGGCAGAAACCGCTCTGGCGAGATCGGCGGGATTTTCAATGGAATGGTTTTCGTCCATGTAGGGGATGCCGGCATAAAAGGGCGGGTGGTGAATAAAGATGAGCGGCTTATGGCGAATGTCTTTGCAGATATCTCCAAGATAATCCAACTGCTCTTTTTCTATTTTCTTTTTGGTCGAGTCCAGAAAAATAAGATGAGCGTTATCGGTTTCGGAATCGTAATAAAGGCCATCAGGGTGCAAGGCATTATCGAGCCCAAATTCAGAGGCGAGCAGGGCGGGATCGTCGTGGTTGCCAGAGAGCACGGCAACGCGGGTTTCTTCCGGAATAGTATCGTGCAGATAACGCGAAAATTTTCTGTATATGGCTGGATCGCCTTCCTTAAAAGCAATGTCTCCAGAAAAGACCAATAAATTGGGGTGCCATTCCAGCCCCAGTTTAAGAGCTCTGTCAAGATTGTTCCACACGTCTACTTCGTAGGCTTTGGAGTTATCGGAAGTCAGGTGAATATCGGTAAATTGGATAATTTTCATGTTATTTGTTAGACGGAATATTACAATCGGAACAGCTTGTTTGGCCTTCGCGCTCTGGCAGCCAGGCATCGTTTTTT
>DYPL01000046.1:11997-15397 GCA_020719945.1 Turneriella parva
TTTTTTTCCTGAAACTCAATCAATATTAGCGATGGCTTTAAGGTGGTTTTGGATAGCACCTGCCGCACGGCTACAGTTGCAGCATACTGGCGGTACTCCCAGGGACCGGCTTCTACGCGACGAGCATACAGAACAGATTCAACTTTTCCTTCGATTGTAATCTGGGAGGAAGGCGCCCCGCTTTCCTGTGCGAAGAGCGAGGCAGTGGTAAAGATCACCAGGAGAAGACGCTTCATTTTTTTGCAAAGAAAATGATGTGGTATGCAGTGGAAAGCAGTTCTTCTCCCGCTTCTGTAATCCGGTAGTACTCCGTTTTTACGACACGGTTCCAGTCATTGGAAATTCTCCCGTTATCTGCTATTTCTTTTGCCTTAAATGGAAGCTCGTCTGTTTTGGTGACAATGCTGAATTTAGCTTTGCCAACGATGGTTTTAGGATCCTCGATTTTTACAGCATCGAGAACGAGACCTTCGGTTCTATTGACGGAGGCCGGTTTAAGGATGAGATGCTGCATGGCCTCAGAATTGATCAGGAACGCATTGGCATTGGAATCGGTAAATCCGTACTCACCCTGGTTTTGTTCGGCAGAAAGATAGTATCCAATTACGTCTGTGGTGAATGAATTTGTTTCTCCAGATATGGCAGCAAATTCTGTGTAAGGATAGCGGAACACTTTCTGGCTTGAGCTGGAATAATCTGGCTTGCTGATAATGTCAAAGTACCAGCGCAAATCGGCAAAATATTTAAAATCATCTTTCAGTTTTTTGTCTTTATATTCTGCCCAGTTGACTTCTATGCCATCGCCCAGATCAAACACAACGGGATAGCGCGGAATATTTTTAGAGGCATCCTTTTCTCCAAGGAGTCCAAGCGAAAATTCGGTGATGCAGGTGTCTTTGTAGTGCGTGCCCTTTTTGTAATTGGCTATGGTGATGGTAAATGTATCTGCGATTATTCTTTTACCCAGAGCGACCTGCACCGTGTACTGGTTCTCCTTGTTTGCTGGCGCGGTAACGGGGGTAAGAGCGAGAGCCTGCGGACTTTCAAAAACAGTTTTGTCGCCAAGCGTTGCCTTCACTTTAATATGACTCAGAGCTGCGTTTTTTTCGTAATACTGTCTGGATAATTTTTCGCTGTATTCGTTCGCATCCGATGAATACGATCTATAACCATTCTGCAAAATTACGGTGTCCGTAGCGACGGGCTGTTTCAGTTTTACGGTGAGAGTGGTACCATTGCCGTAATCGTCCTCCATGCCTTCGCACCAGCTCGTGTTGCCGTCGCGGTCTGTTACATAGAAAGGATGGTAACGATCTGGCTTAACCTCGCCTTCGAGAGTAGTAGAAGCGTACACATCGGCAATCAGCATTTTGCTGGCGGGTTTGGGGCCAGAGCATGCGATGCCAAATGCAATGACCGACGCAGTCAAAACGAAAATGTATTGTTTCATGAATTCCTCCGTTCGGGAATCTGGTTCCCTTGTTCTTAATTCCGGCACAGTTTTCCGGGCTGGATAGACTTAAGCAGAGTAAAGCATTTGCGGTCAAGCGTGAAAAGTGGGCGTTGTATGCAACCCGGAGAGATATCTGGCAAATGGCAAATGGCAAATGGCAATAAAGTAAAACTTCCCCCCGCAAAGCCTACAAAACTGTTTGACCATTTCGGCGTAAAACGAAATTTGCCGCATGAGGCACATTGTTCTTTCCGTTTTAATCTCCCTTTTGTTGTTCTCCTGTTCTGCTTTTAACGACCCAGGTTTGGGCGACGGCAATGCCCGCATTTCCGTGTACATGAACGATCCGGGAGTGAGCGAAAAGACGATGGTGTATTCTGGGGTAGACCTGGAGCTTGCCGAACTCATAGACGAAGCCGAACAAACCGTGTATTTATCGGTTTATAATTTTTCCAAGCAATCTATTGTCGACGCCATTTTGCGCGCCGAAGACCGCAATGTGGAAGTCAAAGTTGTTGGGGACATTGACGAATATTTTACGCACGGCTACCAAGAAATGGTGATCCACGGTGTAGACATGAGTCTTGGAAATACGGGTGGAATCCAGCACAATAAATTCTGCGTGGTAGACAGCCGCTATGTCTTTACGGGTACTGGAAATTTATCCAATACCGATATGGATCGCAACAACAACAACTGGTATATTCTTGAAAGCCCCGAAATGGCAGAACATTATAAGGCAGAATTTATGCAGATGTATAATGGTCTTTATGGTTCCAAAAAAAGACCGAGAGCGTTAGAGGGTTCTTTCACGGTAAATGGCATTCCTATTGAGATCTATTTTTCGCCTTATGAAGGTGCCGATGCCATGGATGCTCTCATTAAGATGGTGCGCTCTGCGGATACTTCCATTCATTATATGATTTTTGCGTTTACCCACGACGAATTGGACAATGCATTAGTGGATATGGCGCGCAACCAGCATGTGCCTGTGTATGGCGTACACGATTCTACCTTTGTGATTGGCGTTTCGGAAGAGGCTCCCAAGCTGTATGCCGCCGGGTTCAACGACGATGGTTCGCAGACGCCCTATGGCCCATTTGTACGCTGGGATGGCAACGAGAATACGGCTGTGGTCAACAATCCTGCTCACGGCGGCAAGCTGCACGCCAAAACCATGATTATAGATGCCGGCACGGATCACGCCAAAATGGCAACGGGCTCGTTTAACTGGTCCACGAATGCCATCGAAAACAACGACGAAAACCTTCTGATTATCCACGACGCAAAAATTGCAAATACCGTGTACGAGCAGTGGAAAAAAGTGTGGAGTGTTGCCAACGACATGGAGACCAAAGTGGGTTACCCATCGGGGGACAATGCCTCCATGCACGACGTGATTATCAGCGAGGTGAGCTGGGCCGGGCGGGGGCGCATTGGAACCTCTCCCGTGGCCAGCGACGACTTTATTGAAATTTACAATAATACGGACAAGGCAATTGATTTGTCTCACTGGACGATTGAATGGAGCAACGTGAAGTTTAAGCAAATGTATCCCATTCCGGATTCCCGCAACTGGTATTACAAGGTAAAGAACGATTGTGGCAAAGGTGCTAAACAGAACCTGCTTTGTCCCGGTGCGTTTCGCGTGATCTTTGCTAAAAATCCTTCGGCCTATGCGGTTATTAACAGCGAAGAGCGAACGAGCGACAACTGGATGGTTTCGGGTACCAAAAACTTTAAGCTGGAAAAAAATAATTTTAAATTGCGGCTGTACGACAAGGCGATGAACCTGATTGACGAGGCAGGCGATGGCGGCAATGCCCCTGCGGGTGGATACAGCGGAGGCTATGTGTACAGCATGGTGCGTCGGGGATATGATTCTGGGACAAAAAAATTTGTCGCTGGTAAAATGCTCACGGGCTCCAACCCGGCGGCGTGGTATAC
>DYPL01000109.1 GCA_020719945.1 Turneriella parva
CGAGTGGCGCCCTCCTGCATGCAGAGGGCGGCGTATCGTCACGCAGTGGACGCAGTAGAGCTAAACTTAATTCGCAGCGTTAAAAGTCACAACTCCGGTAGACCATACTCCCGTACCATTTGGCGAACGGAAAGCAGAAGTAACATGGCTTGACCAGCTATACGAATCCAGAATGATATAGGTTGAACCAGCCTTAAATAACAGATAAGCACTGTCTGCTGAACCTAAGCCAAAAGAAAAGTTGGTGACCTTTTCCAGCGTATAAACGGATGTTCCAGAAATACTGCCTGCCACAGCATATTCATTAGTCATTGTTGATGTAGCAAAGGCATTATCGAGCAGATACAGTGTTGTGGCAGGTATTGTATATGCTTGGCTGTTCACATTGTACAACTCAACAAAATCTTCACTACCAGCAGAAGTCTGCCCATCACCGAGCGTTGCACCCGATGTACTGCCGCCATTGCTGTTAATTTCGTTCAGTTTAATGTCTGTGGGGTTGGCAGTCGTCATTGCTGTACCATTGCCAGTGTTGCTTGCTCCCTTAGAAGGTGTTCCACCTGTCTGCCAGACTCCGGCACCGTTTACACTTCTCTGAGCGGGTGTTACATCCGCTGCAAATACAATGGAGTCAGCCATATGGTAATTGGTTCCGTCATAATACAACAGATAAACCGCATCGCCATTTCCTAAGCCAAACGAAAAACTGTTTGCGGCACCACTATCTAATGCTAAAAATCCATTGGCTGTGATAGACGCGGAGAAAGTAGACAAGTCGAAGTAGCTTGCAGGTGTACCAATTAATCCGGCATCTGCGAGAAACCATTTACCTGCTTCAATAGCTTTTGTGCTGGCAGTTGTGTTGAAAATCTCAATATAATCTGTCCCACCGTTGGAATTTACTTCGTTAATTTTCAGGTCTCCCTTTTGGGCATTTGCTGGCGTTTCGCAATTTACCGTAACATTCGTGACATTCGCTGTGGCTGTCCCAGAACCATTGGTTACTGTGCAAACCTGCCCTGATGGCTGCGTTTTAACGGTTACATTGTAGGAGGTCACTGCCGTCGCAAACGTAAAAGATGCGTCGGAAGAAGTTAAATTAACGTCATTACCAGCGTTGTTCTGTAGAGTGAAAGCACCGGTCTGCCCACTCACTGTTCCGCCAATGGTATAGGTTGGGGAAGTATAAGTGTTTGCATTGCCTGGTGTTCCGTTGTTAGGCCCACTGTTATCATAAACATTGGTGGCATCTGCCCAGTTGCCTGTAGTATCATTATCGGTTGCATTGAGTTTTGTATTGTCCAGGCTTTTGGTTTTGCCTGCAGTAAACGCTCCCAAACTTGGTACGCTGTCTATAATGGTCGCTGCGTCAGCGGCTTTCAGATCCAAAGCTTCTCCGCTACCGCTTATTCCCGGCGAATTGGTTGAAGCACTGCTTAAACAATTAGATATGGATACAGGACAAACACCATCATTAGACAAGTATACAACTCCGTAGGCATTTGCTGCAAGGGTTACACCTGTCGCAACTGTCTGCTGTTTGCCGGCATCTGCAACCAGAAATCCTGCAATGCTCAATTCCATACCTGTAGTATTGTACAATTCTACCCAATCTTCCTGTCCGTTTGCAGAACCCATGATTTCTGTAATGATCACCTGACCAGCAGTTGCTGCGCCTGAGCTACTTGAGCTTGAGCTACTCGAGCTTGAGCCACCAGTACCGGCGTCCACAACAGAACTGCCTTCGTTGGCTGCGCAATAAGAAAGGCCAAAAACGAGAGCCAATGCCATAAGTATGGACATAAAAAAATTTTTCTTCATTTAAATAATCTCCTAATGGTATTTCCCGTAAAAAACGGAATATCCCATATTACAATGAGATTATTCACCGTCAACTATTTCTTGCTTCGCTAAGTAACGAAAAATGGTTCCAAAGACTCCAGTCTTTTCAACCATTCGTTAAATACGAAACACTTTTCCCGCATGGATTCAATGCCAATTTTTTCCGCTATCGCAATACCCTTTTGCGTCTTGTGGAACCTGCCATCGGTCAAAAATTCCAGTCTCTTTGCCGGGGCTGTCTCGGGACGCTTAATGGCTTCGGGCGTTGAGAAGTTAGCGAGGATGGAATTAATATCTTCTATCGTAATATTTAATTCCTCGGATAAAATATCCGGATTGCTGAAAAGCAAAGTCACAAAATCGTGGATCGACATATAAGGCACAAAACGACGCGGCGAATTGTATTCCACAAATATTTTGTTCACTGCCTCCACAGTGGCCTTGTTGATCGTGTCAGCTTGTTTGGAAAAGGCAAGACTTTTTCCCTCCGGGCGTTCAAGGGCTGTTAGTTTACATCGAGGAACCCACGCCCGTGGGCGTATCGAGATGAAGTGAGCCTAAGGGTGGAGAGGGGCGCTGCGCGCGGGGTACATTCCGCTTGAATATGCTATTTGTCCCCAGAGCG
>DYPL01000047.1:0-4598 GCA_020719945.1 Turneriella parva
TCCCATGGTCCATTCTCAAAAGAAGAAAAAATATGTACAGAGCAATTCTTACAAAAAAAAATTGATCCTAACTACCCTGCCGACAACCAGTGCAAGCCCTGTACAAATCAAAAGAACAGGGCCGAAACAAAGTTACGGTGATAGAGACTTCCGCGTGAAGCCAAAACGATAAACAAGCGACGGCAACAGCATAAGCGTTAACAATGTTGAGGTAATTAAACCGCCAACTACAACCGTTGCCAATGGCCTTTGCACCTCCGAACCAAGACCTGTATTTAATGCCATAGGCAAAAAGCCAAGGCTTGCAACCAGTGCGGTCATTAAGACCGGGCGCAAACGAGACATAGTTCCTTTCCAGACAATTTCATACGGAGACATATTGGATTGGCGAAATTGTTTGTACACATTCATGAGAACCAGGGTATTGAGAATAGAAATACCCATAAGAACAATAAATCCAATTGCGGCAGATACAGAAAAATTCATTCCTCGCAAGTACAATGAGAAAATGCCCCCGGTAACTGCAAGTGGAACTCCCGATAAAACAAACAGCGTATCCCGCAAGGAGCCAAGTGTTCTGTACACAAGCAGAAAAATGATGATAATCGTGGCGGGTATCAAAATAGAAAACCTCTCACGGGCCCGAATCAGATTCTTAAATTGCCCACCCCATTCTGTTTCGTATCCAGTCGGCAAGTCTACTCCTTCACGAATTTTCTGTTCTGCTTCTGTTACAAAGCTTCCAATATCGCGGCCAGAAATATAAATAGAAACGGCGGCATAACGCCTTCCATACGTATGCGCTATTTTTGTCACCTGGTTGCTTTGTGAAAAGTGCACGAGTTGCGACAATGGAACCGAACCACCAGTTTCGGGAGAGACGGGAATTCTGGAAATTTCAAGAAAATCTCGCCGCAGATTTTCGTCCATGTGCAGGCGCAGAGGATATCTAAAACCATCCAAATATACGCTGCCAAGCACTTTCCCGCTCATGGCAGTTTCTAATGCTTCTCCAGCTTCCGAGAGACTCACACCATAGCGAATCAATCTTGCCTGATCCAGAGTAACATCTAAAACCGGAGAAGTCGTTAAGGCAGTCATCTCATCTACTTCTACAGCAGATGCGCCTGGAATTTTTTCTAAAATGGAAATGGCTGCCTGGATTTTTTCAACGAGGATATTTAAGTCATTGCCAATAATCCGCAGTGTGATATCTGCACGGGATCCCTCAAGCATTTCGTTAAAACGCATTTCTATAGGCTGGGTTGGTGAAATATCCTGCTCTACAGAAATTTCATCTACAAGTTTTCTTTCCATTGCAGAGAAAAGTTCCTCTTTGCTTCTTTGCTTACCATCAACCTTAGGCCATTCACCTTTTTTCAGAACAACAAAAGTATCTGCAAAATTCACATTCATTGGATCCGTTGCACTTTCGGGAGTTCCCATTCGTGAAAATACATTTTCCACTTCGGGAAAGGTCCTGATTATTTTTTCAGACTCTTTTTGCCAGTGTATGGATTTGCTAAGACTCATTTGCGAATCCCTTACAAGGCCAATCACCAAGTCGCCTTCGTTAAGACGGGGAATAAAATCTACGCCAAGGCGAAAATAGACAAATATCGATACAGTTGCAAAGAAGAGTGAACCAGCAAGCAAAGACACCGGGTGCTTTAACGCGAGTCGCAAAGAAGGCGAGTATAATGCAGTTATTGCAGAAAAAATGCGCGAGGAGCCAGCGGCTGAATGTTTGCCAAGCAGTACAACACCAGCAACAGGCATAAACAAAACTGCGGTAAGCAGAGAAGCTCCAAGTGCGAGCAAAACAACCATAGCCATCGGATGAAACATTTTTCCTTCTATACCCTCGAGAGACAAAACAGGAATGTAAACTATCATGATGATGACGAGTCCAGTGGTAACGGGACGTATTACTTCCGAGACGGCCTCTCCCATTATCGACACTCTTTCTTGGAAAGAAAAAGTCCCCTCTTTTTTTTCTGTCTTCTGGAGAAAATTTTCGATGACTACAATCGAAGCATCTACCAGCAAACCAAAATCGATGGCCCCCAGACTCATCAAGTTGGCGGAAATGCCAAAGCGATTCATAAAGCCTGCGGCAATAAACATGGATAGAGGGATGGCCAAAGAAACCAGCACAGCAGCTCTGAAATTTCCTAATAAGAGAAGTAGAATTATAACGACCAGACCAGCCCCTTCTACCAGATTTTTTGTCACCGTGTGGATTGTGGCATCTACCAAGTGCGCTCTGTTATATAGAACCTTAACCGTAACGTCCCTGGGAAGAGAAATGGATTTAAGACGAGCCTCTGCATCCAGCGCTGCACTCCGGGAATTCGCTCCCGTCCGCATTAATACCGTTCCCAGCACAATTTCTTCTCCATTCATAGTCGCGGCGCCAAGCCTCTGCGCATGATCAATGCGCACATTGGCCACGTCGCGGACACGAATCTGTTTCCCAAAAGCATTTAACTGGATGGGTATACTCTCGATAGTTGAAAGCGAATTAACAATTCCGGCTGTGCGGACAATCACCTGGTTTCCCTCTCTTTCAATGAGACCGCCACCAAAACTGTAACCGAGCGTATCAAGTCGGGAAATTATCTGGTTTAGAGTGATTCCATATTGCTGCATTTTTGCGGGAATAATATTAACATGCACCTCCTGCTTAAACCCACCGTTAGAGTCGGCATCTGCCACACCAGCCACTTTCCGCAAGGCCGGACGAATCATGGTGTCATGCACTGTTCGTAAATAGGTAAGGCGCTCAATATCACTTTTTCGGGACAGCTCAGTTCCCGGTACGGCAAGAACCGAGTACATGAATATTTCGCCAAGACCGGTCGTTACAGGTCCCATTTCTGGCGTTAAGCCTTCGGGCAGGTTTCCGGAAACAACCGAAAGCTGCTCATACACCTGTTGTCTCGCTTCAAGAATGCTTTTACTGTCTCTAAAAACCACCGTTACCTGGGAGAGGCCATATTTGGAAATAGATCGAATATCCGTTACATCGGGTAAACCAGACATTTCGTTTTCTATCGGCGTTGTTACTGTTTTTTCAATTTGTTCGGGATCGAGAGCACCAGTCTTTGTATAAACTGCAACCTGAACTCCGGTAATATCCGGCAGGGCGTCTATGTTCATTCTGGAAATTTCGTACATTCCCCAAGATGCAATTCCTGCAAAGGTTAATACTATCCAGAGCCGGTTAGACCAGGCAAAAGAAAATATAGTCGTATTATTTTTCATATGTATTTATCTCCGTGAACAAGCGGCCTTCAAGAAAAGCTATGGCCGCAATAATTTCGAGTTCTCTCGTATTGAGTTCAATTATTTCGTATTCTTGCCCGTTCATGGCTTCCTCCGCATCTATGAACGCTCGCAAAGTTATCTGGCCTTTCACAAAGCCAGAAATGATAATCGGCCAGTCTGACAAAGAGGAAGAAAGGATTTGATCTCGCTGCTTCCGTATGGAGACCAGAGAGGATTGCAGTGCCTTCCATTTGGACAGTAGCACTCCTTCCAAATTTTGTATTTCAAGGCGGACGGCTTTGTGTTCGTTTGACAAAGCAGAAATATTTTTCCGCGTAGAAGAATCGGTAAAACCAAGCGGATAGCTTATTCCTGCGCCAAAATACATGTCAGTCGAAGCAGACGGCTCCTGTTCGTAAAAAGCTGATAGAGAAGGAGAAGCCCAAAGGTTCCATTCCTGTACATCTATCTCGTCGGAAAGATACTTAAGTTTCAATCTCGCGGCAGTTAGTTCTGCGTTGAATTCCAGTACCCTTTGCCAGCTTGCCTCCAATGGTAAAAGCTCTGGCAAATCTTCTTTATTAACTATAATAGATGTAAATTGCCCTGCCAATACAAAACGCAATACCCCTGCCAGAAAAATATCTTTGTCTGCCTGATAACTTTCCATTCTATTTCGCAACGACGAAATGGCCGATAATGCAATAAGGCGATCCGCTCTCTGTTCTGGAGAAGCTAACCCGCGACTTCTTAGATAAGATTGAATCAGTTTTATATGTGTGGCTCTTTCTCTAGAGTGCTCTACAAGTTTCTCTGCCTGCGCTAAACGTATGGCCGATAAAGTTGCGTCCAGGATGACTTCCGAACGCAGTATTTTTTGATCGGAAAGAGAGGCTTCGCCAGCACTCTCCATAGCTTTGTTTTTTACTCCAGAGTATCCAGGAACTTTTAGCGGGACGTTAAGCATTGTTCTAAAAATGCCCCCGGGATTTTCTGGCGCCTGTTTGTAGCCTCCGTACACGTCAATCACCCAGGGACCTGCGGTGTAGCCGGCTGCAATTTTATCCAGATTCGATAGTCTTCTTGCTGAACCCGCCTGAATTTTGGGATGTTCCATTGAAACGAAGCTAAGAAACTCACTAAGCTTAATAGGCTTTGCTTCTTGGGAATACAACCCCTCAACTATCACAATTACAAATAGTATTTTTTTAAAAAAGGACATTTTCCCCTCCATGTATTTTCTGCAAATAAATTGATCCCACTGCAATGTGGAAATATCATTTATGCAAATTGTGGTGGAGGCAATGGCCCGCGTAAGGTAGAAACAG
>DYPL01000047.1:4698-9794 GCA_020719945.1 Turneriella parva
AACAGGTAGAAATTCAATAGAAGTGAAAAGACTTACCATTGACAGGATCAAAGAGATAGACCCAGCCAGCATAATTTTAAGGGTTCCCGTCTGGAAAAGAAACTCGAACAGCGATATTTCCCCGCCCGGGAGGGCAGCATGATCTGTATTATTATGTTCTGGAATTTCAATATTGACAATGCTGGCTGAATCTTTATAGAGGTGAACGTGAAAACCACCAACGGAAGCCACTGCAACGACAGCCATCAGAAAAAGCAAAATGGATGCGATTAATTTTTGCCCTGCGCCCATACATCTCATAATAATATAGTCCTTTTGCTTTGTCCACAAAAAAGAAATATGCTCCACGAAATCTTCTTTAATTTTTGGAGCGTTTTTTTTTAGTTGACCAGACTCGATAACCAGGTCACAAAGACTGGAAGCAAAGAAGTTAATACAGGAAGGGACTATGTCTACAGACCACCACGCAGGCCTCGAAGAAGTTCGGGCCGTATCATCCGGCATCACGCTCATAGAAGGGCAGGAACTCCGTTACCGGGGCATTGCCGTTCAGGAACTTGCAGAACACTCAACATTCGAAGAAGTCGTATATTTACTCTGGTATGGAAGGCTCCCGGGCAAGTCAGAACTTACGAGACTGACAAAAGAAATCAAAGAGAACAGCCTCGTTCCTCTCGAAGTCAAAGAAGAAGTCAATCACATTCCCAGACAGGCACACCCCATGGCGGCACTGCGAACACTGTTCTCATCGCTGGCATTATACGACCACGAAGCAGACGACAATTCCCGCGATGCGGAATCCAGAAAATCGGTGAGAATTCTCGCCAGAATGCCCGTGCTGCTGACAGCATTTGAACGCCACAGAAAAGCAAGAGCAGCCGTTGAACCGCGCTCCGATTTAAGCCTGGCAGCGAATACGCTCTATATGCTTCACGGCGAAGTGCCAGACGAAGTGTCCGTTAAAGCGCTCGATACGGCGCTGGTTTTGTACGCGGAGCACGAGCTCAATGCCTCCACCTTTGCAGCCAGAGTAACGGCAGCCACAGAGGCAGATATGTACTCTGCCATCACGACGGCGCTGTCTGCCCTCAAGGGTGCACTGCATGGGGGGGCCAACCAGAAAGCCATGGAAATGCTGCTCAATATTGGAGATGTAGACATGGTTCCCGAATACATTGACGACCTGCTTGCCAAAAAACAGAAGATTATGGGATTCGGACACCGCGTATACAGAGAGGGCGATCCTCGCGTACCCATTCTCAAAAAGCAGGCTTACGATCTCGTAAAAGCACAGGGATACGAAAAATACTACGAAGTTGCGGATGCAATAGAAAAATATGTCTTTGAAAAAAAGAAGCTGATTCCCAACATAGACTTCTACTCCGGATTAACCTTTTACGCGCTGGGATTCCCTACCGATATGTTCACCTCTGTGTTTGCCATGGCGAGAACAGCGGGATGGATAGCCCATGTGCTGGAGCAGAGGGAAAACAACCGCCTCATTCGGCCACGGGCAGAATATACGGGCCCCAGAGATGTGCCATATATTTCTCTCGAAAAAAGATAGGGACTTTATTAGAGGTTACCTGAAAAAAGTCACCTGCCAGAGAAATCCGGCAGGTGTCCTGTTAATACCCGCGCGCACGCCGGTTGGAAAACAGGACAAAAAAGATTACAGCCACTAACAGCAGAAAAGACAACAAAAGCAGAAGATACAAGGGAAGCGAATCCTGGCGCTCTGAAGGCTCCAGCGACACGACAACCTTGCGATACTCTCGCGAAGCAGAAGAGACGCTCTCCCCGTAAGATGCCAAAACAGCACCCTTCATGGGAGCCCTCAGAGATTCCAGTACCCGAGCCACGGCCTCTGCCCGGCGCAAGCCAAGAGACATATTGCGCGTTTCCCCTCCCAGTGTATCTGCATATCCGGTTATCCGAAAACGGTAAGCAAAACGAGGGCCAGAAAGCGAAGCAACGGCGTCCCTCAGCGATGCCACACCGGATGACGGCACGGAGATGTCATTTTCCGAAAAATAGATGACAACTGGAAAAATGCCAGCGCGCTCCACGCCGTCCGTAACATGGTGAGAAAAATACGGTTGCTCTATATACCCCGGCTCGGAAAACAGAGCGGAGCCACCTGCGAAAAGCAGGGCAAACAGGCTGCGAAGAAAAAGTTTCATGGCGCAGGATTTCATGATTTGGTTTCAGTGTCAAGTCATTGCCAATGGCAGAAAAACAGAATAAGGGAGGTTGAACAAATGGCCATAAGCGTTCTCGCGATTTTGCAGGCCGCCATAGCTTTGTCGATAGAGGTGGCAACCGCCCTTTTGATTTTTCCCGTCAAATCGGCAAATCCAGAATCAATCCGCGAGGATAGAATTCTCATGCTGGAGTACGGAAGTAGCCGGTTTCCAGAATCATCCATGATCCGCAATGGCTCTAATCGCATACTCGAATTTTCGTGGTACTTTTACCTGATTCAAAAAAATGGCAAAAATTATCTGGTAGATACGGGAGCATGCGATGCATCTAAAATAAAGGCGTTTGGAATTCAAAACTATGCACATCCCGTTGAACTGCTCCGGCGCGCCGGGGTTTCTCCAGAATCCATTGACGGAATTTTTTTAACTCATAATCATTTTGATCACTCTGGCTGTTTGTCCCAATATCCCGGCGCGCAGGTATATCGCTCATCCAAAGATGCCCCGCCAGATTGGGTTAGCATAAGGGCAGCCAACGGACACGCAAAAATGTCTAATATAATTGTCGTTTCGTTAGGCGGGCAGTCCGCTTTGTTCACCAGCGACGAATGCTATTTTAGGGAACATTGCCTCGCAGAAAAAGAACTCGCAGAAGTTTCTGTCCATAACAGAGGAAAAAATCGCCTAGCCCTTCGTTCCATTCGGCAGGCCCATGGCAATGGCACTCAGCTTTTCACCTTCCATGATCCCTCTCAAAAAAAGGATGCTGTCTACCTTGCCAAGGGCATTTACCTGATTCTCAAGGGGTCGTAATTTTTTCGTAGAGAGGAGCGCATGTCGGTGGATTTTTTGTTTCAGAAATTTCGTCAAAATAAGTCTCGTAAAAATCCTGTGTTCGCTCCAGTTTTGTCTCCGGATAAATATCCTTGCAGATTGTACGGATTCGGTTTTTTCCGTCCATGTTCTGGTATTCGTACAGGCCAAAGTTTTTATAGCTGCCCGCCTGATGAATAAACACAGTCTGCGTGCCGGCCAAAGATGCCTGTTTTGTTTTTTCTATAAGAGCATTAAACTGCGCCTTTGTCGTGTAAATATTTTCAATCGCATTGCTCAAAAAAACGACCCTGATAGTTTTGTCTCTGGCGGAAAGGTAATCTATATCGTGCAGGGGCGAAAGGTTTAGCCGTACGGATTGCAGTGGGAGCTTTTTGGTCTGGTACTGTTCTAAATGTCTCTGGCACATGGCCTGCTGATCCACCGGACAAAGCTCAGAGAGGGTTGCTTTTCTTTCAGGGAGCATTTTCTCGGGCGGAACCACTGCGCCAAGCTGGGCCACCCAGGGAAGATTCACCGACTCTAACGATATTTCTGTGTATGGATTCAGTTTATTCTCCTCAAAAACCTGCAGTATGGAAGTATGACCTTCCAGAATCCGCCAGTCAATATCCATCATTGTAAGGGTTGTACAACTCAGCTCATTGTGCATCATGTATGGCTGCAAAAATCCAACCCCATAGCAATCGAACTGTTTTTGGGGGTTCAATTGTTTCAGCAGCCGGAATGCACGGTACGGCTCTTTATCGTTCATCTTAAAAAAATTGTGGCACCCGGCTGTTAAGCCTTTTACGGAGCGTGGAAATATGTCTCGATATGTACGGTAGTATTCCTCGTTTATAAAGGCAAGAACTCCATCTTTTGTCATGGGCTGTTTTTGCCAGATCATCGCGCAGTATGTATCGGACGGGGTATCCATGTACGCAAACAGGTCCGCTGCCTGCTGCTTTGGGTAGCGCTCCTGTTGTATGGGTTTGAGATCGGAACGAATTTCCTGGGATACAATTAAAAAATCAGGGTTCGTTATTTTTGCGGTTTTCTGCGCTCCCGAACAGGACATTGCAATGACAGCCAGCCCCCAGAGATTCATCCATTTTTTCATTGTTAATCCTTTTGTAATAGTATTGCAGATTTGGCACATCGGAATCCAAAATTATGTGGCGATGGTTCGTGCCGATTATGGGGATCGTAAGCTCGGCGTTTTGCAGACCGGGCCCAAGTTGAATCCCAGTACCAGGATCCACCCTTGAGAACGCGCGCATCCATACCGGGACATCCTTCTTTCCCCTGGCAGGGCCCTTTTGGATCGGCTCCGAGGCAATCCTGCCCGCATTTCTTCCGGTCAGGGTGGTACCAGTCTGCAACCCATTCGTGGGCGTTCCCGGCCATGTCGTAAAGCCCAAAGGCACCGGCTGGCCGCGTTGCTATGTCGCTGGTTCTTCCCGCTTCCCCAAATTCTGCCGTACAACCTCGTTTGGCGTTTTCTTTAATAACGGCTCTGCTGCAATCGGCTGTTTCATTCCCCCATGGGTATTCTGCTCCTACAGCTCCACGGGCAGCTTTTTCCCACTCTGCCTCTGTGGGCAGTCGCTTGCCCTTCCATTCACAATACTGCTTTGCCTGAAACCAGGTAACCATGAGTTGCGGCTGATTGTCTCCCCGGTTCTGTGGATAGTATGATACAACGGAATCGCAAACACCTGCATCGGAGCATTGGCGGTACGCTGCTGTCGTTACCTCCGTGGCATCCATGTAAAAGGTAGAGACAAAGACAGAAGATTGCGGATGTTCATCTGGGAAGCGAGTGTCATTGCTGCCATAGAGAAAATTCCCTGCTGGAATACATTTCATATCTTCCGGGACCGCAGCACACGGATCGGCTGGCCACTTTTGGCAACCGGTTGCTGCAAGCACAACCGCGAGCAGAACAATGCGAAATTTCATTTTGCATTTTTTTTTCCCGAAAGTCGCTGGCAATAAGAATATGGCGCCTTATCTATGAACCCGGAGAGATATCTGACAGACCCGAAGGGAACTACGGCGATCCACGTACAGGGA
>DYPL01000047.1:9894-14574 GCA_020719945.1 Turneriella parva
AACGGCCCGCATTAAGAAAATAAATTTTAATGCTAAGTTTTACATCGTTATTGAACAGGAACTATTTTCTAAAGCATCCGATGTAATACAACAGAACGGCTGTCACTATGGAAAAAAAATATCTTCTGCCGGCGAGAATCCCTGCCCGGGTAGGGCACCATCAGAATTGATTAAAGAAATTTAGAAATCTGCCGACGGTGAACTATGGACACAGGCAGAGAGAAAAAACAGGATTGGGGCATAGGTCTCGGGGAGGGAATTTCCATTCTGCGGGAGCTGCGCGAAACCTATGAAAAACTTGCCCTACTGGAATCCGAAAAAACTCCCGCCATTGTGGAGCAGAACGGCCATCTTCTCCAGGAAAAACTGCGCGAGCAGGAAATACTGCACCGCACGGCAGACAGCCTGGAACATTCTCGCGACGCCTTTTTTTCCCGTTACGCAGAGAATACCAACCTTAAAAAGCTGACAGAAACCATTTACGCAGACCACAACGAAATCGGCGAACTCGAAAATGAGCGCGAACAACTATACCACACGCTTCTCGATCTGCAGGTACTCATCGCGAGAAACGAAAAGCTCCTGAACGACAGAGTGGCTTTATTCAGAGAAATTATAGCATCGCTAAAAGAAGAATCGGATGGTTACGGAATACAAGTTCACCGTGAGCAAAAATCCATGCTCATAGACATTAACGGTTAAGGAGATTGTATGGCATCTACATTCATGGGGTTGGAGATTGCGCGCCGAGGGCTCAGTACCCACCAGCTTGCTCTTCAGACAACCGGTCACAACATTTCCAACGCAGATAACGAAAACTATTCGCGCCAGCGCGTCAATATGTCAGCATCGCATCCACTCTACGATCCATCGCTTAACCGCGCCAATGGTCCCGGCATGCTCGGGCAGGGAAATGAAGTCAACCGCATAGAGAGAATTCGAGACGCTTTTGTGGAAGCCCGCGTGAACGAAACGACACAGCAAAAATCTTACTGGGAAACCAAACAAAAGTATTTGTCCCAGACTGAAATTATTTACAATGAACCTTCGGACGAATCTGTTCGCTCTCAGTTAGACCGCTTCTGGCAGAGCTGGCAGGAGCTATCTCAATATCCGGAAGAATTGTCTCACCGCGAAGTTGTTCGCGAAAGCGGTCGAGAACTTTCCTTTCGCATACGCAACACATTCGACAAACTGTTTCAACTGAGAGCGCAGGTAGACAACGATCTTGACGTTTCCGTAAATCAGGTCAATGCTCTCGCCACGGAACTGCGCGATCTTAACGTGCGCATCATGAAATCCGTTGCGTTGGGAGACGACCCCAACGATCTGAGAGACATGCGCGATCAGAAAATTGGCGAACTCTCAAAACTCACCAATACCACGGTAGAGTACATGGATCCCAACGAAGCCATTGTATACATCGGCGGAATGGTTCTCGTCCAGGGCGAAAAACTCAATCTGCTGCAAACACAAAGTGATCCCTCTAACGAAGGTCTCAAGAAGGTTGTATGGGGAGAGGGCGGCAAGGACGCCGTATTTCGCGAAGGACATATACAGGCGCTCCTTGAAGTGCGCGATGGGGTACTCAGCGAAAATATCAAAAATCTGGACCTGCTTGCTGTCAACATTTCTGATATCGTGAATGAGGTCCACCGCGATGGATTTGGTCTCACCAAAGAAACCAATATCAACTTTTTTCACCTCGATCCACTTGCCCGCAACATTCGAGGGAACTTTGATTTAAACGGCGATGGCACAGACGATACTTCTGCCGTATTCAAAGTAGCCGGGCGCAATGAAATCGCGACCAACAGGCCCATGGGAATTTCCGGTACTTTGACTTTCTCCAGAAACGATGAGGCGAATACACCCGTGCACATTACTTACCGCGAAGATGAAACTCTCGGATCGGTAATTGAACGCATTAATCGCTCCGGTGCCGGTGTAGTTGCTTATGTAAACCATAACAACAATCTCGTACTCAAGGGAAAAGTATCCGAGGATAACTGGCGCTCTTCGTTTATGATCCGCCACATGGAAGACTCAGGAGAGCTGTTGTCTGGCTATGCTGGCATTCTTCAGAACAGCGGCCCCGCCGGAGCGTTCGATTATCGCCGCCTCGACGAAATTAACAAACTGAGTTCAGATCTCGATCGCATTACCCTTGTACCCGTGCTTCATCCCGCCGGTGTATTGCGATTGAGCGACGAGGTCGAAGGAAACGCGGCTCTGATCGCTGCGGCGTCGGGAAAAGATATTGGCGGAACGGGCGATGCCAATGAGGCATACGGACTCAAGGATGGATCCAATGCCCTGCGCATTGCACAGGCGCTCCGCCACAATAATACCATGGTGGGTGAGCATAAAAATACGGATGAATTTTACAATGCACTCATCGCCAAACTTGGAATCGAAAGCAAAACAGCGCAGGACCAGGTGGACAACCAAGGACTCATTCTCGACAATTTGCAGTCATTGCGGCAAAGTGTAATGGGTGTGAATCTTGACGAGGAAATGGCGAACATGGTTCAGTTTCAGCACGGATACAACGCAGCTGCCCGCATCATGCAAACCATGAGCGAAATGATAGAAACGCTCATCACGCGGCTTGGATAACACGGAGGTAACAAATGATACGCGTCACTAATCTCATGCTCAATAACAAAATGATTTCTACTCTCAACCGTCAGAAATCAGAAATGTCCGAAACAGGAATGCAACTCAGCACCGGTTCGCGCATTCATAAGCCATCGGATGACCCTTCCGGTGCCGCCAACCAGTTGCTGCTGCGCACGCGCATGGCAGAACTGTACCAGTACAACCGAAACATTGGCGAAGCCAAAGACAAGCTGCAGATTATGGACGGCCAGTTAGATCGCGTTGGCGAAATCTTTCAGAGGATTCGGTATTTGACCGTGCAGGCGGCCAACGGAACCAACAGCGGTTTTGAATTGAAAGAAGCCATCGCGAAAGAAATTAATCAGCATCTTCTTGCCCTCGTAGATATAGCCAACACCAAAGACGCAACGGGTCGCCCCATTTTTGGCGGTTCCGTAATTGAGCGCGATCCGTTTTTGCCCGTCTACACACACCTGATGACACAGGGCATAGACCAGGGAAATGCCATGACGGGGGTGCAATACCAAGGGGACATTGTTTCCATTGGGCGCGAGATTGAACGATTTGAATCGATGGAAATTGGAATTCCCGGAAACCGCATTTTCTGGGGAACCAATACTTCGGTCGCCAGCAATCGCAACTCTTCCAACTATGTTGCCATGGGGGATCAAAAATTCGCCATTGATGGATACATCATTCCCGTTTCTGGGGGAGACACCATTAACGACATCATTGATAAAATCAACAGCGCTCCGCTCGAAGCGAGAGCCTCTAAAGGCTCCCAGGACGATATTATTTTAACAAGTAAAACGCCGCACCAGATCTGGTTAGAAGATCTCGATGGGGGGACGGTTTTACAGAGCCTGGGACTTATCGATGGATCTGCCCCCGAACCGCCCAACAACTTTGCACCAACGGCTACCGTTTCCGGATTGTCTGTATTTGACGTTTCCATTATGCTCCGCGACGATCTCATCCGTGGAGATCAGAAAATGGTTGGTGGGAGAGATTTGGAAGCTCTGGACAGCGCTCTCGAAAATATTCTCCGTTATCGCTCAGAAGTCGGAGCCCGAGTGAACCGGCTCGAACAGCACGAAAAACGGATCGCATGGGATTCTACCTACACGCAGGAACTGCTCGCAAAAAATGAATCTATTGACCCTGTAGAAACCATCATGAATTATAAATGGCTGGAGAGCGTTCACCAGTACGCTCTCAAAACAGGCGCAGATATAATTAAACCAACCTTAATGGATTTTCTCCGATAAAAATAGCCTATGATCACCATTCAGACAAAAGCCTCAGGCGAACTTGAAATTGACGAAAAAGAAATAATTGAATTTCCTGATGGCATTTTCGCCTTTGAACAGTTTCGACAATATGTACTGCTCCCAAGCAAAAAGAATTCTTCCTTCCGGTGGCTGCAATCCACAGAACAACCGAATCTTGCTTTTCTGGTCTTATCCATACCAGAGATAAAAAGTGATTATTCTCCCAGTTTTGCCCGGGAAGATCTGAATACCATAGGAGCCGCGCCAGACAGCGGCCTAGAGTTTTTTGGTATCGTTACCATTCCTCCCAACGAGCCCGAAAAAATGACGATCAATCTTCAGGGGCCTCTGGTCATTTTTAGAGAAACCGGCAAAGGGGCACAGATTATTGCCGGTAATGAAGATTACTCGGTGCGCGCTCTTGTTCTCGAGCTTATTGAGCAGGGAGGTGCCTGATGCTCGTTCTTGCCCGCAAAGTAAACGAATCCATATTCATAAACGACACCACAGAAATAATGATTGTGGAAATAAAAGGCGACCAGGTTAAACTTGGCATAAAAGCTCCCAAAGAAATCAAGGTCTATCGGGGCGAGATCTATAAAGAAATTCAATCGGAGAATATTGCAGCTGCTGCGGCCAACCCTCCCGAAAATCTGGACGATCTCATAGCGCTGAAAAAAAAGATCCCATAACAGATTGTTGAATAATTCCCTTAGTGGATTTTTTGCCGGCGGCGCGCTTCGCCGCTGCAACTTTGGCCACTCCGTCACAGGGTGAACTTCGCCCA
>DYPL01000110.1 GCA_020719945.1 Turneriella parva
ATTCTGCTTGACTGACAGCAATATTATGAGCGGCATGGCGCATGGTCTCTCTCGGCATAGCTGCTCTCCACGGTTTACTGTCTTCCCTTTCGGCATGTGTTTACCCGCTTATCCCAATAACAACGGCGCTCTTTGGAGCAGGGCAGGTAAAAAACTGGGCACAGGGGTTTATGTTGTCCGGAATCTATGTGGCGGGAATGTCGCTCACATATGTAGTACTTGGAATTACAGCCGCACTCACGGGATCGGTGTTTGGAGCCTATCTCGGCAACCCCTGGGTAATTGCGCTGTTTGCAACCATGTTCTTTTATCTGGGCTTTGCCTTTGCGGGATTGCTGCCACTCCCCTTGCCTAATTTTGCCGATAAAATGCAGGTCAAAAAAAATGCTGGCATAGGCTATCCTCTCGTTCTCGGCATTGTCTCTGGTTTTATAGCTGCACCCTGCACGGCCCCTTTATTTGGAGCGCTACTGATCGATATTGCGGCAGAGGCCGCTAAAAACGAATCCATTCTGCCCGGCGTTTCGCAGGCGCTCGCGTTCAGCTTGGGTATGGGGCTGCCGTTTCTGCTCATCGGGGGGTTTGCGCTCAAACTGCCAAAACCGGGCAACTGGCTCAATGCCGTTAAAGTGATCGGTGGAATTGTGCTCCTTGCGGCGGGCTTTCATTATGCAGAGGATCTCATCAAACCGTTTCCGGATCCATCGATGGCTGTTGGGCTTGCCTTTGTGGGACTGTTTCTGGTCGTCTTTTTTACCATCCTCGCAGAACCAATGGTTTACAGCGAAAAGGAGTCCAGCATGAAAAAAATAAAAAAAACGGGCTACCTTGCCATTGCCGGCTTTGGTCTCTTTTTACTCACGACTCCGCTTGCCGGCGTGCTTAGTGGACAAGAGGAAAGAGCAGGGGCCATGGAATGGCGTGTAACCGTGAGCGAAGGTCTTCGCGACGCCCGCTCAACGCGGGGATATATTATTATAGACTTTTGGGCAGACTGGTGCCATTCCTGTCACGAAATGGAAAAACATTTGTTCCACTCCGAAGAGTTTGAGGCTTTTGTAAAAGCCAACAATATTACTCTGGTACGTCTCAATGCCGATCTCGATGAAAACGGTCCGGTGGCATCGCGTTACGATGTAAGAGGTTTGCCCACGCTTGTCATTACAGACAGCAAGGGCGAGATGATCTATCAGATTGTTGGTTTTCGCAACAAGGTAGCCACGATGCGCGAGCTTGAGTACGTAGCGCAAAAGTATTTAGTGAAGTAATTTGCGGTTCTCTGCTGAGACGGGGGAAAGCTTTTTGCCAGTTTACATAGAGTAGCCCGCAAAGCGGGCGTATCGAAATGGCAGAAGTATCTTATTTGCCGGACTGGCTACCGTTCTATTGAACTTTGTCGTCGGTGTTTACGTTTTGTTCTCATTGTATTGCGAACAGGCCTGTTTGCCAAATTCATCTGGGCAGGCGATCTGTTTGGACAATACAACTCAATAGATCTGTAGCCACCTCTATCGATAGTCTCTGTCGGCAGAAAGACCAGCGCGCGTAGCGCCCCTCATCCACTTGGCACCATTTTCTGAATATGGCTTTTGCTTAAAGATAGACACTGGGAATTAAAACTTTTTAAAATTTAACTAATGTCTATGCTGAGCACCACGGGACAATGGTCCGACCCCATCTGGTCATTCAAATGGCGTATGTCCTGCACGCGAGAAAAAAGATCTTTATCGACAAAAAAATAGTCTATTCTCCAGCCAATATTTCTTTCGCGGGCGCGCGTCTGCATGCTCCACCACGTGTACGAAACAGTATCCGGATGCATGGCGCGGAATACGTCCACCCAGTCATGGGAGATCAGCTTGTCTACCCAGGCTCTTTCTTCGGGAAGAAACCCAATCGATTCCATGTTTTCTTTGGGGCGGGCCAGATCAATCTCGTTGTGGGCGACGTTGAGATCTCCCGTGAAAATTATTTTTTTGCCAGATTTTCGCAGAGAATATATTTGGTCGAGAAAGTCCCCATAGTAAACGAGCTTCTGTTGCCAGGCTTCTTCTGATTTTCCTCCGTTGGGAAAATATCCGCCGAGAACAACGTAGTCGCCAAATTCAACGCGGATCATGCGGCCCTCGTTGTCGGGATACTTGTCAATTCCCGTTTTTACCGAATAGGGCCCCGTGCTGGAGGCGCGCACCCATAATCCGGTTCCCGAGTATCCCGCTTTTTCTGCCGAAAAATAATGCTGCTCGTATTGTTCGGAGCCATTCAGGTTGGGGCTAAGCTGTTCCTGCTTTGCTTTTATTTCCTGCAGAAATATAATGTCTGGATTTTCATTTTCTATGAGTTCGGCCAGGTTGCCTTTTCTGTCTATTGCTCTGATCCCGTTTACATTCCACGAAATTATTTTCATTTGTGCTGTCCTTATAGAGGCATT
>DYPL01000111.1 GCA_020719945.1 Turneriella parva
GTCCTGAGTTGTGCGTTCCGGTAACACAGGAATTTTCTGCATTGCTTCTATGGTTTCATCGCTGAGATAGTGGAGATCCTTAAACTTTTCAACGGCTTTCTGGTCGGACATATCGACATTCTGCAGGTCTTTCAACGCAGAAAACTCATCGTAGTTCTGCAGAATATTTTCGACACGGAGATATTCACCAAAGAGTTTTGCGAAGTCTCTTTTTTCCGCTTCTGTGGTGATTGCTTCGGGGTTGGGGAATTTTTCTTGCAGTTCTTTCACCACATCCAGATAACCACGGTGAGGTTCTCCGGTCGTTGCATCCTTGAAGCCTCCCAAATATTCTTTGTAACTTTTTACAAGAACCACATTTTTAGTATTGATATCTCCGAATAAAGTAATGGCGTCGATGGTGTCCTGTTCCAGGTCGCGAAAAGTGACAATATTGCCAAAGGTTTTAGTGGCATTGTAAATACGGTTCGTGCGGGAATATGCCTGCAGGAGGCCGTGGTAGCGAAGGTTTTTATCGACGAACAGAGTGTTTAAAGTTGGAGCATCAAAGCCAGTTAAAAACATACCTACGACGATAAGCAGATCAATTTCCTGATTTTTAACCTGTTTTGCAAGGTCGCGGTAGTAGTTTTGAAACTCATCACTATCGACGCTGTAATTGGATTTAAACATCCCGTTATATTCTTTAATTACGGCAGAAAGAAATTCTTTTGCACTACTGTCCATTGCCGAGGGTTCAAAGGCTTCATCCTGTATGTCGCCAATGGCATTTTGTTCTTCATTGGCGGCAAATGAGAAGATAGTGGCTATCTTAAGCGGCTTGTCGCTCTCCTTCTGCAGATTTTTCAGCGATTCATAGTAGAGCTTTGCCGCATCAATACTGCTTACGGCAAATATGGCGTTAAAGCCTTTATTCCCGGGATTGATGCGATGTGTTTTCTGTTTGAAGTTTTTTAAGATATACTGGGAAATATCTTTTATGCGTTCTGGATGAAGAAACACTTTTTTGTTTTCTGCTGCGGTGAGTTTCTTCTCATCCTTTTCTGATTCCATTTTTTTAAACTTCGGGCGTACATCGATGTAGTCTACTTTGAACTTGAGCACCTTTTCATCTCTGATCGCGTCGGTGATGACATAGGAGTGGAGTTCACGGCCAAAAACGCGGGCAGTTGTTTCTGCCCCCAGAGCATTTTGCGGGAAAATTGGTGTTCCGGTAAAGCCAAATTGATAAAATGTTTTAAACTTCTTTTTTAGATTCTTCTGTGCTTCCCCAAACTGACTTCGGTGTGCCTCATCAAAGATAAAAACCACTTGCTTCTTGTAAATAGGGAGGTCGTTTTCGCTTTTCATGAGGAGATTCAGTTTCTGGATGGTGGTTACAATGATCTTGTTATCGTCCTTTTCAATATTTCGTTTTAATCCTGCGGTATCCTTTGAACCGTTCACACTATCGGGTGAAAAGCGTTGGTACTCTTTCATGGTCTGGTAATCGAGATCTTTACGGTCTACCACAAAGAACACTTTATCGATAAAATCAAGCATTGTCCCAAGACGGGCCGCTTTAAAACTGGTAAGCGTTTTTCCGGAACCTGTGGTGTGCCAGATATATCCACCGCTTTCCAGCTTACTCCAAGTTTTTGCTTCATAGGAACTTTTTATTTTCCATAAGATGCGTTCTGTTGCAGCAATCTGATAAGGTCGCATTACAAGCAGTGTATCACTCGTATCAAAAACAGAATAGGTAAACAATACATTTAATAAAGTATGTTTTTGGAAAAATGTTGCCGTAAAATCTTTCAGGTCTTTAATCAGCGTATTGTCTGCTTTAGCCCAGTTCATGGTGAAATCAAAACTGTTTTTATCGCGTTTGGTTGTGTTGGCAAAATAGCGGCTGTCGGTTCCGTTTGAAATGACGAAAATCTGCAGATACTTAAAGAGCGAATTGTCAGAATTAAAGCTCTCTTTGCTGTAGCGGTGTACCTGATTAAAGGCTTCGCTAATGGCAACCCCACGCTTTTTAAGTTCCACTTGCACAAGGGGCAATCCATTTACCAAAATGGTTACATCATAACGGTTGGGATGCGTGCCTTTTTGCTCGAATTGTGAAATGACCTGTACTTTATTTCGTATGATATTCTTTTTATCAAGCAAGTAAATGTTTTGAATATGTCCATTATCAAAGACAAAATCGTGGATGTAATTGTCGTGAATGTTGCGGGTTTTGTCAATGGTGCTATCGCCTGATTTATCCAGATACTCTTTCTCAAAACGAAGCCACTCGCTATTGGAAAACTGTATATTATTGAGAGCCTGCAGCTGCAAGCGCACATTGGCGAGCAGTGCTTCAGAGCTATTTAAGTTTTTTAAAAACTCATAACCTTGATTTTGTAAATCTTTGATTAGTTC
>DYPL01000112.1 GCA_020719945.1 Turneriella parva
TTCGAGCCAGAACAGACGGACCCCGTGCTCCGAATGCTCACGCAGCTGTGCAGCGAGCTCTTCCACCATCCAGCCCTGTTTGCCGACGATAATTAGATTTACATCCATACCCGATTTCCAGAGCTGCTCGAAAGCGCCCAGGGTCTGCGCATGGCCTTTGCGTGGCTCCACTGTACCTACCATAAGAAACGAGGGTCGAGCGTTCAAAAGATCCAAAACCTTGGGCGCATCTACCCCCAAGTGAAACCACTCAATCGCCAAGGGGCGCGCGCGATGGGGGCCATGCGTTGCCAGCCATTCGCGCATTTCATCTGCCACGGCGCGCGAGATGCACGCCACGCCGTCGTACTGGCTGATGCTCTCAAGCCAGCGCTGGTGCAGAAACTGTGCCCCGGGTGGAAAGAATTGCGGCTTCAGAACTGGCAGCAGGTCGTAAACCACAAACCAGACCTTCACGCCTCGGTTGCGCCACCCCTGCAGATAAGTCTGCTGTGAAAGCACTACACTGTGTTGCAAATCCAATCCAACAAAGACATCACCTGGCCAAGCCTCGGTCGGTTCGTCCTGCGCCCATTCGTCTGGCATTCCCAAAAAACGACTGGTAAATCGGCGTGCATAGTGGTAGCCCGTAGAACTCTCCGTGGCGTAGACCGGCTCCACTCGAAACCCTTCCGGAGGGTTCTTCAGCCACTCCTTCAAAATAGAGCGCACGACACGTTGAATCCCGGTTTTGGCATCTCGCTGTACCAGCTCTGAAACATCCACCAGCCATTGCCGTTGCCGTGGTGATGGTGGGAAGTTATCGGCTATGCAGGATGCCAATGGCGCAAGTTCATGATCTTGGATATGGTTGTTCGCTATTGCTGGCAGAAGCCCGGGCAAACCATATTTCGTTTGATCATAGCTTTGCTCAATAGCTTCAAAATACATTTGAGCACAAGCTTGTGGCGCATGCCTGGTGCGCACTATATCCCGAGCCCTTGAGCCCAATTGCTTTCTTAATTCGTGGTCATTTGCAAGTGTGGTCAGAGCAGTGACTAAATCATTGTCATCAAAATCGTCTGGCAGCATCCAAACGCCATTTTCATCCAGGTCAGCCATGCTTCCATGCGCGTTGACAATCGTGGGCAGGCCGTAATTCATACAGTCCAAAACCGTGCCGGATGTTTCCTCGCGCGATAATGCGCGTAACTGAACCGCAATATCAGAGGTTGCGAGATAGGCGCGAAAGGTTTCCGTATCTGTCCATCCCGTGATGCGGATACGGGCAATATTTTTACTGGCTTTAATGGTGCGCAGCAAATCTTGGCCGTATTCTCCACCGTGGTTTTCACCCACGAATAAAAGCTGGACCTTAGGATTGGACGCAAGAGGTGAAGCGATAAAGGCTTGCAGTAACCGATGGTTTAGTTTTGTGTTTGCCAGAGAACCAAATGAGCAGATGATCAAATCATCGAGCCCAAATCCCAATTGGCGGCGTAATGCCTCCCGATTTGAAGGCTCTGCGGAAACACGCAGATGCGGGATAACGCTCCAGTCCGCAGCAGCCCCTGAGCCATACCAATCAGTGGCCAATTTTCGTGAATACTCACCATGGACGATGATGCCCTGTGCACGCTGCAGAACCGGCAGGTTGGCTGGATAGCGCCAAATAGCTGCTTCAGCATACTTGTAGCGAGCCTGAACAGCCGCATAACCGTGGCTTGAAAATAAAGACTGCTCCCATGCATGGGATGCGGCACCATGAACATCGCGGACCGCTTGGATGCCCGAAAGAAAGAAATCATGCAATACAACCACCCCCGGAATGCGATCCAGCAAAGGGAACATGTGCTGATGAAAGTGGGAATTGCCAAAGTGGTACAGAATTCTGTCGTACCGCCGATGATTTTCTTTGAACCAGTTCACCGAGCGTATGCGACTATGCTTCTTAATCCATGCATCCTTGACATCGGTCTGATCAACGATCACCTCAATCTCGTAAAACTCCGACAGAGCAGGGAGCAACTCTGCACTGTAATCGGATATACCCGACTTTTCCGGCGGCAATGGCGATATATAAGCCAGCTTTGGTCGGTGCTGTTGCTTGCGGTTTTGGTTGGTTTCGGTATTTTGAATCTTAATGCCTGAATGAAGGCGCTCCATGGCTTCTATGGCGCGCCGTGCGCTTTCGTCCCAAGAAAAACGTTCAGCCTGTGCTGTGCAATGGCGAATCAGTTCGTTACGGAAAACTTCATCCGTGAGGCCGCGCTGGATGGCTGCTGCTATTTCATCTTCAGAATTGGGGTCAAAAAGCGCCTCCTCCCAGCCGATGACCTCCGGAATACTGGAAGTGTTTGCGCCAATCACGGGTGCGCCGCAGCGCATGGCCTCAAGTACGGGCAGGCCGAAGCCCTCGTGCCA
>DYPL01000048.1 GCA_020719945.1 Turneriella parva
CCCCTTGCGATTAATCTCCTTGACGCGCACCGGCAAATGGAAAGGATGAACCAGATAAAAAAAGGGATTCCAGACAAAAGGATGCCCGCGCGTCCCGGAAACGGGAAAACCAGCCCAAAGGCAAGGAGTACCATGTGAGGTTTGTATTCAGTTGGATTGTTCTGTTTGCAATATGGATGGCCCTCACGAGCTCGCTGCAGATACAGGAAGTCCTCACAGGTGTAATCACCGCTGGAATTGTAGCGTCGTTTACGTGGAAAAATTTTACGACAAAAGGGCTGCGCTACCTGCATCCCAAAAGAATATTTTATATCCTCCTTTATATACTGGTTTTTTTGAAAGAACTGGTTAAATCCAATTTTCACGTGGCATGGATTGTGATTCACCCAAAACTCCCCATTTCTCCCGGCATTGTGCGATTTCCCACAAAGCTGAAATCCGAAACGGCAAAACTGATTCTTGCTAACAGCATCACCCTAACCCCGGGTACTCTGTCTGTAGATATTAAAGATAATATGTATTACATCCACTGGCTCGAAGCCCAAAACATGACAGACGAAGAAGCGGCGCAGAACATTGCAGGGCCCTTTGAAAATCTGCTCATCAAAATATTTGAGGACTGACATGGATACTTTCTACTACATACTCGGCGGCATTTTACTCCTCGCACTGGTGATTGCCGCCTTCCGATTCTTTCAAGGCCCTACCGCTCCGGATCGCATTGTCGCACTCGATGCCATGTCCATTATTCTCACGGCGGGACTGGCCATGCTCGCTCTCGTATTTCATCGGTTTATCTACATAGACGTGGCACTCATCTATGCCATTCTCGGCTTTATGGGAATTGTCAGCATTGCCCGCTGGATGGAGAAAGGAATATGAATATCATGACGATAATCGGCATGCTGCTCACCAGTCTGGGGGCCTTGTTCCTGCTGTTAGGAGCAATCGGAATTGTGAGAATGCCAGACATGTATACTCGAATGCAGGCTGGAACCAAAGCGACAACGCTCGGAGCCATGTCTTTTATTTTGGGTATTGGCTTTATGGAACCAGCGTGGCTCATAAAAACAATTCTCATCGTAGTATTTATTGCGTTATCGAATCCCATCAGCTCGCATGCGCTGGCAAGGGCAGCACACCGCAGCGGCATTTTTCCCCTTTCACGTGAAAACATAGACCTCTACAAAAAGGACAACCAGGAGGACAAATCATGATACTGCTTCAATGGACTCTAACTCCCGAGCTTCTGTATCAGGCAGGTACGGGTATTCTGCTTTTTCTGCTGGTTGTTGCTGCCATTTTCTCGGTGGTCCAGAAAGATCTCCTCATGGCAATTGTGGGAACCTCGCTTGTTAGTCTTATCCTTTCCGTATTGTTCTTACTGCTGCACGCCCCCGACGTGGCACTTACCGAAGCAGCCATTGGCGTTGCGCTCACGACCGCAATTTTCCTGATTGCACTGCGCAAAACCGGGAGGTACGAAGAATGAAAAAACTGCTCGCAGCATTCCTGCTCGGATTTATCGGCTATTATCTGTATACGGCCTTTGCTGGCGTGCCATTTGGCGAAAACAAAATGGAAGTCGGAAAAGACTATCTGGAAACGACGGTTCCAAAGACGGGAGCCGTAAACACGGTTACATCCATCGTCGTTAACTACAGAGGGTTTGATACCCTCGGAGAAGTAACCGTGCTCTTTTTAGCAGCAACGGGTCTCGGTGCCATACTCTTTGGAATGAAGGGTAAACCAGAAGACAAACACCGGGAACCGAGCAGCATCCTCACGACCGGAGCAAAAGCACTGTTTCCCATCATCGTCTTACTGGGTGCGTATATTTTTATCCACGGCCACCTTACTCCCGGAGGAGGCTTTCAGGGCGGTACCATTATAGCCACGGGCGTACTCATTCTCATTTTGGGAATTAAATCATTCCACGCCAACCATGCGCTGCTTTCGGTCATGGAATCCCTTGCGGGAATTACGTTTGTTGTCGCTGGTATACTGGGTCTCGCCTTTGGCAAAAACTTTCTTGAAAATATCCTCCCGCTGGGAACGCCGGGACAGGTGCTCAGCGCGGGAATTATTCCCATCATATATATTGCCGTGGGATTTAAAGTGGGCGCAGAACTGGCCGGAGTGCTGGACACACTGATGAGCACGACAAGGGGGGAAGAATGATCTATTACATAGCCTCTATTGCCGTCATGCTGATTGGCCTGTATGCCGTGCTCGTGAAAAAAAATCTCATAAAGATTGTCATTGGCCTTTCGCTTATGGATGCAGGAACACACCTTCTGCTCGTTGCCATTGGGTTCATAAAGGGGGGCACGGCACCCATTTTTTCGGAGCCGGGTCTCACGGCAGATGCTATGGTAGATCCTGTCCCGCAGGCTCTTGTGCTCACGGCTATCGTGATTGGGCTCGCGGTTACAGCGGTTGCGCTGGCCCTGGTAATACGAATTTACGCACAGCATAAAACTCTCGATATCAGAAAAATCAGCTCGTTAAAGTGGTGAGGACACTATGCCAGAACTATTCCCCCTTTCGCCCGTTCACTATGTAGCCGCTCCCCTGTTGGCAGCCTTTCTGCTTCCGCTCGTGGCAAAACTGTCGCGCAGCTTCATAAAAATCCTTCCAGGATTGACCTTTCTGTACGTTCTGTATGTGAGTGCTGTGCTCTACCCCCAGGCCCTGCAGGCTCCCATCATAGAACAGATTGCAGGTTGGGCTCCGCCTCTCGGAATCAATTTGTACTATGGGCCTATGGCTGGCCTCTTTGCTTCGCTCTTCTCTGCATTAGGTTTTATCGTCTGGTTGTATTCTCTCACCCAGATGAAACAGGAGCCACTCGACCGGTTTTATATCCTCCTCATGATGCTCGTAGCGGGTGCTACCGGCATGGTGCTCACGGGAGATATTTTTAACCTGTTCGTGTTTATGGAAATCACCGCTATTTCGGCATATTCACTCACGGCATTTCTTCGCGAAGACGATAAAGCCGAAGCTGGCTTTAAATATATTCTGATTGGTTCTCTGGCAAGTGCGTTTGTCCTTCTGGGAATAGCAATCCTGTATTCTTATACCGGAACTCTCAATCTGGCGGATCTTGCGCTCAACATGGATAAAGTTCCATTATCCGTTCGCGTGATCGTCTTTGGGCTTTTTCTGGTTGGATTTGGAATAGAGGCCGAAATCTTTCCACTCAATGGCTGGGCTCCCGATGCTTATTCGGCGGCTCCGGCTCCCGTCTCTGCACTGTTTGCGGGCATTACCGTTAAGGCGGCTTTGTATGCACTGGCCAGGGTTACCATTCTGCTGTTTCCCTTTGCAGGCTCTATGGCTCTTATCAGTATTCTGGGTTTGGTTACTCTCGTGATTTCGGAGCTTGCCGCTCTGCACCAGAAAAATCTTTTCCGAATGCTTGCGTATTCTTCGATGGGACAAGTCGGCCTTGCCATAGCGGCTCTGGGGCTGTTTACGGCAGAAGGGGTGTATGCAGCGCTGTTTGCCATGATTAACCATGCGATCGTCAAAGGCATGCTGTTTCTGACCGTGTTTGCGATGGCGGGAGGCTCAGCCACGCTCGATGGCCTGAACGGAATGGGACGTAAAAAGCCCATCCTCTCTTTGTTGTTTACGCTGGGGGCTTTTGCGATCATAGGGTTGCCTCCGTTTAGCGGTTTCTGGAGCAAGCTCAGCGTTTTAACGGCCATGGGGCAAACGGGCAATTACGCCATGATTGCCATTGTTCTTGCAACGACCATTGTAGAGGCAGCGTATTTTCTAAGAGCAACGGGAAGACTATACCTCAGTGAAGGAAATCCAGCAGAAGGCAAAACACCGCTCTCTGCCATCGCGGCTTTGGCCGTGCTCGCAGCCGGCATTCTCTGGATCGGGTTTTTCCCGGGCAGCATAGATGAAACCTTAACGGCGGGAGCGCAGGATCTGCTCGACACCGCAAAATACACAGAAGGCGTTCTGAAGGATTGAGTATGGACATAACAGGCATTCCATTTTTTCTTGCGGTTTCTTTTGGAGGGGCATTCCTGGCTTATCTGATGAACTTTGCACACAGATTTTTACGCAATGCTGTGGTTCTGCTCACCGTATCTGCATCGGCTGCTTTGCTCTTTTGGCTTGGCGATGAAACCTTTTCCATGGAGATGGGAGGATTTGTCCTCACGCTGGGGAAAACTCCCTACAGTCTATTTTTTGCCGGTATAGTCGCGCTGCTTGCCGTGCCAACCGTTCTCTTCTCGTTTACATACATGGCAAAAGAAGAGCGGCCTGCGATGTATTACCTGAACCTTCTGATCACGATTGCTGCCATGTACGGAATACTGTTTTCTTTGGACTTGCTTTCCCTGTTTATCTTTTGGGAAATCATGACATGGTCTTCCTTTCTGCTCACCATTCATAAGGGAGGGAACGCCACAAAGGCAGGTGTTAAATATTTTCTCTACAGTGCCGCCGGAGCGTATGCCATTTTATTCTCCGTTGTAATTCTGTATAATATGTCGGGTTCTCTCCTTATAGAAGACGTGGCCCGCAGTTTTGTGCTGCAAAATCCGCTGATGCAACTTATGCTGGCAGGCACTCTGCTGTTTGGCTTTTCGGTTAAAGCAGGGCTCATGCCTATGCATGGCTGGGCGCCAGATGCCTATGCAGAATCGCCAGCGCCCTTTACGGCTTTGTTCTCGGGCGCTCTTTCCAAGATGGGAATCTTTGGAATGGGGATGGTTCTCTATCAGATATTTTTACAGTCACCGTTTTCGCTGCCCGTGCGCGAACTGCTCGCCTGGGCTGGTGGTATTACCTCCGCTCTCGCTACACTGCGCGCCATCCAGCAGACAGATGCGAAAAGACTATTAGCGTATTCTTCGGTAGCGCAGCTTGGCTATATCGTCATGGGTCTGGCATTGGGCACTCCCTTGTCCATGATGGCGGCACTGTTTATTACTCTGTTGCACGGGGTATTCAAGGCGATGCTGTTTTTTGCCGTGGGTGCTGTGTATTTTCGCACGGGCCTGACCGATCTCAACGAGCTTCGCGGGCTTATTCGCAGAATGCCGGTCTCTTTTTTAACGGTTCTCATGGCGATTATTTCACTGGCGAATATTCCCCCCCTTGGTGGATTTGTCGGCAAGTGGCTGCTGTATGAATCACTGATCCAGTCGGATCACTATTTTCTCGTCATCGTTGCCTTTTTCTCTTCTACTGCTTCGTTTTTATATGTGTATAGGCTCATCTTTTCCATCTTTTTAGGCCAGGAGGAGAAAGAGTTTGAACATGTGAAAGAGGTGCCTTTTTTAACAATGCAGTTACCCATGCTTGCACTCGCTGCGGTTACGTTTATCACGGGAATTTTTCCAGGAATCGTGCTGGCACCCATTTCCTCTGCGCTCACATACCTTGGCTTTCCCATCCAACACGATATGTGGAGCATGTCCATGCTGTTTAACGAGTGGGGTAACCGCATGAACCTTCTTGCTATGATTTCTGTCATTGGAACGGTCTTCCTCACAGGTTTCACGATTTTGTATTTTTACCGCATGCGTCGAACTCGATACGTCACCACCAAAGATATCCACACATCTGGTGAGGTGCCAACCGAAAATGAAAACCTTACGTATGCCATTAACTTTTACCAGCCATTTGAGCGTGCAGCCCATCCGGTTCTCAGTAAAAGCATTCGCGCCTGGATCGATTGGATAGGGCGCAGTGTTTCCGAGTTAGGGGACTTTTTGCGCCATATATATACGGGTGACGGGCAAACCTATGCCTGGTATGTCGTTCTGTTTTTAACGTTCATGCTCGCTGCGGGCAGCTGGATTTTATAGGAAGCAACTATGGAAACTCTCAAAACAATTTCCGGATACTTTGCCACGATAGGCGTAGCCTTTACGGTGGGATTTCTCTTTATGGGATTTCGCCGCATTTTAACGGCACGCGTGCAGAACCGGGTTGGTCCGCCTATATACCAGAATCTGCTTGATATTATTAAGCTGTGGAGTAAGGAGTCGGCGATTAATCATGGCCTGATGCAGCACATGGGCCCGGCCTTTTCCATAACGGCATCTGTGACCACCCTCATGTTTATACCCGTGCTGCGCGATGGCAACTGGTTTCAAAATTTCTCCTTTGAGGGAGATCTCATCTTTCTTCTTTACATAATGGTGTTTGGACAACTGGGGATGGCCTTAGGGGCCGGCCAGACGGGCAATCCCAACTCTGCCATTGGTGTTTCGAGGGGCCTTTCGCAGATTGTCGGTTATGAAATTCCTTTTGTGCTGGCTCTTACCGCGCTGATGGTGTATCATGAAACCACGAGCTTGCACGAGATCATGGCGGCTCAGGACAGCATAGGTGGATGGAATATTTTCGTGAATCCACTTGCGTTTGTCGCTGGCATTATTGCTTTTTTAGGGATGACTCACTACACCCCCTTTGATGTCCCCTTTGCTCCGGCTGAGCTTGCCTCTGGGCCTCCCTCTGAATTTGGCGGAAAGTATCTGGGTATGATGATGACTTCGGGTTCCATTTTTGCTTTTGCCAAACTGACCCTTTTTGTGAATCTCTTTCTGGGTGGAGCATCCAACTTGCTGGAGCTTCTCGTGAAGGCGCTGGCTTTATATTTAATTCCAGTAATTATAGGGATTGTAACGCCCCGGTTCAGGACAGAGCAGGCTATCCTCTTCTTCTGGAAATGGCCCACCATTATTGGCATTCTCTCTATTTTATGGGTCGTGTGGATGCGTTAAGGAATTACTATGGAAATAAACGACAAAGATACTCTTACAATTGTAGAGCACATAAAGAATTTTGCAAGGCGCCATTCCCTCTTTGTGCTGGCTTATGGAACTGGGTGCGGCGCCATCGAGATTCCCCCTACCATGACATCGCGCTACGATGCTGAGCGTTTTGGGATTGTGGGTCGAGCCACGCCGCGCCAGGCCGACGTATTGCTTATCACGGGGTATTTATCTGTAAAAACTCTAAAACGCGTAATCCGCACTTATGAGCAAATGCAGGATCCCAAATACGTGATTGGATTTGGTTCGTGCACAATCAACGGCGGGATGTACTGGGATTCTTACAACACGATAAAAGTTCTCGATCAGTATATGCCGGTCGATGTCTATATTAACGGCTGTATGCCGCGACCAGAATCTGTGATTTCAGGCTTTATAAAACTGCAGCAGCTCATTAAGGCTGGCAAAGCAGACGGCTGGAAAAAATACCAAGAAAATCTGGATTGGTACAGAGCCAACCAGAAAAAAGTCATTAAAAACTGGAACATGCCGGATTACAACTGGTGAGGTTAACATGAGCGATAGAATTCAAGATCTGCAAAAATCTTTATCAGAAGGCCTTCCCCAGTGCAGTGTAGAAATTCGTAGACATGGAGGCGTTGAGCTTATTTCCTCAAAAGAAAATCTTGTGGGAGTTCTGGCTTATTTGCGCGAACATTTCGGTTACCGCCATCTATCTCATATTTCGTGCGTAGACTGGCTGGAACAAAACCAGTTTGAGCTCGTGTATATTTTATGGAATTATGAATCCAGAATACAGTTGTTTGTAAAAGTTCGCCTTGCGCGGGTGAATGGATCGGGTATTTCTGTCCGCCATCTTTGGCCTCAGGCAGATACATACGAGCGTGAAATTGCCGAAATGTATGGCCTTCCATTCGATGGAAACGAAAACCCTCGCGAGCTGATTTTGGAAGACTGGGATAATAAGCCGCCCATGCGGCGCGATTTTGACACACGCGCGTATTCTAAGGAAGCCTTTTACGACAGGCCAGGGCGGGAGGACGCCAAAGATGTTCGTTCTGTCATATCCGGGCGCTCCGGCGAAGAAATTCCCGAAATTGCCATACCGTACACGAGAAAATAGGGAGCAAAGAGTGAGAGAAAAAGAAACCACGCTGTATTTAGGACCGCAGCATCCTGGCATTACCGGGAATATGATGGTTAAGCTCAAGGTGACCGGGGACACTATTGTTCGCGCAGAAACTCATGTTGGATATTTGCACCGTGGGTTTGAAAAACTTATGGAAGTGCGCAACTGGATGCAGGTTTTTCCCATCGTTTGCCGTATCTGTGTGCCAGAACCAGATCCAAACGAAGAGAATCTGGCGCGTGCCATTGAGATTCTGGAGGGCCGCGAAGTGCCGGAAAGAGCCCAGTACATTCGAGTAATGGTTTTAGAGCTTGCACGGCTTGCCTCATATCTTCTCTGGTTTGGCGGTCAGTCTGGTTCAGCCGGCCTATACACAATGCCGCAGTGGTCCGTGGGCGACCGCGATTATATTCTCGATCTTTTTGAAGAGCTCACCGGGGGACGCGTTTACCATATGTATATTTGGGCAGGGGGAGTGCGCCGCGATCTTCCCGAAGGTTTTGCGGACAAGGTTTTGCGCGTAATGGATTATCTTGAAAAAAGACTAAAGCATTACGATAATCTTATGCTCGACAACTCCATTTTTCAGAAGAGAGCCCAGGGAGTGGGAGTGATTGATCGCGAAAAGGCTCTGGACTGGGGCATTGTCGGCCCGCCTTTGCGTGGCTGTGGATTTAAGCACGACGTGCGCATAGATGATCCTTATCTCGTATACGACAAATTACAATTTGAAGTACCTACGGAAACAGGCTGCGATGTCTGGGCCCGGGCTCTCGTTCGGCGTCGCGAATTTGAGCAGTCCATCTCTATCATTCGCCAGATTATGGAAAAAATGCCTGGCGGTGAATTTTACAACAAGGTGCCTAATCCGCTCCACTGGAAAGTACCTGCCGGAGATGTTTACGTAAAAACGGAATCTGCGCGCGGAGAATTTGGATACTATGTTGTGAGTGATGGAAGCGACAAACCGCGCCGCGTCCATGTTCGGGGCCCCGCGTATGTTCACGGGATAACTCTACTGGAACATTTGCTCCAGGGCGCCAACCTGGCAGATGTTTCTTTTATTATGAACAGTCTGGGGACGTGTCCTCCCGAAATGGAGCGCTAAGGAGATCTCATGGAATTCAGCTTAAAAGGAATGCTCAATCCGCTGTTAGCCTTGCAACAGGCAGGCAAACGACCACATACCATTCAATTTCCATTTGAGGAAAAAAAAGTTGCCGAGCGTTACAGAGGCCTTCACTTTAATGACCTTGAAGCCTGTATTGGGTGCGGAACGTGTTCTACCATTTGCCAGAATGAAGCCATTGATATGGTAGAAATCAATCCCGGCGATTCTGAAAACGCAAAGCCGGGCGACTCCGGACTTCGCCCGCGCGTAGACAATGGGCGCTGCTGCTGGTGTGCACTTTGCGTAGAGGTTTGTCCTTCTGGTTCGCTTAGTCTTACAACGCATTATAACTATGTCTCAGAAGATGCCAATTCTTTTTTATGGACTCCCGGGGTGAGTAATCCGGATGGCCATAAAGAATTGTCTTTTGTTTCGGACACATCGCATTCTCTTCTCGATTATGCCCGCGTTCCCATGAGAGAGCTTGAAGGCAAAGAAAGAATTAAATCCTTTGCCGAGGTTGTTCTCGGTTATGCGGACGAAGAAGCCAAAAAAGAAGCGGCTCGTTGCATTGGCTGCAGTATCTGTACGGAAGTATGTCCCGTTCACATGCATATTCCAGAATATATCAGTGCTATTGAGCACGGGAATAACGAAGACGCCATCCGAATTATTTACGACAATAACCCGATTGGCGAAACCTGCGGAAAAGTCTGTACGCGGCGCTGCGAAGAAGTGTGTCCGCTCGGCGCACGCGGCGAAGCTATCGCCATTCGCTGGCTAAAGCGGTATGCAACCGAGAAGGCAGAAAATGCAGAGATCATCCGCGAGATTGTGAATCCGGACATTAAGCCGCCCAATGGAAAAAAAGTCGGCATTATCGGTGCTGGCCCTTCCGGTCTCACTGTTGCATATTATCTTGCTCTGCGGGGCTTTGACGTAACCATTTACGAAGCCAAAGCAAAAGCCGGCGGAATGATTATGTATGGTATTCCCAAGTATCGCCTGCCTTTAGACAGCCTAGACAAGCAGGTTGAGTACATGCAATCGGTAGGCGTCAAAATCCACTTTAATACCAAAGTGGGCGAGCAGATCAGTTTTACGGAAATTGAAAAAAATCACGATGCGGTGTTCATAGGAATAGGCTATGAAGTTCCTTACACGATTGGAATAGATGGCGAGAACCTGGAAAATTCTATTCAGGCTGTAAATTTTTTGCGCGACATTAATGCAGATAAGCATGTAGACATTGGCAATCGCGTGGCAGTCATTGGTGGTGGAAACGTAGCCATAGACGCTGCCCGCGTTTCTCGAAGACTCGGCGCAGAAGTGACCATTCTTTACCGCCGCCGCGAAGAAGATATGCCGGCAGACTGGGAAGAGATTGAAGGTGCTAAACACGAGGGCGTAATCATTAAAACCCAGGCTATCCCGTTAAATGTGGTGGACGATGGGTCTGGCCGCGTGAAGGGAATTCGCTATGGAAATGCCAGAATGGTAACCGACGAGAAAGGTGGCCGCCCTCGTCCCGAGCTGATAGAGGGAGACGAGCATATTTTAGAACTCTATACAATTATCGGGGCCATTGGACAGGAAGCCGATTATTCCTTTATTCCAGAGGATATAAAAGAAAAGATTGGGTTTAAGAGTGGCCGCATAGTAACCAACGAATGGCAGCAGACTTCGGTGCCCCATATTTTTGCGGGTGGTGATATTGTGAACCGCACCGCTGATGCCATTAGTGCCGTAGCAGATGGATACAAAGCCGTTAAAGGGATTGAACAGTTTATTTTTGCGAAGTAAACCAGCCCGACAGGATCAGGTAATAGTGGACGACACCAAAGGAGAAAACCATGAATACAGATAATATTCAGTCTCTTGAACAGGCAATTCAGTTTGCCATAGAACGCGAAACCGAAGCAGAACAAATGTACCAGAAGCTTATTCGCCTTGCAGAGGACCCAAAGGCGAAAGAATTATTTCAAGAGTTACGCGACATGGAAGCACAACACCGCCAAAATCTGCAAACCCTTGATGTAACCGGCTTTAAGGAAAAGCACAACCAGGAGCGGGTCTACAACATGCATATTGCCGATTACCTGATAGACAAAAAAATTGACGATGTCCGCACATACCAGGAAGGCTTAATGCTTGCAGCACGCCGCGAGCAAATGGCGTATCAGTACTATAGTTTGCTGGCAGAAATCTATCGCGATAACCCGGGACTGTTTGAATTCTTCTCTGTAATGGCGCGGGAAGAGCGCTCTCACCAGAATGATATGGAGAAGGTTTACGACGAAACCGTTTTCCTTTATAATTGACGTATTGGCCGAAAAAGCCAATACGTTTAATTAAAATCTTTAAGCTACTTTCTCCTGCGGGAGCTTTTCCTCTGGGATGCTCCACCGGCAGTTTTTTTCGCGGCTTCGCTATCTCCTTTGGGAGCCGGGGTATCGTGTCTTACAGACATGATAGGCATTCCGCCGGTCTGAATATTGACCGGTTGAAGCAGAGAATCAACATTGGAATGAACGGCGCGGCCAACCTGTTGGTATTCTGCCGGGACTTCTTCTGTAAGCGGGCCACGAATTTCTGCGCGGAAGACAAATTGAATTGTTTCTTCTTTTGCTGTGCTGACCATTTCCTTGAATAGATTAAAAGCCTGCATTCTGTATTCTACGAGAGGGTTCCTTTGGGCATAGCCCAGAGTCCATACACCCTCGCGAAGCTGGTCTATGGCATAAAGATGGTCTTTCCACTTTTGATCAATCACCTGAAGAGAAACCATTTTCTCGAGAATATTCATCTGGTCGCCGTATTTTGCGCGCTTTTCATTGTAGCGCGCTTCTATCATGTCAGACAAAACTTTGCGGGCTTCATCGAGATTCAGGGTTTCCATTTCTATCTGCGTGGCTTTGAGATCTATTTCAAATGCATCGCTCAGCCAGTCTGCAAGCCCTTCCAGATCCCAGTCAGATGGATTTCTGTTAGAGAGATAATAACTAAAGCGGTCTGTGAGAATATCTTCCATATGTTCGCGCAGCAGATTTTCTATGCTTTCATTGAGCAGAATTTCGTCGCGAATCTGGTAAATGTATTTTCTCTGTGCGTTCATAACATCGTCATACTCGAGAAGATGCTTGCGAATATCAAAGTTATGACCTTCCACTCTTTTCTGGGCCCTTTCAATGGCTCCAGAAACCATACCGTGTTCAATGGCTTCGCCTTCTTCCATGCCGAAGCGCTGCATAATCGGTGCAATGCGATCAGAGCCGAAAATACGCATTAAGCTGTCTTCCAGTGACAAATAGAATCGGGATGACCCGGGATCTCCCTGTCTTCCGGAGCGCCCTCGCAGCTGGTTATCAATGCGGCGCGATTCATGCCGCTCGGAGCCAATAATATGGAGACCGCCAAGTTCCCGCACACCTTCTCCGAGTTTAATATCTGTACCACGGCCAGCCATATTCGTGGCGATAGTGACTTTTGCTTTTTCACCTGCTTCTTTTACGATTTCGGCTTCGCGATCGTGGTGCTTGGCATTGAGAACGGCATGCGGTATTCCCCTCTGGGAAAGCAATTTAGAGAGCTTTTCGGAATTTTCGATAGAGACGGTTCCTAAAAGAACGGGCTGCCCCTTGAGATGCCGCTCTTTGACTTCTTCTGCGATCGCGTTAAATTTTTCTCTCTCGGTGCGATAAATTTTATCGGAATGATCGATACGGGTAACTGGCTGGTTTGTGGGAAGAACGATAACATCGAGCTTGTAAATTTTTCTGAATTCTTCGGCTTCTGTATCGGCTGTTCCCGTCATCCCCGCTAATTTCTCGTACATGCGGAAATAGTTCTGGAAGGTAACCGTTGCGAGAGTCTGGTTTTCCTGTTTAATGGGAACATTTTCTTTGGCTTCCAGTGCCTGGTGCAGCCCGTCTGAATACCGGCGTCCCTCCATGAGGCGGCCCGTAAATTCATCGACAATAATAATTTCACCATTTTGAACAACGTAATCGACATCTTTTGCAAACAGATAGTGCGCCTTGAGGCACTGGTGCACGTGGTGAACGAGCTCCACGTTCGCAGGGTCGTAAAGATTTTCAATGACGAGAAGCTTTTCCACGCGCGCTACACCCATCTCTGTAAGCGTGACATTGCGAGCTTTTTCGTCTATATCAAAGTCGGTTTTATCTGCCAGACTGGGTATGATTCTATTCACGCGCACATAGGTGCCGGTATCGTGTTCGGCGGGTCCGCTGATGATGAGCGGAGTTCTCGCTTCGTCAACGAGAATGGAGTCTACCTCGTCGACGATAGCAAAGTAGTGACCGCGCTGAACGCGAAAGCTCACGTGCTCCACCATGTTGTCGCGTAGATAGTCAAAACCAAATTCATTATTGGTTCCGTACGTAATATCCGATGCATAGGCTTTCCGTTTTTCGGCGTTGGACATGGAGCCGGTGTTAATGCCCACTGTGAGCCCGTGAAAATAGTAAATGGGTTCCATCCATTCCGCGTCGCGCTTTGCAAGATAATCGTTTACGGTAACGACATGTACACCGCGCCCGGTAAGAGCGTTTAAATAAATGGCAAGAGTGGAGGTCAGAGTTTTCCCTTCACCTGTTTTCATTTCTGATATTTTTCCCTGGTGCAGAGAAATCCCTCCCATGAGCTGCACGTCAAAGTGCCGCATTTGCAGGGTTCGCCGGGAGGTTTCGCGGACAACAGCAAAAGCTTCGGGCAGAATAGAATCGAGCGATTCACCTTTGGCGATTCTTTCGCGGAATTCAATCGTGCGACCGCGCAGGGCTTCGTCGCTCAGAGCTTCTACTTGTGGTTCGAGTGCGTTAATTTTTTCGATGACGGGCCGCATGGCCTTAATGTCTCTCTCGAATTTGGAGCCAAAAATTAATTTAAAAATAAACTGGAGCATAAATCCTCGCTGTACGTCATTATCTCGGAAAACTTTTGAATCAGAGATTGTTTATGATAAAGTTAGATTGAGAAACCATGCGGCAAGTATTTAAGTAAGCTCGCTTCGCATTTAGAACCTGCTAAAAAATATTTTGGCAACGACGCAGGAGCC
>DYPL01000049.1:0-4082 GCA_020719945.1 Turneriella parva
CCGGGCCCCTCCCCAAATCACTTGCCGCCGCGTTTCAGAAATGGCGAGCTTCCATGTGAGCACTTCCTCCAACAATCTAAACATCGACCAGATTCTCAAAGAGCGATTCGGGATGGATGCGTTCCGTCGTGGCCAAAGAGAGATTATTGAGTCGGTAATTTCGGGGGCAGATTCACTTGCAGTAATGCCGACCGGAGGAGGAAAGTCGCTCACCTACCAGCTCCCGTCGTTGGTTCTCGAAGGGATTGTCATCGTCATCTCTCCGCTCATTGCGCTCATGCAGGACCAGGTGTCTTCTCTCCAAAGAGCGGGGATTGCAGCCGGGTGCATTCACTCAGGAATGATGGACGATCAAAAACGGGTTGTATTTCGCGAAATGAAAGTGAGTTCTCATTATATCCTGTTTCTCTCGCCAGAGCGCGTGCAGAAGGAAGGTTTTGCTGACTGGGTCGTTAAGCAAAAGATATCCCTGCTGGCTGTTGACGAAGCGCACTGTGTGTCACAGTGGGGTCACGATTTTCGTCCCGACTACCACAGAATTTCTGACCTGCGTGCGCTTTTGCCGAAGGTGCCCGTGCTCGCACTTACGGCAACGGCAACTCCGGAAGTTTTGACGGACATTGCAAAACAGCTCGGCATGAAAAAACCTCATCGACATATTTATGGGTTTTATCGTCCCAATTTATTCTACCAGGTGGAAATCCTCGAATCTGAAGAGGAAAAAATAGAGACTTTACTTTTGGCCTTGAATCAGGTACAACAGGGGCGGATTCTGATCTACTGCGGAACTCGTAAGCAGGTAGAGATGCTCCACAGCGAGCTTGGAAAAATTTATGACGGCGTTGGGTATTACCACGCCGGCCTTTCTTCCCGTGAGCGCGAAAAGGTACAAAGGGATTACGACCAGGGCAGGGTGAGAATTCTTACTGCGACAAATGCTTTTGGAATGGGCGTGGATCATCCAGATGTTCGCCTTGTCATTCATTTTCAGATTCCGGCCAACATTGAATCTCTCTACCAGGAAATGGGGCGCGCAGGGCGAGACAGCCAAGGTTCCACTTGCCTAGTTCTCTACACCAAAAAAGATAAAGGACTTCAGTCGTATTTTTTGCGGGAATCCGACGCACCCGCTGCTGTCCTTTCCCGGCGGTGGCATGCTCTCGATACGCTCATTGAGTTTGTGGAAGGTGGCGAGTGTCGGCATTCCGGAATTCTCACGTACTTTCGCGATTCGCAGCGTATCAGCCGTTGCGGCCACTGCGATATTTGCGATCCGACTTCCCCCCGCAGAATACAGCGGATTCGCTCTACTCAGGTTTCCGCGAAAAAGAAAAAGTCTTTCGACTTAGGTACTTTGTCCGCGCACGAGGAAATTCTGAAGCTGGCCCTTGAGGCCTGGCGCAAGGATTACGCCAGCAAAAACGACATAGCGGCTTTCATGGTTTTCTCTAACAAGACGCTTTTTGATCTCGTGAAAAAAAATCCTTCGAACCTTGCCGATTTCGAGGAGGTGTACGGAATTGGCCGAGGGAAGGTGGAGGAATTTGGAAGTGAGGTTCTGCAACTTTTGAAAAAGTTAGGGTAGGCGCTGTGCGCGGCTGGCTACCCGCCGGAAGAAGTTATTTTCTCTCCGGACGGGGACCAGTTCTATTGTCTTTATTAGTCTGTTTAAGCGACTGGTTCTTATTGATTCGCGTTATATTCGAGGCATGCTCCCACACGACCGTCATTACGGAAAAGACATAGCTATATTGCTCCAGCGGAGAGAAACTTATAAAAAGGCATACGAAACAAATCCGCTCCGCTGGAGCCGACATCCAAAGCAGTGGTTAAGGCAAGAAGTGGTTTACATAAACCAGGCAGAAGCCAAAAAGGACTTACAATTAGCGAGTTAAATTAAGCGACAACTTTGCTGAGAAATACCAATCAATTCTCACAATGTTGCTGTTGCAATTAGCTGGAAAATCTCTTGAGGGTAAAATACTTGACGCATTCAATTCCACTTCCAGTTAAATAAATTTGTCATGTTGGATTACGAGCGAATACAAAAAGAGTGCTTTCCGGAAATGTCGTTTTCTCGGGAAGAACTGGAAAACATTTTCCACGGAAACAGTTTTCCGGAAAAAAAATTACTATTCCAAAAAATATTGGAAAGCAGCTCGCGCATGCTTTACGATCTACAAAATTTCAAGATAGACGATCTCTCTGCTCTGCTGGAAGACTATACACTACCCCAGTTTAATCGCGATTATTTTTTTCGCCGCAAAAATATTGTAGAAACGTTTTACTTTGATAAACCAATGCTCGTGGAAGAACTTCAATGGCGGATGTAAGTGTAGATCAATTGTACTCGTTGCAGGACGAGGTGCTTGCCATTGTCTTTTCAACCGAGCGCGAGTTTTACTTAACAGGTGGAACGTGCCTCCACAGGTTTTATCAGGAAAAAAGATATTCTGATGATCTCAATTTTTTTACCAATCATTCTCCGCGATTTCATTTTGCAGTAAAAAATATTGTTAATGCTTTACAACAGAAGTTTTCTATCGTCTTTCAAATAGAAGCAAAAGATTTTGTACGATGCCGGGTTGATAATTTATTGCAGGTTGATTTTGTCAATGATGGGCCTGAGCGTTTTGGAGATCCAATTTTTAAGGATAATGGTCATATTATTGATAGCATTGAAAATATTTTAAGCAATAAACTTACTGCCATTATTGGGCGGGATAATCCCAAGGATATTTTTGATGTTTTCGTTATTATAAGTAACTATCCAGTTGTCTGGAAAGAGATTTTAGAATCTGCCCACAGAAAAGCTATATTTAATAACGATGAACTAATCATTCGTCTGCGCACTTTTCCTGGAGAATTATTAAAACACCTCAAAGTGACGGATACAACTGTTCTCCAAAAATTTGAAAAAGAATTTCCGCAAATCATAGAGCAGATTCTCTCCATTCCAGATTAAGTAAAAAAACGGTGCAACGAAATGGGAAGTTGATTGAGTAATTGTGGAGCACGGAAAAAAAATCCGCACTCCGCAGGTTTTTCCGGGATAATTCTACCCCTTAAAGGCGATTTAGACAACGAATCTCCGGCATCAAGAATGGCTCTTGTTACGTTAGAGGCCATCCAGGGAGAATCTTTTGCGATACGTCGCCAATGTCTCGTATCTGCCTAATAGCCTTTCGGGACCAGCGAACTGTTACCATCGCAATAATTCTTCTGCAGCCTCTTTAGTAGAAAGGGATTGCCCCGAAGCGATTTCAAGAAGTCCAGCTTCAAAATTTTGCCGTACATAGAGGGCGTACATCGCATCTTCTTTCGTCGATTTCATAGGTTATCTTACAGCTCATTGAATTTACGGGCAAGAATATTTTCTTGGTAACTCTAAAGCTGGAGGTTTGCTCCCGTTACAGCGACCAGAATTTTTTCCTATCCCCTGCTTCGCGGGGGATAGATTTTTCGAAAAATTTTCTGCATAGCGGGGTGCGTAAGCCCCCCATTAGTTTACTGAAGGCGATACGATGCACTCAGCTGAAAATTGGTTCCAGGCTGGGGCACTTTGGTACCTGAGGTAAACGGATCGCGGTTGTACTGGAGATGTTCCGTATAGCCACGGTTGAGAAGATTGTTGGCGGCAAAGTGTACGCCAAAGGTTTCTTTCTCAATGCCAAAACCAGCATTCCATGTATTCCACGCAGCGGTTGCGGACTCCTGCATGTCGGTGTCTACAAATTTCTGCTTGTCGGCAAACTCATTGTATACCAGCGCATAGATTCCGTCCATTTCCCAGCGTAAGCCAAGCGTACCGGTCAGCGGAGAAATTTCTCCCATATCGGCATCGTGCAGTTCGTCTGTGGTCTCTTTTTGAGCGCGCGTAAAGGCCAGCGTACCGGTCAGGAAAAAGTTTTTCACAAACTGGTATTCCAGCTCGCTCTCATTACCGTAAGACTGGGCATTGGTGTTGAAGTAGGTGGTAGCCTTTCCTGTTGGACCCTGGCCAATGGCTATGTAGTCTACAATGTAGGCATAAAAGAAAGTAGTTTTAGCCTTCAAAGTATTGTTTTTCCACTGTAGACCTA
>DYPL01000049.1:4182-14070 GCA_020719945.1 Turneriella parva
GTAGCGCCTGGTTTATCCACCACAATGAACAACTCGGAAGGATCGGGCAGGCGGCTCGCTGTACCCAGCCCGTTAAACACGGTTAAGCTTTCTAAGGGCAGATAGTTAAACTGCACATTGGCGGCGTATCCCATAAACGTGGCCCCATCTTTAGCGTCGCCGTGAACGTCATCGCGCAGGGTGGCGTTGTCTTCTCCCGCTGTGCTGGTGGCATAATCAAAGCGCGCACCTGCGGTGTAGAGAAGCGAATCGCTGAGCGGATTTTCCACGTTGGCAAAAATTCCCATATTGAGTGTGGCCACTTCGGGAATCATATCGCTTTGCGTTTTCATGTTAGGGTCTTTGGGAATAATAATATTCTCCGCATTCCAGAAGCGGTTGTAAAAGTCGAGACCCGCTTTTATATTGGCATCGCCCGCTTTGTAATCGGCTGCGAGATCTGCCCCATACGTCTGCGTGGTCGCTTCTGTTTCCATGAACATGGGAGTTGACGCAGTTGTCTCGGTATACGAATCGCGAAGCTTGTTGTTCATCAGGTGATCCACGGCATTGTAAAACGCGTTAAACTTGATCGACTCAATTTTTCCGAGATCCGAAATCTGGTAACCCGCCGTGGCGGAAGTATACCTATCTACCGTGGCATCCATTTTAAGATACGGATACAGCAGGTCGGTGGCATTCTGGTAGCTGCCGCCCACTGTGATGAGCTGGTTTTCTGCGAGTGAATAACCCAGTTTTGCCCAGTACGTGTTTACATTGTACATGCGCGCATCTTCGCTTTCGTAATCATCCGAAAAAGTTGCTGGAAGAGCTTCTTCGCTGGTCACGGGATCTCCGGAGGCTGTCAGATACACATTGCTGCTGCGGTGCGTGGCTCCGCCAAGAACAGAAAAAGCTCCAGCAGAAAAATTTGCAGACAGAGAGCTCATAAACTGATTATAGCTTCCGTAAGAGGCTTCTGCTTCCAGATAATTTTTCTGCTCGCCGGGCTGCCATGTCTCCAGATCTACCGAACCCGCTGCTGCATTGGGCTGCGTTACGTTAAAGGGACCTTTGACCACTTTCACGGATTTCAATTGCGAAAAGTCCGTGTGAAAGGTGGGCGGATCCATGCGGTTTGGGCAGGCTCCCCAGAGTTCCGAGCCGTCCACTGTGCTCGCATAGGAATCTTTTTTGGCGTCGCGCAGTACAAGGTTATAGCCAATGCCACCCTTTTTGATTGCATGCACGCCGGGAATTTTCGTGGCTGCGTCTGCCGGGTCTACTGCCTGGCTGCGATTAATATCGCGGCTGAGGATTTCGGACTCTGACTCTATGGATTCATCTGTTCCGATAACGGTGATTTCTGTTTCCTGCGAAAATATCATTGAAGATGAAGTAACCAGTGCCAACAAAGTTTGTATTAATTTACTAAATTTCATTTTTACTCCTGTAAATATTTTGGAATACTGTATTGCCAAAAAGAGACAATTAATAATCCAATGGTTCCGCTTATTTAGCGGTTACATAATAACGGAATGTCGGCGAGGCTGTATTGTTACAGATTCGGTTGCCACTTTGGCCATAGAACCGTCTGCAAAAATACAGTTGCAAAAAAGACATTCTGATTTGTACCCCAACAACCGTGAGGGGTATTAACGTTAAATGATGTTATTCCGTAAGGTCTGAAAAAGCTGGCAAGCGAGGAATAAATCGGGTTCTACCAGCCGCAGCCGGAAAAAATAAAACCAATAAATACCCACTTACATTGCAGAATCAGAGATTACGGAGAAGGGGTTTCAGGAGGGTGGATCTGATTGTGTTGCTACAAAGGAAGAGAAAGAATCTTCCTGAGGGACTACTTCGGCAAGATGAAAGGTAGGGATGAGGGCTGGCAGTTCGGGCAGGATGAAAATAAACGATTCAAAGACTGTGTGCTGCATATCGAGAGAGTGGGCACCGCAGTGGTGTATGGCCGTGAAATAATTGACGCCGCTTTGAGAGGAGTGCGTACAGGCATCTTCGTGTGCGAGCAGCGAGCAGTGGCAGACTTCGTCCCCCTGCAAGTGTACATAGGCTATATCTCCGACTGCTGAAATCTGCCAAGCAAAGATGAGGAAAAATAGCTTGCGCACCGTGTCGACAAAATGTAGGGTTATATGCCTTGTCAATTTATTTGGCGCGCGGAATTTTGTATTGACTGTGTTTCACTCATGTGATTAGATTGCTCGTGCCCGTGATCAGTATACACTCAATTAAAAATGGATTGGAGGGACTTCGATGGTTCAACTGAAGACGAAATCTATTGTCTTGGAAATTCTCAGCAAAATGCCGGAGGATGTTTCCATGAATGAAATAATAGAAGCTTTGTATACAAAGACTAAAATTGAAAAAGCAATGAAGAGCCTTGATGCTGGAAAGCATGTTACCCATGACGAGGTTCGCAAGAGATTTTCGCAGTGGCTTCCGAAATAGTCTGGTCGCTCGACTCTGTAAATGCGCTCGAGGAAATTGTTTCTTACATCCAAAAGGATTCCTTTCATTACGCTGCTATTTTTACGGAAGAGATTCTTGATTTAATAGAAATGGCAGCAGCCCATCCAGATGCCGGACGTATTGTTCCGGAAATTGACGATCCAGCCGTGCGCGAATTTTGTATTGACTGCGTTTCACTCATGTGATTAGATTGCTCGTGCCTGTGATCAGTCGATTTTATGGGGTTACAATTATGATGTATTGGGAAGATCATGCACCGCCGCATTTTCATGCAAAGTACAATGAGTATGAAATAATCGTAGAGATTGAGAGTGGGGTAGTGGAAGGGAAAGTTCTTGCTGCGATAGCTCCATTGGAGTGATTATGTTACACGTTAGTTCTGCAGAATATCTTGGAGGCCATCGTATCAAAGTTAAATTCAACAATGGAATGGAAGGAATTGTAGATCTATTCGCATCCATGGATGGCGGAATTTTTTCTGAGTTAAGGGACGAAAGCAAATTCAGGAATTTCCATGTGGATAGGGAACTTGGAACGATTGTCTGGCAAAATGGAGCGGACCTCGCTCCAGAATATTTGTTCTATCTTGCTTTTCAAGAAGACGAAAAATTATCCCTTTTGTTTGAGAAATGGGGATACAAAGTTTCTGCATTGGTATAAGAGACTTCATTGCCCAACCGGAGTAATTATGTTAAACAAACAAAAAAAAATACTGTTCATCACCATTCTTCTGCTGCCAGCATGGCTTAATGCCGCCACGATAAAAGCAGATCTGGCCAATAAGAAAACTGTTACCGGAGAGACAACTCTCGAAAAAATTGAAATCCGCGATGTGGACGGAATTGAGTATTCTATCCCGCTGGAACAGATTGAACGGTTAGAGGTGTTCAGCAATGAGCGGCAGGGAGAAATAAATCCAAAAATAAAAGTCTCGGAGGGTGTGTTTGCTCCTGGCGAGCTGGAAAATTATCCTGTGGCGGGCGTTACGTTTGGTTATCCAGGATACGCAAATTTTGTGATTGGCTATTATTTTCCCCGTTTTACATTTCAGCTCTCTGGATTGTCTTATCCATCGAGAACAAACACTCAATTGAGCGTGGGATATATTACCCATCGATGGCCATCTACGCTGTTTTCTGTGAATCTGGTAGGCCTGTATTATGAGGCTACGGAAAAAGATTTGGACTATTATAATGCGGAAACAAATAAAAATTATGTTTATGACCAGCACGAACGATTTGTCGCTGCTGGTTTTGGATTCAGTTTTAACGTTCACGGAATTTATCTGGAGGTGGCGCTCAATTTTGGGGAGAATGTTCTTTCTGACTATGATGGCAGGTATGTTACTCATGCTCCGCTGACTTCATTTCAGATTGGTTACATTTACCGCTTTAACGGCGTCGATCATTTAGCTGCTCTGTTCTAAAAAAATGTTGACCCGCCTCTGGTATGACATTAAGTGGGTTTTCCAGAGGCGGATTTACGGAAAGGAGGCTCTATGCTCGTACCGATTACAAAGACACAGGTATATGCCAGGGGCGATGGGAAAAATACTCTCGGGTATGCGCACGTTACCTTAGGGGAAACATACGTGGTCAAGAACCTGCGCATTGTTCGCGGTAAAAAAGGCGTGTTTGTGGGAATGCCTTCCAATAAAACTAAAAAAGGCGATTTCATAGACATTTTTTTTCCGATTACCCAAGAGGCCCGCGTTTATCTCACCAAGACTGTTATTGAGACTTTTCGGGAGCAGTTTCCGAATCTCATGGAAGGCTTAAGAATTTACGGAATTGAAACGGACGATGAGTTTCCTGCTCATCGCATGGAAGAAGAATAATCTGCTGAAGACTCTTCTTTTCCTGCGGCCCGGTTGACAGAAAGAGCCAGAAGAAAAAAATAATCAGACAAGCGGTTGCACCAAGCTTTGAGCTCTTTTGGGTTTTCAAGAACGCTCAGTCTCCGTTCGCATTGCCGCGTTGTTGTGCGCAGTATGTGGATCCATGCCGCTGCCGGTGTTCCTCCAGGCAGAATAAAACTGGTCAAATCGGGAGTTTGGTCTTCGAGTTCCTCGATTTTTTTGTTTAGAGCAGCCAGCCAGGACAAACCAAAGTCGGCCCCGCCGGCAACACATGCCCCGGCACGGTACAAAGCATGCTGGATATCTTGGATGCCTGCCTCTGCATACAGCGAAAGAAAATATCCAATCTGGGAACTCAGCGAATCCATTTCTCCGAGAACTTCAATTCGGGGATCATACTTGGGGAGGCTGGCTTCACCGAGACTCGTAAAGCCATGGTCTCCCCGTTTGGTCGTAATTCTCAATTCTCTATTCTATCTGTTGTTTCGTTCTCGTTTTCTGCCAGGCTGACAGAGTCGAGAGAGCGAACCTGAATGGCATCTACGCGGTTATCGCCTGCGAGAATATCCGATACGACGACAATGGTGCCACCCTTCCGGACGAGATTGCGCTTTTGGATAAGGTTAAACGCATTTTGTATCGTTTTTTCAGGATCGTTAGAAAAATCAATGCGGTACGTATACACGCCACGGTTCATGGAAAGCCTGCGGCGAACAGTAGACATGTTTGTAAACGCGAATATGACAGGTTTTACCGGGTGGAAGTTGGTGACATGGTCTGCCATAATTCCGCGCCGCGTAATAACGACAATGGCATCTGCCGCTATGTTGTCGGCAAGCTCAACTGCCGCTCTGGCAAGGTGTCCTTTTTCGTCTTCGCACTTGCGGTTCCTTGCCCAGGCGAGCCCGCCGGAAGCTTCGGTTCGGAGCGTAATTTTGTCGAGATACTGAACCGCTTTAATGGGATATTTGCCGATTGTGGTTTCTCCAGAGAGCATAACACAGTCTGCTTCTTCGTATGCTGCGTTGGCAACATCGGTTACCTCTGCGCGCGTGGGCAGCGGGTTCTCTATCATGGATTCGAGAAGATGGGTAGCGACAATAGCGCGCTTGCCCTGGGCCGCTGCCTCTTTTACAATTTTGCGCTGGATGATGGGGAGCTCTTCAATGGGTACTTCTACTCCGAGATCTCCGCGCGCTACCATGACGCCATGTGCTGCCGTAATAATCTCTTTGTAATTCTGAACGCCAAACTGATCTTCGATTTTAGCAATTACTTTGGCATGGCCGTTGTGTCGGGAGATAAGCCTTTTGCATTCCTCTACATCTTCAACAGAGCGACAAAAAGAAAGGGCTATAAAATCGACATTGTTCTGTATCCCAAATATAATGTCTGCCTCGTCTTTGGCCGTAATAGCGGGCAGGTTGACGCGGATTCCGGGCAGATTAATATGGCGGCGGGATTTCATAACTCCACCATCTACGACCACGCATTTGAGACCAAAGTCTGTCTTTTCAATAACGTCCAGATTTATAAGGCCGTTATCGACTGTTATTCTGTCGCCGGGATTCATGTCTTTCATGAGGTCGCGGTAATTTACTACGATGCGGCTTTTTTCTTCTATGTCCTGCCCGCCACCGGCAGATATATCGATGATATCGCCTACGTGCAGAGTAAAACTTTCTTCTACATCGCCCGTGCGGATCTCTGGTCCCTGTGTGTCTAACAGAATGGCCGTGGGAATATTGGCTTTTTCGTTCAGCTTATGAATTTTCTGGATTACATCGAGATGCGAAGCATGATCTCCATGGGACATGTTGAGACGGGCTATGCTCATTCCTGCTTCGGCAATTTCTGCCAGTTTTTCAGCGGAGTTGGTTGCTGGCCCAATGGTACAAATAATTTTTGTTTTGCGGTAAATTGTTTTCATTTGAATTCCTGAATGTTAAATTTTTTATACATTAAAGCGGAAGTACATGACATCGCCATCTTCCACTATATACTCTTTACCTTCGAGGCGCATGCGCCCGGCTTCCTGGGCTGCCTTCATGCTGCCATGTTTTCTTACATCCTCAAAGGCAGTTACTTCAGCGCGGATAAAACCACGCTCAATGTCGCTGTGGATTTCTGCGGCTGCCTGCGGAGCTTTGGTTCCTTTGAAAATGTTCCACGCGCGCACTTCCACTTCACCAGCCGTAAAGTACGTAATGTAACCAAGAAGGGAGTAGGCTTCGCGAATGACGCGGTTGAGCCCCGGCTCAGTAAGACCCATCTCTGACAGAAATGTTTTTTCTTCTTCGGGTTCAAGAGCAGAAAGTTCTGCCTCTATTTTGCCAGAGACGGGAATTACCTGGCCGTTTCTCTCGATAGCCAGTTTTTGGAGTTCCTGAAAAGCGGCCACGGTTTCCGGGTTGGTGATGTTTTCTTCTGGTACATTGCCAATAAAGAGAACCGGCTTTAAGGTGAGAAGCTGGAGATCGCGAACGAGCGAAAGTTCATCTTCTGAAAGATGCGCAGCCGTTGCTGGTTTGCCGTCTTTAAGCTGTTCAAAAACTTTTTCGAGAGCTGCTGTGGCCGACGCTGCTTCTTTATCGCCCGATTTTTTCTTTTTGGCAAGATTCGCAATTCTCTTTTCCACCTGCTCTAAATCGGACAGAATGAGCTCGAGTTCAATGATTTCGACATCGGCTTTGGGATCTACCTTTCCATTCACGTGGATAATGTTCTCGTCGTCAAAGCAGCGCACAATGTGGAGGAGAGCGTTTACCTTGCGGATGTGAGATAAAAACTGGTTGCCAAGGCCTTCTCCTTTGGATGCGCCTGCGACAAGTCCCGCAATGTCGACAAATTCAACTGCTACAGGAACCTTGTTTTTGGGTTTAACGAGCTCAACGAGAAAGTCAAAGCGGGGGTCTGGCACTTCTACAATTCCAACGTTGGGGTCGATGGTGCAGAAGGGATAGTTGGCTGCCTCTGCGCCATGCGATTTTGTGAGAGCGTTAAAAATGGTCGATTTTCCTACGTTGGGAAGACCAACGATGCCGCATTGAAGAGCCATAAGCCTTTTTTTACCAGTGAGATGAGGTGAGAAGAAAAAAAGCTGTCCCTCAAAGAGTGCTTGACTGCTTTCTCGCCGGGGGAGCACACACGCGACAATGTGTCTGTGTGGGGCTGTCACGTGAGCTTTGTTCACGAAGCGGCTTAGCGAAAAGATTGCAGGCGGCTCGCTTCGCCGTTACGCGAACAGAGTTTATTTTACTAGTCGAGAAATTTTTCCATCTCTAAGTTCAAAAATAGTTTTGGCATCGAAAGCAAACTGCATGTCATGGGTCACAAGAAAAATCGTTTTTCCTTTTTCGTGTTCTTCTGCAAATAACAGTTTAACTTTTTTAAGGCTTTCTGGATCGAGATTGCCCGATGGCTCGTCTGCAAGAATAACGGGCAGGTCTCGAATGAGCGCGCGCGCGATGGCCGTTTTCTGGAGTTGCCCGCCAGAGAGCTGGCCCGGAAAAGAATCGAGAAGCGGAAAAAAATCGAGGCGCGAGGCAAGGTATTCCGTTCTTTCTCGAAAATCGTCCAGCCTGCGACTTCCGTGAACGGCCATCCACGAGAGCATTAGATTTTCCCGAACGGTAAAGCGACTGAGCATTTCAGAAAATTGAAAAATAATGCTGAAATAGCGCGCGCGAATTCTGGAAAGTTCGGAACGCGAAGCAGAATGAATTTTATGTTTTTCTGCGTGAATCTCTCCAGAGGCAGGCCGAATCAGGCCGGACAGAGCGGATATGAGCGTACTCTTTCCACTGCCCGATGGCCCAATAAATGCGGTATAATCGCCGGGATTAATATCGAAAGAAACGCCGCGAACGGCTGGCACCATCTGGTTGTCCTGTTTGTATTGAATGTGTAGATTGTTAACGCGAATCATGGTTTTTCCTTCATGAGCAGTGCGGGCTCTTTGGCAGATGCAGCAAAAAAGGAGAAGAGCAGCGACACGGGCGCGATAATGATGACAAACAGAAAACTGTTGGAATAGGCATGGAGAATATTGTGGACTGTCATGGAATTTGGCGGTCCCATAATAAGGAGAGCGCCAAACAGGACGATGGAAAATATCCAGGCGAGTATTGCAGTGGCGAAAAATTGAAGAGTGTACAAAGCCAGATAGCGAAAACGCTGGTAGCCAAGAGTCTCCATGTTCCCCATCTCGTACGCAAAATGTTTTGCAATAAGATATTGTACACCCAGAAGGCCCGCCACAAATCCTGTTATCGAAATTAAAAAGCCGGCGTGGACCACCTGGTTCTGGTGTACGCCCGCAGTACGCGCATAAAAATATATATCTATGAGAACGCCTGCGAGAGCGTAGAGCAGGCCGAGAGTTATCTGCTGCGGCATGGTTCGAGTGAGAAAAGCTTTGAGGAGATGCTGCACGTTTCATTTGTAAATCAGAGAGATTTGGCGTAAAGCGGAAATAGCGGCTTATGTTGTCGTTTGAGGGGGCTGCTTGATCTTTTTCCATCCACCATCGGTGGGCGTTCTATCTTTCCATTTTGCTTCAAAATTTTACAAACGGTGGAATGATACATTTCGATTATGTGTAATTTATGTAGCTGTTTCGCGGCGAGTGGCGAGGTCTTCTCGAATCTGTGTTTAGTTTTAGCAAACTAAAGTTATTGTCCTTCAACTTTTTCATATAGTCATAAAATGTATTTCTGGCAAGCCCTGTCCTCCGGCAACCTTCTGCAATATTTTTGGCTTCCAGAAACATGATCAACAGGGCCGATTTTCTGAGTACCTCATTGTCGCGGATTCCCTTCAAATTTTGCTGGATTTTTCTACGTGCTTCTTTCAAGAATCTGTCAGATATCTCTCCGGGTTGCATTAGAATAAGCAATGCACCTTTATAGATGACAACCTGAGTCTACCCGGCAGATAGAACTATAGCAGCATTAGAATCTGCATAGTTACGGATACGCACGCATGCGCAAGAGAACAGTATTTTCGGCATCGAGAAAAGAAAAATAGAGCTTTTGACCTCGGGGCACGGCGCCATCGTAAAGAACAAGCTCCCGATTGGGAACAAAGATCTGAGACTCTTCACGGACAATGCCCGCTTCATCTTCTATCTCGGTTTTTAACACAGAAACAGGGACGGCAGAAGGCCCGGATTCAGAAGATAAAATACATTTAGTATTGTCGCAGGAAAACTGAATGGTATACCCCTTCCAGTCAAAGTCTTTTCCGGGCAGCGTTACGGGTGCAACTTCCCGCGCATGGTTCAGAACAGCTAAAATACCAAAGGCAGCGCCAACAATAATCAGATTGAGAACTATAAAATGACGCCCTTTTTTGAGTCGCTTCTCGTGGCGAGCTTCCTGTCTTTCAAGATGCTCGCGCAGTTCTTCTGGCGTGCGGGAATAATACTTCATGAATTGCTTTCCCTTAGGAAACGAGCGGCTGTACAGAATTTTTTTGAAACATCGAAGCGGCGATCTGATTTCAACGTTTTATTTGGGTAGCCTCTGACAAAGTCGATCCGTGGATTTTAAGTA
>DYPL01000011.1:0-16037 GCA_020719945.1 Turneriella parva
TTGGTAGGTACCAAAACCCGTGAGTATGTGACATAATGTGGGGCGCGCGGAAAGTAGTTGACAAATGGGGGTGTATCGCTATACTGAAATGGCGGGTGCCGTCCGCTCAACCGATTTCGGGGAGCGAGCTATCCGGCAGCGGGCCTCTCCAAGCTGTGCTGGCTCTACAGGGGTCTAAATATTGCTATAAAGATAATTGTCTCAAAAAACAGTAATAGATCGGTAGCCGCCCTGGGGAATCCTTTCTTTCTGTCGGCGGGAATCCCTGCCCGGGTAGGGCTCTCCGCCCCAACAAAAGGTTAAGGCTTTCAAAGAATAAAGGGTTGCACAAATATCGGGGTATACAGAAGTACCTTATGAACTGGACAACTGGCGAAAAGCTCATCATTGAAGAGAAACCTTCCACGATTTCAAAGATATTTTCTGTATTTCCCATGTTGATTGGATTTGTTTTTCTTTTTACCGGTACAGGCGGTTTGTATTCTGGTATAGTCGAATTGTTGCCTTTCTCTGTTCTTGTTATCCTGCTTTCGGTTGTTCTTATTTTATCTTTTTTTCAGCGCAATGCCATGAGCCGCATGAATTCCGCGACTTTTGACATGCACAGGCAGGAACTTGAATTTCACCGTGACGGAATTTTGGAGGGAGTTTACTCTTTGTCTCAGTTTAAGTCTATTCTTTTACTGGAGGTTCTTAAGAAAAGCGGCAAAAGTTTTTATACTTCTTGGGATGTTTTTTTGCTTCATAAAGATGGGGCCATTTTGTGGTTAGATGCATTTACTTCTTATGCCGATGCTCTCTTTAGGGCTGCTTCTCTCCACGAATTTACTGGTCTTGCTTTGGAAGACAGAAAAGATTCTAACAACAGCAGGGCTGCTACCCGAATTTACGAGGATCGTGTTTCAGGAGCGGCTTATAATCCCATGGCAATAAGCGAGTCTTTTAGAGATGGCAAAAAAGTTTTTGAAGAGGTTCGTAAAAAATCCATTCTTGCGGGCATAACTATTCTTGCGGCTACCCTCTTTTTCCTTGGAGTTGTAGGTTTCATAATTTCTTCGCTGGGTTATAGAAATGGCGGCACTGATCTGTATATTTTGGGACCTTTTGTTTTGTTCGTTATAATCGTGTTTATATTTATTATCGCTCTCAACAATCGTCGCGCTACTCTGCTTCTCGATTCTTCTTCTCTTACCGTAGAGATTTATTTTTCCTTGTGGGGAATTCAAACGCGCCGTACTTCTGCCACGATTCCAAGGTCTTCCATTAAAGCTGTTCGCGTGAACCGTTTAGAGAATGGTCTTCATAATCTGGCTGTTTCGTTTTTACCGGGTGCCGAGCCGCCGTTTCACGGTACCATAGAACGCTTTGTGCTGAGCATGAGTACCGGACTGCGCCAGGTTTCTGAGCATGTGCATCCTTCCGAAAACCCCGTAATTCTTTTAGAAACTCTTCCTTTGGCAAAGCTTGGCCAAGCGGCTACTCTAACCGATTTGTTGTATCTGGAGTCCACGATCCAGCGGGAATTGCAGCTTTCTCCGGATGCCTGATTGTATTTGACCGGGAACAACGAAAAACGAAAGTAATCATTATGAACATTCGTCGGCTTATTCTTTTCTTTATTTTGTTGACTTTTTCATCTGCTGCGTGGGCTACTCCCGTCGTTGCTTTTGATATAACGGCGCAGCAGGGGGTCATGGATCTTTCTGGTAAAAAGGCTATAGAAGCCCTCGTGCCACTGCAGGGAGAATGGGAGTTTACTTGGCTTTCTGGACAGACCGAGCTCGATCCCGTATATCTGGAACAGCCTGGCAGCTGGAAGGGAAAAACAATCCCCGCTATAGCCGGCCCTTTGCCCGGCCAAGGAGCCGCCCGCTACCGCCTTAAAATTCTTTTGAGCAAAGAACTGCAGAGTGAAACCCTTTCTCTTTATATTCCCAAAATAACTTCGTCTTATACTTTTACTATAAATGGGAAAAAACGTTTGGTTCTTGGGGATGTCTCCACAGACTCCAAACAGTATAAGCCGGCTGAGGGTATCTACCAGCTTCCTCTGGTGAGTGCTCCGGAAATAGAAATTGAGATTATTGCCGCAAACTACAAAGACAGATTTGGTGGCATTACAAAGCCGCTTCTATTAGGCAAATCCCAAGATATTACGGCGTACCGCGAGCATCGGCTTACCCAGGATCTTGGCATTTTTGGAGCTTTGTTCATTATGGCCATCTACCATTTTGTTCTGTATGCTCTGCGCCGCAAAGATCCCAGTACTCTTGTCTTTGGCACTTTTGTGATGCTGATTGCGCTGCGCTCTCTATTAAACGGGGAAATGTATTTCAGCAATTTGTATCCTTGGTTTGATTTTGAATGGAAGCGCAAAATTGAATACTGGACTGTATATTTAAGCCTGCCTGCCTTTGTCTGGTTTTTGCGCTTTATGTATCCTCTTGAATTCAGCCGCGTAGTGCTGTGGATGGTTACGATCGTATCTGCTTTATATTCTCTCCACGTTCTATTTACATCGGTTTCCCACTTCAATCAGTTTCTCGTTTATTACCAGTTACTGCTCGTGCTTACGGCGGGGTATTCCATTTATGCCATTATTCAGGCTGCCCTTCGCAAAGAGGAGGCCGCCCGGGTTGCCTTAGGCGGTATGCTCGTGTTCTTTGCGTTTATCCTGAACGATATTCTGCACGACCACGGCGTCATTAAAACAGGCTATTTTATTCCGCTTGGATTATTCCTTTTTATTTTAACGAAATCTGTTATTCTTGCAATCCGGTTTACGCATTCTTTTTTTGCGACCGAGCAGCTTTCGGAGCGCCTTGCCAGCACCAATAAAGCTTACTCCTTGTTTGTGCCCCAGGAGGTATTGCGCTTTCTCAATCGCCCTTCCATTACCAATATTGCCCTGGGCGATCAAATAGAAAGGGAGATGACAGTCCTCTTTACCGATATACGGAATTTTACAACTCTTTCTGAGCGAATGACTCCCGAAGAAAACTTTGCTTTCCTCAACAGTTACTTTCACGAGATAGGGCCCGTTATCCGTCGCAACAATGGATTTATCGATAAATATATTGGCGATGCCGTAATGGCTCTTTTCCCAGGCACACCGGACGATGCCATTCGCGCCGCCTATGCCATTCGTGGAGCTCTGGAACATTTCAACAAAATGCGTCGCGAGCAGGATTTGTTTGAAGTCGAAGCTGGAGTAGGCGTTCATTTTGGAAAGCTGATGCTTGGAACAATCGGCGAAAACGAAAGGATGGATGCAACGGTTATCTCCGATGCTGTTAATACCGCCAGTCGTCTCGAGGGCCTTACAAAATCTTTCCGCACTCCCATTATTATTTCCATGGATACTTTGCACGCTGCCGAAGCAGAGGTCTACGCCTACCGTTCGTTAGGGCGCGTGAAGGTAAAGGGTCGCTCCGCACCCGTGGAAATTGCCGAGCTCTTAGATCTTACCCACGGTGGGGAAAAAGCAGCAGTTAAGCAGAAGCACCGGGAAACATTTGCCCACGCTGTAGCTCTGTTTGAAGAGCACAAAATGGAAGAAGCTCTCTCTTTGTTTGATGCCGTGCTTCGTGAAAATCCAGAGGATGGACCCGCTGCCTATTACGCGGACCGCCTTAGAGTGCGCGTTCGACAGACAGAAGAAGAAAGTTTCAGCTAAATCTCTTTACAGGGCCAAACCGCGAGAGATTTTGCCTTTCCATGAACGTTCTCATTATTGGTTCGGGCGGGCGGGAGCACGCTCTTTATCTTAAAATTTCCGAATCCCCGCTAACGGGCAATGTATACGGCGCTCCGGGAAATGCGGGCTTTCCTGACAGCAAGCGCATTGCCATTAACCCCCTCGACTTTGAAGCCGTAGGGCAAATTGTTACAGAAAAAGAAATTCATCTCCTCGTGGTGGGGCCAGAGCAGCCGCTCGTAAAGGGCATCCGCGATTACTTAAGCGCGCGCCATCCCGGGCTTAAAATTTTTGGCCCCAATGCCGAAGGGGCTCAGCTGGAAGGTTCCAAATCTTTCTCGGCAGAATTTATGGAAGAGGCTGGCATACCGGCGGGTAAATCTTCTATCGCACACAACCTCGCTGAAGCCCTTTCGTTTCTGGAAAATCATTCTCTGCCAGTCGTAATCAAGGCAGATGGCCTTGCGGCGGGAAAAGGCGTCAGCATCCATTCCGATAAAAAAGAAGCTGAAGACAAACTTAAGGAAATATTTGAAGACAAAAAATTTGGCGAAGCAGGGAACATTGTTTTGCTGCAGGAATTCTTGAGCGGGCGAGAGGCCTCCCTGTTTGCGATATGCAATGGATCCGAAGCCATTCTGCTGCCGCCCGCGCAAGACTATAAGCGCGCTCGCGACAACGACCAGGGCGACAATACGGGAGGCATGGGATCGTATTGTCCAGGTCACCATCTCACGCCGGGCCAGATGGCGTACGCGCGCTCCAAAATTATCGAACCTGTTTTGCAGCGCTTTGCGTACCATGGACTTTTGTACGTTGGCCTCATGGTGCATGGCCCCAACCCGGAAGATATTTCCGTCGTCGAATTCAACAGCCGCTTTGGCGATCCGGAAACCCAGGTCGTGCTGTCCATGATTGAAGGAGACCTGTTGCCCTATCTGCTCTGGTCTGCTGGTGAGGACATTGTCGTGCCGCGCATGGTGGCCCAAGGCTACGAGCATGTTCCCGTGAAACCGGGCGCGGCGGTAAACGTAGTGCTTGCAGGGAGAGGCTATCCGGGCGAATATGCAACCGGCTTTGAATTGCAGTTGGAACTTCCCGAAAAAACATCAGCCTGGATTGTGCATGCGGGAACCCAAAAAGAGGGCGACAGGGTGGTGGCCTCCGGCGGGCGCGTCGCCAGTGTTGTATCGCGTGGTAGCACAGTTGCAGAAGCGCGCAGCCAAGTGTACGCTGCCATCGATGCATTAAAACAGTCAAATAATTTTGACAGCCTTGAATATCGGAGTGACATAGCAGCCAATGTTTCCACTCTCTGAAATTATACTAACGAGTCGTCCGGAGTATTTTGCGTATCTTTCAAAAAAAACGGGTTTTTTACTTCCAGATTCTGGCAGAGATCAGCAGCTTCAATGGTTTTGGATTCATCTCGTTCATCTGGTTCAGGAAAAAAACAAGATAGAGTCGCTGACTCTCGAAGAGTCAGCCGCTTTTGATGAGCTCCTCGTCCACTTTGGCTCCATGCCCGCAGTGCGCCACGAATATGCAGTGCTGGAAGAAAAACTGGCCTGCGTATTTAAACATCCGGGCGGGGGTTACTTTATCCCTCTGGAAATATTCAAATTGCTCATGCAGCGCTACGATCTATCGGCGCGCAATTATTTATTTACGCTTTTGTTTTCTCTGGCGCACCGCGAACAGCGTTCCCTTGTATCCATGATCAGCAGCTCGCTGGAAGGCCAGGCAGTGGTATCGTTTGAATCTCATCCCCTCGATATGGCTCTCGTCCTCTATATCTGGTTTGCGAACCACCACGTTTCCGGAAATTTAACCTATCCGGACCGGGGCGTCATGCTGCATTCTCCGTATGCTTTTGTCCGCGAAACGGCAAGCATTCCGGTACATGAGCGCGAACCGGGGTATTTTCCCGAAACGCCTGTATCCATGTGGGAACATTTGCGACGGTATTTTCCCCACCGCGAACGCGATGCGCAAGAATGGAAAAATCTCATGGTGGCCGGGGGCAAGGGTTTTTACAGAGGACTGTCTTTGATCAGCAATACGCGCTCGGAGTTGTTTCAGGCATTTCGCAACGGCTATTTTTTTCCGGTCATGAAGAAACAACTCGCAGACAAACGCTCCGTAGAAGAAATACAGATTGTGACTCCGCGTGAAATTTTTTTCCAGAACGAAAAAAGTAAAAAAGAAAAGCTCGAAAGATTAAGCAAAAAGGCAGATACATGAAATTTACAGTAACGAAAAAAAAACTACCGGTAGAGGGACCCGTATTACAGGGAAAACTTGGGAATGCAGAAATTTACATTTTGGGTACGGCCCATGTATCCCGGCAATCCGTAATAGATACGGAAAAACTCATCGAGAAAATTAACCCAGATTCCGTGGGCGTAGAACTTTGCGAATCCCGGTTTCAGTCTTTTATGGATAGAGAAGCATGGAAAAAGCTCGACATTGTTCAAGTGCTTAAAGAACGTAAAATATACCTTTTGTTTTCGTCTGTTGTTCTTTCTGTTTTTCAGAAAAAAATGGGCGAGCAGCTCCAGACAAAACCCGGCGAAGAAATGATGCGCGCAGTAGAACTTGCCCAAAGCGGCGGCAGAGCATTGCATCTCATTGACCGTTCTATTTCTATTACACTGCGCAGGGCTTGGCAATCGCTGGGATATTTTTCCCGAGTTTCCGTTATTTCAGAAATGGTGGGTAGCCTTTTTTACAAAGGCGATCTCGATAAAGAAGAGATAGAACGCATGAAAACAAAGGACGTTTTTGAAGATTTAATCGAATCGCTGCCGCCGCAGTTTTCCGGGATCCGAAAAATTCTAATCGATGAAAGAGATATGTACCTGGCTCAGAAAATACGGGATGCCGTTCGAGATGCAAAGAAGGGCGGTAAATTTGTAGCCGTGGTAGGTGCTGGTCACCTTCCCGGAATCGAAAAAAATCTGGAAGCAGAGAACAATCTCGAAATACTCGATTCTCTGCGCAAACCCAATAAATGGGTAGCTGCGGCTTCGCTTCTTCTCCCGATTGCAATTATTATTACCCTTGTTCTGTATTTTTCGGGAAAAAATCCGGATCATACATTGTTTGACAATATTGTCCTGTGGGTGGCTGTTAAGTCTGTCGCGTCTGCACTGTTCCCTTTGCTGATGCTGGCCCATCCCGTTGCAATTCTCGGTGCTGCTCTATCCGGGCCAGTCAGTAATTTTAACCCAGTCATTAAACCTGGCTGGGTGTCTGCCCTGGCAGAGGCGCATTTTCGTCGTCCGCTGGTAGAGGATTTTGAGAATATGGTGCGCGATACGTCTTCGCTGCGTTCTGTGTTTCGCAATCGCGTGTTCCGCGTTTTTCTGTTATTCTTTTTGTCACAATTCGGTGCATTTATTGGAATGTTCGTTGCTCTGTACTGGATGGGTGTCCGGTAGATTAACTCTGAAAGATATGCCACCGGCGAGAACAGAATTTATCTGGATTGATTCCAGCGTTCAAAAATACGCATTAAATCAGCAGTGACAAAGTTTGCAGGGATGGATGTAAACGCACCGGCTTTTTCTAATGCGGCCCTGTTTTCTGCGTTCGGTGAAATTCCCGCAATGCAATGTTTTGAGTAGATTGTCTGGGGCAAAGACTGGAGCAGATCCATTCCCGTTATCCCTGGCAATTCTGCCCCCAGCATACATAGACAGGAATGCGGGCAATTTTCCAGACTTTTTTGCAGTTCGTATGGGTCGCTGCAATGCGTAAACGGAATGCAAAAAATTCTGCTGATTTCGCTGAGGGCTGCCGCCAAAGATCGAGACGGCCCAGCATAGCACAGCTCGCCAACAGGAAGAGTTGTGAATAGTTCAACCATGCTAATAATTGTGGAGAGAGAATTCGATGCGTGTTTGGCTATGCGGCCAAGGATGAGCGGATTTTCTTTTTTATATTCAGTTACAGAATCGGATCCGCTCAATAGAATAGTGGGTATGCCACGCTCAATAACGATAGAGGAGGCTTCTCCTTCGGTAAATCCAGGAAGGTTTAAATCTGTAATCGATACAAAGATTTCCTGTTGAGACAATATCTCGGTAAGTTGCTCTCGCGTAGAAGCCGTAAGAACGCGCAAGCCCTTTGCGGAAAGCTTACGTTCCATGAGAGTGGAAACGGCCTCGTCATCTTCTACCAGCAAAACAGTTTTCATAGGGTTGGATCCAGACTCTTTGCAATTCTCCGGGGAAGTCCTCCAAACTCTCCATTGCTCATGAAAACAATGACATCGGAGGGTTTTGCATCTTCGAGAATTTTTGCTTCCAGAATCGATATATCCGGTACAAAGAGCATTTTTTTATTGTGGGCATTGAATGCGTTGCGAATATTTTCCGGGGAGAGTTGTTTCTCGGGCGGAATGGTATCCTTGCGATGCAACTGCGCCATATATACGATATCTGCCTCTAACAAAGCTTCTGTTATTTCTTTTTGAAATATATTTGTCACGAGAGTATTACTGCGAGGTTCTAATATGGCAATAAGCCTGTTTTCCGGAAACTGTTTTTTAAGAGTCTGGAGCGTAAAGCGTATGGCGGTTGGGTGGTGCGCAAAATCGTCAAACACGGGAGGAGCCTTTTGGGAGGTAAGCCTTTGCAGACGCCTTTCTACTCCCTTAAATGTCAGGAGTGATTTAGCGATGCGCGAAGGTTCTAAGCCAGCTTCTATCGCTGCCGCGACGGCGGCAAGAGTATTGCGCACATTGTGCTCACCATAAAGGTTCATGGAAGCTGAAAAAATAACGACGCCATGGCGAACTATTTCAAAATAGCGGTACCCATTTTTTTCTCCCATGTTAACGGCGCGGTAGTCGTTTGTCTCTCCTAATCCAAATGTCAGAATCCGCGTATGGGAATTGGCTGCGACTTCTATGGCATTGGCGTCGTCACCGTTTACGAGTAGCAGAGCATTTTGAGGAACTGTGCGCACCAAATGGCGAAACGTTTTTTTGAGTGCTTCCATATTCTCAAATATATCAGCGTGGTCAAATTCTATGTTATTGATGATGAGGAAATGAGGGAGATAATGAATGAATTTGGAACGCTTGTCAAAAAAAGCAGAATCGTATTCATCTCCTTCAATTATAAACCAGTCGGAATCTGACTTTTTACCCGGTGTAGGAAAATTGAATGGATTCCCGGCAACCATGTAGCCGGTTCCGGGTATATTCTCCGAAAACAAGTGTGCTATTAGAGCCGTTGTTGTTGTTTTGCCATGCGTACCTGTCACGACCACAGGCTTCTTCTTTTGTAGAATAATTTCGCGAATGAATTGCGGAAGAGAAACAAAGGGCAGACGACGGTTGAGAATTTCTTCTGCCTCCGGATTTCCACGCGTAATGGCGTTACCGATTACGTAAAGGTCGGCTTTGTCAATAGTATCGGCACTGAAGCCGTCGTGCCAGTGTATTCCTGCTCCCGAAAGGATATCAGACATGGGGGGGTAAACGCCCGCATCCGAGCCGGATACGTCGTGCCCCATATCGCGGGCAATCAGAGCGGACGCGGCCATTGCCGTGCCTGCAATTCCAACAAAATATATCTTCACTGCGGATGAAGTGCAGGGGGCATCCAGAATATCAAACGATTTCCTGCAGTACGAGCCGAGGACAATGGGGCGATCCTTGCTTTGGCGATTCATTTTTTCTGTTCAGGCAAAAGCACCCCGCGCGCAGCGCCAACCTTTTTCTAAAACCCAAAAAAGTTTGTTGCCATCGACAAGGGCTGTGCAAGCATTCCCCATGAATCCGGCAGTGCTCACGGGCGATCAAGTCAATTATCTGGAAGAATTATATGCGCAGTACCAGAAAGGAGACGCGTCTCCCGACTGGGCTGATTTTTTTTCGTCTCTTGGGACAGGAGGGGCGGAAGCAACGGCCTTGTTTCCAGAAAAATCAGAAATTTTAGATATGGCGGTACAGAATCTTATGAATACCTACCGCAAACATGGTCACCGCGCTGCCAGTCTCGATCCGTTAAAGCTTCGCCAGAGCGAAAGAAAGCTGATTGAAGAAAAACTGCATGCTCTCAGTGACAATTCTCTTTCCATGGAGTTCGATACAGGTATTCTTGGTCTTGGTCGCGCGACTCTCGGCAAGGTAATAGAACGAATGGAGCAGACCTATTGCGGCAGCATTGGGGCTGAACATTTTTATCTGGTAGATGACGATGAGCGTGAATTTCTGCAGCAGCGCATGGAGGAAACGGCCAACTCAGAAACTATTTTAGAGGATATGCGGCTTTCCATTTTTAGAATCCTTGTGCAGGCAGAAGAGTTTGAGCATTTTTTGGCTCGAAAGTATGTGGGCAAAAAGAGATTTTCTCTGGAGGGAACAGAAGCTCTGATTCCCATGATGGAACAGATTGTAGAGGATAGCGGAGAGCGTTCCATAGATTCCATTGTTCTCGGCATGGCGCACAGGGGGCGTCTTAACGTTCTCGAAAATATTATGCAGAAGCCCGCATCATTCATCTTTGCTGAATTCGAGGAAAAGGCGCAGGTCGGATTTTTTGAAGATTCAGATGTAAAATACCATCTTGGGTATTCTACTGTGCGGAAAACAAAATCTGGTTACGAAGTGCACCTTTCACTCATGTTCAATCCTTCGCATCTCGAAGCCGTAAATCCAGTGGTGCTTGGCAGCGTGCGTGCGCGGCAGCATCGTTCGCGAGACCAGGAGCGTAAAAAAAATATTGGCATACTGATCCACGGCGACGCAGCATTTATGGGACAGGGTGTTGTAGCCGAGACTCTCAATATGATGAATCTGGAGGGCTTTGATACGGGCGGAACCATTCATATTATCACGAACAACCAGATTGGATTCACGACGCTTCCTTCGGATTCGCGCTCTACTCCCTATTCCACAGATCTCGCGAAGGGGTTTCAGGTTCCCATTTTTCATGTGAACGCAGATGACCCGGATGCAGTTTACCGAGTGACAAAACTTGCACTGGAATACAGGGCAAAATATAATAAAGATGTCGTGATAGATCTCATTGCTTATCGCCGCTTGGGGCACAATGAAACCGATGAACCTGCTTTTACGCAACCAGAAATTTATAACGTCATTCGCAAACATCCCTCGGTTACCAAAATTTACGAAAAGCGGTTATTAATGGACGGGGTAGACTCCGCAGCTATTGAATCTGTAAAGACAACTGCCCTGGAAGAGCTAAACCGATCTTTTGAAGAAGCACGGGATCAGGATGTGCGCATTAAGGTAGACAGCATGCGCGGCGTATGGTCTAACTTTTCTGAAACACTACAGAGGGACAAAATTATTACTGCAATTTCTAAGGAAACTTTTCGCAGTCTCGGAGAAAAAATTACCGCGATACCAAAGACTTTTTATCTTCATCCCAAAATAGCGCGAATTTACGAACAGCGTTCAGAGGCGTATCGTGGGGATTCTATGTTAGACTGGGCATCGGCTGAGGCGCTCGCTTTTGCTTCCATCCTTGCCGATGGAATTCCCGTACGCCTGAGTGGACAGGATGGCCAAAGGGGTACGTTTGCGCACAGGCATGCGGTATTGCACGACGAAAAAACAGGGCAAACGCTGCGCCCCCTCGACAATGCCGTGGCAGGATCTGCCACTCTCGAAATTATCAATTCCCCGCTTTCTGAATTTTCTGTGCTTGGGTTTGAATATGGATATTCACTTACGAGACCGGAGAGTTTAATTATCTGGGAGGCACAGTTTGGGGATTTTGCCAACGGGGCGCAGGTCATTATTGATCAGTTTGTATCGAGCAGTGAGGTAAAATGGCACCGACTCAGTGGTCTCGTTCTGCTGCTTCCGCATGGCTATGAAGGCCAGGGCCCAGAGCATTCCAGCGCCCGCATGGAACGATATCTTCAGTTGTGTTCCAAAGAGAACATGATTGTCGCAAATCCCACAACGCCGGCTCAGATATTCCATCTGCTTCGTCGACAGGTACTCTGTAAAGCGAGAAAACCTTTGATCGTTTTTTCTCCCAAAAGTTTACTCCGTTCTCCATTGGCTGTGTCACCGGTTTCTGATTTTATCGATGGAAAATTTCAAGAAATTATAGAGGACTCATCTGTTGCACCTGAAAATGTAAAGCGCGTCGTTTTTGTTTCCGGGAAACTGTACTACGATCTGGTTACATACCGCAACGAGAACGGTGTATCCGATACTGCCATTGTGCGGTTGGAACAACTGTACCCTTTTTCTTACGATGCTGCTTCTGCCATAGCCTTTTTGTATCCCAATCTGCAAACGGTTGTTTGGGCTCAGGAAGAACCCGTGAACATGGGAGCGTGGTTTTTCTTGAAAGAACGTTTAGAGCGCGTGTTTTCTCCGAAAGGTATACGTCCGGATGTAGTCGCTCGAAAGGCGTCGCCGTCTCCGGCTGCCGGCCTCAACAAAGCACACCTCGCAGAACAAAAAGATATTGTGAACAGAGTGTTCGCATAAGAGAAAAAGCCTTGCAAATATCAGTGGAATATTAATTATGTTAATTATCGAAATATGAAACCTCAAGTACAACAGGCAATTCTGACAGCAATCGGGGAAGGGCGGCAGATTCGCGTCCGCGCCTATGGAATTATTCCCTCTACCGAGAAGACGCTTGCCTTTATTACAGAAGAAGTACTCAAGCATTACCAGCGGGAAGACATGTTACCCTCCGCGTACACAGCCGTCAAGGAGCTTGCGCTTAACGGAGCTAAGGCCAACATTAAAACCGTCTTGTTTAACGAGCTTGTTATAGGCATGGACAGCGATAAAGAATATGATCGCGGGATGGAAATATTCCGCAAGAATCTCAACGAAGAGTGGGTTTTCGATTACGCTCGAAAATCCAAAGCGATTAATCTGTTTGTCGATATCGTCTTTGATCACAATTACGACAGGCTTATCGTTGAGATAATAAACAACCGCCCAATTTCGCAGAGAGAAAATGCGCGCATTCGAGCCAAATTCGAGAAGGCTATGCAATATGACGATATTGCGCAGTTCTATATGGAGGGAGGAGACGGGTCCGAGGGCGCCGGAATGGGAATCGTTCTCGTCACGATGCTTCTCAAGGCGCAGGGAATCGATCCCCACTTATTTACCATTCGCTCCAATTTTGTCGATACAACGGTTTCGCGTGTAGAATTCCCGCTGCACGGCGAATACAAAACCATGAGAGATAAGTTTCAAAGCGGATATGAGCTTATAATTGACTGACCCAGCGATCCAGCAGATCAAATAAAATCTGTTTCATTCTTTTCAGTTTATCTGCATTGTCTTGAGGAAAAAGCGGAACGAGTTCCGGATGGTGAACGGCCATGGTAGATTGCCAGTGGCGGAACAGAGAAGAATTGAGTTCCAGATGAAACTGTAGGGCCAGCGCAGATTTCCACAGAAATCCCTGGTTGGCTACTTTTTCTCCTGTAAAAATTTTCTGGGAATCGCGCGGCATTTCAAAGTTTTCGCCATGCCACTGGAAAACGGGAATAGAAGAGCCGTGAATTTCAATCAGGGGTGCGTTAAACGGTAAAGAAGCAATCTGCACTTCAGAAAATCCAAATTCAAATTCGCTCTTAAAAATCCTTGCACCTGCAATGTGAGCAATCGCCTGGGAACCAAGGCATACGCCAAGAACCGGTTTGCCCAGATGCAAAAAGTTTTCTACCGTGCGCATGGATCTTGCAACTTCCGGGTAACGATGCGTTTCCCGCACAGATTGTGGACCCCCCATCATGACAGCAAGATCATGGGTAGATGCAACGCGCGTTGGCAAATGAACACCGGCATAGGTGTCGGCCATAGAAACCGCATAGCCACGGGCCGTGAGCCACGCGCCAATATTGGCCGGGGCTTCGTATGGGGCATGGCGAAGGACGAGTGCTTTTTTGCGATGCTGTTTCATGGTTACATTAATAGGGCTGGATTTTCGAGAAAAAAGGCAAGGCTGTCCATAAATTCTGCCGCCACGGCTCCATCTACCACGCGGTGGTCGCACGATAAAGTAAGGCGAATTATGTCAGCCGGAAAAAACTCACCGGTTTGTTCATCGAAGCGGGGCTCTTTACGGGAAGTTCCAACCGCGAGTATGGCAGCTTCGGGAGGATTGATGATGGCCTTGAACTCGTCGACATTGTACATGCCCAGGTTAGAAATGGAAAAAGATCCGTCAGAAAATTCTTCCGGTTTAAGTTTTCTTTCGCGGGCCCTTTTCGCAAGACTTTTCACTTCGGCAGAAACTGCGAAAATAGTTTTTGTATCTGCATTGCGAACCACGGGTGTAAGCAAACCGTCGTCTATGGAGACGGCAACGGATATATCGATATTGCCGCGCAACAGAATGCCGTCTTCTGTCCAGGAAGCATTTACGGAAGGGTGCTCCCGCAGAGCCATGGCAGAAGCACGAATAACAAAATCATTGACCGAAATTTTTCCTGGAAACGAACTGCCGCCGCGCGCGCCGTAAGACTCCAGCGACGCGTTGAGATTTGCGCGCAGAGAAAGCAGGCCGCTGATATCAGCAGACCGCGTAATATAAAAATGCGGGACAGTCGATTTAGATTCGCTGAGTCTCTGGGCAATCACCTTGCGCATCATGGAAAGAGGCTGCAACGTGTCGCCGCCGCGCTCTGCCGCAGGAAACGTCTCCACGCGTGCGGAAAAAATCTCGTGAGCCTTTTCTACATCGCGTTCCACAATCCGACCATTGGGACCCGTCCCGGTTACGCGCTCCAAAGGGATTCCGTACTGTGCGGCAAGTTTGCGGGCGAGCGGAGAAGATTTTATATCGGACGAAGGCGCTGCAGAAAGGGGAGCCTGGGGAATAGAAGAGGGAGATGGAGAAGCTGGTTTTGCAGCCGGAGGTTTTGGCTGCGGTTCTGGCGTGGTCGCAGGTTTGGCCTCTGGAGTGGCAACCGGGGTATTGGCCACAGTCGTCTCTTTGGCCGACATGCTCTTCGCAGATTTAGCCTTTTCGAGAAGGGAAGAAATGTCTTCGCCTTTTTCTCCAAGGATTCCAATGGGCGCGCCAACGGCCAAACGGACCCCCTTTTCTACAATCTGCGCAAGAAGAACGCCTTCTTCATAAGCCTCAAGATCCATAATGGCTTTATCCGTTTCTACGGATGCTATTGCGTCTCCTGGGGAAATGGAATCACCGAGTTGCTTGAACCACTCAACTAGGACACCTTCTGTCATGGTGGGCGAAAGCTGTGTAATTTCTATGATGCTGGCCATAATATTCCATACTTCATACGGGGAGCAGTAGATAAAGTAAAATAATAACGGTTCACTAACTCGACGATTTGGTAATGTAGAACGTTCCCAGGATTTGGAGATTCAATCTTCTATGCCGGCGGTTCGTTACCCCGCGCGCAGCGCCATTTTTATTTTTATCACGGTTACAGATACAATATGACAGAAATGACGGCGTTCAGAATAAACACACTCAATAGACTGTGTACAACAGCTTTGGAAACAAAAATGGGAATCTGGAACAGTGTGGTCGGCTTTAAGCCAAAATAGGCAGTCGTAAGAGGTATTACAATTCCGTAGGTTATGGATTTGCCCAGCGTAGACAGCAGGTCTGAGAATGTAAGGGAGCGCAAGATTGTTTCCATAAAAGAAGTGAAGGGAAATCCTTTTCCAATCAGGAGGGAAATTAAATAGCCTCCCAGTATGGCAATAAAATCAAAATAGACAATCAGCAGAGTAACCGCAATCACACCGCCCACAACGCGCGGCAATACAATGTGGAAATAGGGATTGATTCCCATTCTTTGAATAGCTTCAATTTCATTGTGGAGTTTTTGCGTAGCGAGCTCGGATGCAATGGCGCTGCCAGAGCGGGTGAGAACGATAATTGCCGTAATCAGCGGACCAATTTCGCGCACAATGACAAGCTTTAACAGATTGCCTATAAAGCCTTCCTGGCCAAGTCGCGGCAGAAACGTAACTGCCTGAATAATCGTCGTGGCACCTATGGAAAGCGAAATAACAGACAACAGGGGGAGGGCGTGCGCTCCGGTAAATTTTACCTGATTAATAACGACGCTAATAAAAGTATCCACATGGCTGCCCTTCAAGAGAGACAGAGAGCGAAAGACTTTTATGGAAAAATAAATATATTCGGAAAAAGAAAGAAGTTGCCTGTGCAGAGCCGTGTTTCCAAATTTACGCTGTAGAAAATCAGCGAAACGTTCTCTCATTGTGGATGTTTCTGCAGGCATAATTCTTTCTTGCTGGTACTACAGAACCTGTCAACTATTACTCTGCCATATGCGTGGGAACAGCCTCCGCTTTGGAGAATGCAGGGGC
>DYPL01000011.1:16137-52281 GCA_020719945.1 Turneriella parva
ACTATTACTCTGCCATATGCGTGGGAACAGCCTCCGCTTTGGAGAATGCAGGGGCCAAGGTTGAACCAAAGCCCAAGAATTTGTATGGCAGATTGTCTGCTATAAGCGGTAGGAATTAGCGCGATTCTGTAACCGTTTTTACTTTTTCGAGAACTACCTGGCGACCATTGTAATGACCGCACTCAGAGCATACTCTGTGTGAAAGACCATAGCTTCCACAGTTTGGACAGGGACGAAGATTTGGTTTGCCAAGAGCATGGTGAGATCTGCGCATTCCTTTGCGGGATTTCGATGTTTTTCGTTTCGGTACTGCCATACGCCTATTCTTAAAATGCTGTCAGGGTGTCAATCATTTTGGATATTTCTGCACGGCGGAACACCCACGAGACGGGATTTACGATTAATCTGGCTGTACTATCGAGAATGCTTTCTTCTTCGGACAGGCCGTTCGCCTTCAATGTATTGCCGGTAGAAACCAGATCTACAATCACGTCAGAGATTCCGGTTAGAGGAGCAATTTCAATGGAACCATACAGTTCTACGATTGTAATATTAAAACCGCGCTCAAAAAAATAGCGCGAAGTGAGTTTGGGATATTTGGTAGCCACGCGAATATTGCGCTTGTTTTGCCAGTCTGTTTTTCCGTTGGGGTAGGCTATGGACAGCCTGCAGGCGCCAAAAGGAAGCGCGACCGGAGTGAGGACTTCAAAATTGTGCTCTGCGAGAACGTCGTGGCCCAGTACGCCAATATCCGCAGCACCCTGCTCTACATAGGCGCCAACGTCCTTGGAGCGTATCAGCAAAAATTCCAGACCTTTTTCTTTGTCGGCGATAATTAGCTCGCGGTCTACGGAAAATTTGGAGAAAGACGTGATTCCGTGTCTGTAAAAATATTCCACGGAATCGTCGCTCATTCTCCCTTTGGGAAGAGCAATGCGCAGGGGTTTATCCATTGGTATTTTTCTGAGACAAAATCAATAGTCTGTATTTTTTAGCTTCTTTTGCGTACGGGCTGTCTGGATACTCTGTTTCAATTTGTTCAAACAAGGCAAGTGCCTTGTCTGAATCCTTTTTGTGATAATGCATTCTGGCCTGGTGAAAAAGAGGAAAATCTTCGCGATCCATTTTTTTGTACCAGGGCTGCATTTTTGTATACCATGCCAGTGCGCCATCTATGTCTTTGTTGAACTCCGCAGAATAACCAGCGTAAAATGCGGCAAAGCCCTTGAGATTTTTACCGGATTGATTTCCGTATGCCTGCAGAGACTTTGCGGACAGAGCATTGTCTCCTGTTTCCCTGGCTGCGATTGCAGAGAGAAGGCATGCGTTAGAAGATTCTGTCGTTTTCCAAAATACATTGCATAGCCGGCCAGCGTCGGACGCAATGTTTGAGAGCGTTTTCTTTTTGGTATCTTCTGGAAAGAAAGAAGATTCTTCGTAAGCCTTCACGAGTCTGTAAAAACGCGTGCTGTGGTTCTCTACCGCAAAGGAGTGGACAAACATGACTACGACCGCAAGCAGCGCAGCCGCTCCCGTCGCGAGTATGATATAGCGGGCTGTGGCAGCATGCTTGTTGCTGTAGTGTTTTAGCGAAAGTATCCACTTTTCCAGAATGCTGCGTTCTACGTCGACAATATCGACGGGGATGGGCCGAATGCCGGTTTCCGGATTGATTTTCCGGTGGGCATGTTTTACATTTTTGTTTTTGGGCTGGCCTTCTGCGTGTGCCTGCGGCGCGTGTTTGGGATGATTCCCGGATTCCCTGTTTTCGCGAGGTGGATTATTCGCTTCCTGACTCATGGCCGAAAATGCAGACGGGAGGCTTCCCGGCAAGTATTATTGAAAAATTGTACCCCGAGTAAATACCATACTTGCGCCAGATTCTTTTATGAAATCCCGGGCGGTAGAAGAAAATCTGTAGCCAAAAAATACGATTCTTACATCCAGATTGGGTAAAGTTGGCTTAATTTTTTCTACCTGTTTAAAAAATTTTCGGGCATCTGTTTCGGTCAGGTTGCTTTTGCATTCTCCCAAAACGACAATCTCCCGGGTGTCAATTTTTCCTCGAATCACAAAATCAGTCTCAATTTCGCGTCCTTCCACGAAAAAGAAATCCCGTTCCGAAGATTCTATTTTCATATTCCAGTATTTTTCCAGTAACTCAGGAACTATCTCCATGGCAAAATCTTCCAGCGATGCACCAAAAGATTCGGAAAGCCCGCCAACTTGTTTGGCAAGGTTAGTAATCGCCTTTTGCATCTGGTTCTGGTTTTCCGCAAGACTGGCAACCACACCTGTTAAGTTGTCGAGTTTTTCCTCGGTTCTTTTTTGGGCATTCGCAAGACTGGCAACCACACCTGTTAAGTTGTCGAGTTTTTCCTCGGTTCTTTTTTGGGCATCCGCAAGACTGGCAACCACACCTGCTAAGTTGTCGAGTTTTTCTTCTGTTTTTGTTTGCGCCACCACGAGCCCGGTGATGGCAGATTTTAAATCGTGGATGTCTTCCCGGATCTCATGTATGTTTTCGCCTTCGCGAATCCAGTCCGCAAACAGTTCCATTCCAGAATGGATATTCTGAGGAAATGCGTCGAGAATATACGCTGGTACCGCCATACAATAGACTACGTTTTTTTTTCGATTCGTCAAGAGTTTTTTCGAGGGAGCAGGATGGTCACTCTTGCGGTTTGTCGCCAAGTGTCAGCTTCTCGTATTGAGAGAGAAAAACCGTGGCCTCTGCATTGGCCCCAAAAAATCTCAGCAAAAAGTGAAGCTCCTGGAGAAAGTACGGATTTCGGGGTAAAAAGTTTTCCGGATCTACCTGCTTGAGATAAAAAAGCTGCATGTTTTTCTGGTTTTTGGCTGCATAATAGTGAGCGAGAATATAGGCAGCCCGGTTTTTAACGGTAAAGTCTGTGCTCAGAAGAAGTTTGCTGAGGCCAGAAATTCCAAGAGGAGTATTGCCCGCCTTGAGAAAGTGCATGCCCTTGAGGAGATTCACGCGCTCTTCGGCAAGAGTAAGGACGTTCCAGTCAGGTATTCCGTTCTGCAAGTATACGTTGTACAAATGATAGTAGCTGCTCTCAATTCCTTTTCCAGACAGCTCCAGATACTCTAATCCGGCTGGCCAGTATTCAGGGCCACCAAAATAATAGAGTTCGCCGAGAGTGTAATGGATCTGCGCCAAGACAGCTTCGGGAGGATTCATGGCCATGGAGCGCCGCAACAGGAGTACAGCTCTTTTCCATTCTTCCGGATTCAGTTCCGCAGGCAGATAAAAACGACCGGTATAAGAACGGAAAAGAATCTCTTCGCGCAGATCGCCGTGTTGAGCTAACGGCAGCAGAAACGCATCTGCTGTGAGGCGACCCGTGATATAGGGGAGGTAGCTGTCGGCTGGGTGATCTTCGCTGAGTTGTTTCAGGGTTTCCGTAAACTCAATCAGTTTCTGGAGTGAGTCGCTTTCTCCGGCTGCCAGTGCGGTTACAATTTCAGCGGAGCGAATTTCCAGAGATGCGTGCTTGTCTGATTGAAAATAAAACAGCCAGCGGGAAGGGTTCTGTAGAAAAATCCACAGCGGGATACTGAGAAGAATCAGAAACAGAAGGAAGAACAGCCAGCGGCCATTTCCATGTTTTGCTTTTTCGGACTGGTAGACGGGTTTATATCGAATTGCCATGTTGCGCCTGGAATGTCTCCAAAACGCGGCGGATGCTCTCTGACTCGTCAACGAAAAAAAGTGCCGAGACACCCGTATCCTTCCGCGTAAACACGATGCAGTTTGGATAAAAAGCAATCTGGCTTAAAAAAGAAACGGGAAACGATTCCTGGGCGGTCCCAGACTGAAAGCGAAAGCTGAACCCGTCGTAACTCAGGTAACCCATTCCAATGCGGCGAATCCCGGAGAGTGTATCGGGGTGTTCTACGACGGCATTGTTGGCCATGCCGTAAAAATTGCGCCCGGAGTGATCGAGATATAAATGCCCCTCTTTGCGAATTAAATCCGGATTTTGTGAAATCACTTTGAATTCCGGGCCGCTTCTGGCGGGAGATAGTGTTGGTGCAGGCGCCGGGGCAGAAGCAGAAAAAGAAGGCGAAGGAGGAAAATAGGGAGGCTGAGCGGAAACCCGGGGAGCGGTCTGCATTCCGGCATTTTCGCCCGGTTTTTTGGCCAGAGGAAAGGCACTCGGGGCGCTATCCTTTTTCGGATGTTTCATGAATCCAGCTGCCGTAAGGAGGATTCCCAGACCAAGAAATATGTATGCTATGTATTCCACAATGTATTATCTGTAATAATAACTAAAACCTTGAACAATTTCTTTATTCCCTGAATTTCTAACATTTTTTCGACAACTTTCCAGAATGTTGCTACTATATAGCAGTCCTGTAAGCACAGCTAAGTAAATAAAGAGGAAATTTTAGATGAACCCAAATCAGCATTACCAGCCGGGTGCACCCGGGAACCCTCTTTGCTTATTTTGTTCCGGCTATGAAGACAAAATAGAGCCCGAAAAAAATTTTCCTCCTTTAGAAGACATTGTAGCCATGGAAAAGCACGACATCATTATGGAAATATCGTCTGCGATTGGCGACGAACCCGAGATGATATCCGTAGCGGAGAGGATTTTCCAGCGAATTCGCTATCGAGTAACCGAGTTTGTGCTGAAAAGAGAGTACAATCGGTATGACGGTATCTCTGTACCGCTGGCTATATGGCTTGAAAAAAAGCAGAATCCGGAATCTCTCGAAAAATTAAACAATATTATCGATAATTATCTGGAAAAGCATTAAGCTCTCGCGGGTTTCTTCCGATATTCAGACCAGGAAAGCTTTTTTTTGAAAAAAAATATAGAACGGGTCTTTTATGGCTGTAATCTTTCCTGTCTGGCTGTAATCTAAGTTAACTTTAGTTATCTTCTTCTCTTCTCATTTATTATTGCTACTGTAAATTTCCGATGTACCAGATAAGCCATCAAAGGATGGTTTGCTGCTGTTGTATCAGGTTGTTGAAGAAGTTCATTTAAGGACTTCTTCAATCCGCAAAATACGGGCGATGCCCGTCCTCTTGCGGCTCATGGATTCCCGAAGGGGAACCGTCGATTGACGGGAAACCTACAGCGAGGCCATGTTTTGAATAATTTCACAACATGGCCCGGTACACGGATGTACCGACATTTTGCGCAGAAAAATGGAGGGAAACAGCGGGCTTTGCCCGGGTTTCGCGAGTAGAAAAAGTCCAAGAGGGACTTTTTCTACCTCATTCAGAATGCAATCGATCGGTTCTCCTGCGGGATCCTCGTGATCTTTCGGAGAAGGAGTGTACCATGAGAATCAACAACAACATAAGCTCCGTCAATGCCAACCGCACTTTGAAGTTTCGCGAATGGGAAATGGATAAGTCGATGGCAAAGCTGGCATCGGGTGAACGGATCACCCGGTCCGGTGATGATCCATCTGGACTGGCCGTATCTGAAAAGATGCGCACACAGGTCAATGGCCTGCGCCAGGCGGAACGGAACACAGAAGACGGAATGAGCTTTATCCAGACAGCAGATGGTTATCTGGCGCAGACCGCTGATATTATGCAGCGCGTTCGCACCCTGTCTGTCCAGGCGGCAAACGGAATTTATTCCGGCCAGGACCGACAGCTCATGCAGGTAGAAGTTTCGCAGCTCGTCGATGAACTCGACCGCGTTGCTTCGCAGGCAGAATTTAACCGTTTTAAGCTGTTTCAGGGCGACTATGCCAGAAATTCCCGCGCAGGTTCCATGTGGTTCCATATGGGGCCCAACCAGTTCCAGCGCGAGCGCGCCTATGTTCAAACAATGACAGCGGCCGCTTTTGGACTCAAGGGAATTTCTTTAACGAGCGTTGCAAAAGCCAATGATACCATTGGTCTTGTAGACTCTGCTCTGGAAGTTCTCATGAAACAGCGCGCCGATTTAGGTGCTTATGCGAATCGTCTGGAGACGAGTGCAAAGGGGCTCATGTCTGCCTACGAGAATGTGATGGCTGCTGAAAGCCGCATTCGCGATGCCGACATGGCAGAAGAAATGGTCAGTTTTACCAGAAATCAGATTCTGGAATCAGCTGCTGTTTCCATGCTTGCCCAGGCTAATGTGCGTGGTACCGCTGCCCTCCGGTTGCTAGAGTAAAGTTAGATGTTCTTTGACATATAGACGTAAATTTCATGGTAGGCATCTTTTGCTTGAGTTCTTTTTGATAACAAATTTGTATAATTCGCTTCCCCACGAAGCCGGGGAAGCGAAAAATCATTTGTATCAAAGGATGAGGAAAAATATAGACATTGCTTTGTCGTTTTTCTGTTTTTTCATAACGTTTCAAAAGTTACGTTACTCCAGTTGTTTGTAATGATTTTCCGGTGGGGCCATCCGGCGATGCGACCCGCCGGATGGCCCCATTGGGCCACATGTCACCGGGAGGACATGAGGGCGTAAGGACGCGCCCGAAACAAACAACCCAAGGAGGGAGAAGATGCAAATTAACCACAACCTTTCCGCCCTGTTCGTCAATCGCCAGCTCGACCGGGCCCAAGTGGACATGTCCAGGTCCATCGAAAAACTCGCGTCTGGCGAAAAGATTAACCGCGCAGGAGACGACGCAACCAATCTGGCAGTTTCTGAGAAAATGCGCACGCAGATTCGCGGACTCGCCCAGGCAGAACAAAATGCCTTAAACGGTATTTCGTTTATTCAGGTTGCAGAGGGAAATATGGGGCAGGTAAACGATATCCTGCAGAGAATCCGCGAGCTGTCTGTTCAGGCTGCTAACGGCATATACTCTCAGGCGGACCGTTTACAGATTCAGGTGGAGGTATCTCAGTTAATCGAGGAAGTCGATCGCATTTCCACGACGGCTGAATTCAACCGCATGAAGCTGCTCACAGGAGACTTTGCCAGAAATTCTGCCAAGGGCTCCATTTTCTTTCACGTCGGTCCCAACAAGGATCAGAGAATCCGGGCTTTCATTCAAACAATGAATTCCGGTTCTTTTAACCTCGCAGGGGATATTGCGACAGTGGGAGCGGCTAACCTGATGATAGGGACAGTCGATGACGCAATAGACCATCTCACCCGGCAGCGCGCCGATTTAGGAGCGTATTACAACCGGATTGAGACGACTGTCGAGGCATTGCGAACCAGTTACGAAAACATGGTCGCAGCAGATTCAAGACTGCGCGATACAGATATGGCGGAAGAATTGCTGGAATTTACGCGCAGCCAAATGCAGATGCAGAGTGGTACGGCGATGCTTGCCCAGGCTAATTTATCCAGCCGGCTGGTGATTCAGCTGCTCGAAAATGCGTAAGGCCCATTGGCCCCCGAAAGGGGGCTTTTTTTGTCTCCTAAAACAATTGGTCTTCTATATATTTGACTAAATAGAATTCCAAAAAAATATATGTTTCAGAGATAAAAATGCTCAGAAAATATTAATTATAAAGAGAATAAATTCGATAAATACTGTGTCGGTAAATGAAATATAAAATTGTCTGCTGCGCTGAACTTTTAGAGCCCATCGATAGAGTAAAGAGATTGATTCATTGTGAAAATGTAAAAGTATAAAGGAGAAAAATATGCAATCTGTCCTGGAAGAATCTGACGATTTATCTGCGTCTATTTGTGTTTCTATGGATTTTATCGTATCGCACGGTACTGTAAACCGTGAGCCATTGCTTTCTCATGTTCGATGTCCTCGGATTGGCGATTATCTTGCAGAGCATCTTTATGAATCAATCGATTATTCGACAGGAAAAATTACAAAAGAATCTGGAGAGACAATATTTAAGCTGTTTCCCGGTATAAAGAATTATCTGGAAAAGATTTCGGAATTCCAGTATTATTCTGTCAGCTCAGAATCCTTTCGGATGATTGCTGCATTCAGTTCCCTTTTACCGGCAGACGCTCGTAAAACATTTACCCTCACCAATACTTCTGGAGCGTTGCGCATAGAGCCAGCGCGCTCCATTAAAAGGGTACTTGTTATCACAAACCAAGAGGAATCTCTTCCTCATCTGCAAGATTTTATTCCCGATGTGCCAGGCATGGATAGCATGTTTCAATGGGATCATCTCGCAGCTGGTTTTACGCAGCGAAAAATGTACTATCTTCTCGAAAAGAAAGAATACGATCTCGTGATATACAGGGGGCATGCCCGTGTTTTAAAAAACAGGATTGCGTGGATTTTTCCCGATTTTGAGCTGATTCTGCCGCCGGGAATTTTTCCCAATTACATCCATGCCGGCTGTCTGAATAACGGAAGGGGCGAGAACGAATTAAAAGAGTTGCCGTTTCGGCGGGGCTTTCTTCCCTCTACTTTTATTGAGGATCATGATGACTGGAGATGGATCCAAGATTTTCTTGTGTTTGTAGCATCGGGTAATACTTTTCAACAGGCTGCCTTGGAAATGTCTTTTCGTGTTCCACTGCAATACTGGACATATTCATGAATTACTGGCTCATTAAAAGCGAACCATCCGTTTTCTCCTGGAAGGACCTGCTTGCATCGCCGGAACAAATTACGTTCTGGGAAGGCGTGCGCAATTACCAAGCGAGAAATTATTTGAAAACCATGAAAAAAGGGGATCTCTGTTTGTTTTACCATAGCAATGCAAATCCTCTGGCCATAGCGGGAATCGCTATTGTCGCAGAAGAGGCAACTCCTGATCCCACCGCTCTGGATTCCCGCAGCGATTATTTTGATCCCAAAGCTTCTCCGGAAAATCCGCGCTGGTTTGGAGTCAGGGTAAAAGCCCATCGAGAATTCTCGCCTCCTGTGTTGCGCTCAGAGCTTTCGGACACTCCAGAATTATTTGACATGCTGCTGCTGCAAAAGGGCAGTCGCCTGTCTGTACAGCCCGTAAAAAAAGAACATTACCAGATAATTCTGTCGTTATGGGAAAAGGAAAAGTAATGGCAGGCTTTGATTATTCTATTCATCCGTTCTGGAAATTTCTGAAGGACAATTATTCCTTTGAGGAAACTTTTCATTTCTTTGGTCCCTACACGGGAGCTTCTGTGCGCGCCCATAGAATGGATGCCGATACGATTCGCGTGGAAATGCCGCTGCTGCTGAACAATCTGAATATTGTCGGTACTCATTTTGGCGGCTCCCTCTATTCCATGACCGATCCTTGGTTCATGTTTCTCCTGATGGAAAAGCTTGGCAACGAGTATATTGTGTGGGATAAAAGTGCCCGCATAGATTTTTTGAGACCTGGTCGCAGCACGGTTAGTGCTGTTTTTTATTTGCCAGACAGCGAAGCGGAACACATTCGCGAGCTGGTTTCGCTGCATCGCAAAACGATAAAAACCTATATTGCCGATATAATCGATGCGGATGGCAACCTGGTGGCAAAGGTAGAAAAAGAAATTTATATTCGTCGCGCTTTGGGTTTTTCCAAAGAGGATACTTATAAATAGCTTGCCGAACCGCTTGTGCAGTTTCACGCTTTCGTCTGACTGTTGAAGGCTCTGTCAGTGCAAAAAGGCATGGCCCGGGGGGAGAGGGCCCTGCCAAAGGCGCTCAAACGGCCAAATTTCATATTTCAGGCGGTACTTTAGCTGGCCAGAGGTATTCCTCATTGTTTTGCTTTGGTAGATAACAAACACTTTGGGCTTGGGTCTCTTCCGCTGCTCGTAACGCCCCCGCCAGTAGTGCCAATTCACCTGCGACATTCTACTAAACCGCACCGACCTTTGCAGCGTGCTCTCCATGAGCTCCGGCATGTAATACCGCATCGCAAACTCCAGCATCCGCGAAACGGACATCCCAGAATGAATGGCTCGCTGCCAGAGAATAGAGTATAGAACCTTGTCTATGTACCACGAGACTTGGACGTATAGAATCCCTTTGTACTTTTGGTTGTAGCGCCTCGCGGTAGCGGACTTGAGCTTATTTCCGCGCCAGGCCTGCAGGTAGAGTATGGCCAGCCGGCTCAAGATCTCGGACTCAGCCCAGAAAACGCCGTTTCGCTCTAGGATGAGCTGCGCTGCCTTGAGCCGCCTTCTGCATCTTGGCGTGAGGGTTATGGACGTAGGGCGGCGTTGGGATTGACGAATGTACTGCATCTTATAGGTATAATGTGTTTGCTGGAGCGATTCTTTGATTTTTTAGCGTTTTTTTTGGGGGGAGAAACTGAAAAAAATGTTTTTTTTCGTTTATTTGCAAACGCGAAGCGGGGCAGAGGCGAACTTTACGCCGCTTCGCATTCAGAGCTTTCGGAAGCTCAGTAGAGCAGTCGGCGCGAAGAGGGCATGAGGTAACATAGGCGCTATGCTTCTGCGCAAGCAGTGTTTAGCTTAGCCCGTTGAATATTTGTTGTGCAAAAAGAGCCAAAAGCGCACAGCATAAAGAATTGTCAATAGAGCGGTTGACACTTTGGCGACATAATAATTCCTGCCATCTCGATACGGCCTCTTTCTCTCGTTCCATTCGGGGAATCAGCAGCCTAAAAAAAATGTGTCCCAAAAAATGGGATCTGTTCATGCCGAGGGTTCAGGGTAAACTTCTGTAGGGCACAGCGCCTTCATGACCGTTGCATAAATTCCCTGCAGGAAAAAACTCATGCATATTGTGTAATTGCCGATGAACAGACTATGAAAACAAGAATTTTATTATTATCCGCCATTTTTCTGGCTTCTTGCACAGCACCCCAGAAAAAACAAGAGGCAGCTCTTCTCTCTGCTCCCGCAGAAACTGATTTTTTTGCGGAAGAGCCTGCGCAGCAAACCGCTGTTGCGGACAGAGCCGTTGAGACTAAAGCTGAAAAGCCCGTTCAGGAAGATAAGATTGAATTTTCCGACGTGAATGACGTTTCTATTGGGTATGCTTCTTGGTATGGCCGCGAGCTCCACGGAAAGCCTACGGCCAGCGGGGAAGTCTTTGACATGAACGACTATACGGCAGCTCATCGGAAGTACCCGATGGGTTCTATTGTTCTTGTAAAGAATCTCGAGAACAATAAAAAGCAACTGGTGCGCATTAACGATCGCGGGCCTTTTGTAGACGGGCGCGTTATTGACGTATCGTTTGCGGTAGCGCGGGACCTGGGCTTTGCAGAGCAGGGTGTTGTCAAGGTACAGGTTGAACTGGTAGAAGCCGGCAAAAATGAATTCATGAAAAAATCAGAAGCCACGGTTCCCGTGCAGACAGAACCCGTAAAAACGGAAGAGCCGTTAGACGAAGAGACTTTGTTCGCTGACGAAGAAGAAATTCTTGAAAGCGAAGGGATCCAGAAGGCGAGCAGCGAATATGTTTATGCGGATGGTTTGTCTCCCGAAGGTTATACGGTTCAGATTGGCGCCTTCAAAAAGAGAAGTAATGCGGAAAAGTACCGCCGTGATATGCAGGCTCGTTACAACCAGCGCGCCTTTATTGCTTCGCGCGAAGACTGGCATTTTGTCTGGATTGGTGACTTTGAAACCGTAGAAGATGCACGCGCATTTTATCGCAAGCTTCGGGATGACGGAGTAGACGTAATGTACCGGGGGAAAGTATCCTGATGGCGTCTGTTGATTATCGTAGTGCCGGTGTAGACACCGAAAAGGCGGCGTTTCTCATAGGATCTCTTAAAGATGAGATACAGAAAACCGCAACCGTTCCCGGCGTAGGGAAATTGGCTGATGGAATTGGCGGCTTTGCGGGTGCTTTTCAGCACGATCAATTGTCGTATGATGTTGTATCTTCCACGGATGGGGTTGGCACTAAAATTCAACTCCAGAAAAAGTATAACCGCCTGCAGGGAGTGGGTTATGATCTGGTTGCCATGTGTGTGAACGATCTGTACTGCGCCGGAGCATTGCCCGCTTTTTTTCTCGATTACGTGGCTTGCGGAAAACTGGATGAATCCTGGTATAACCCTGTCGTAACGTCTATAGCACAGGCTTGTGGTTCTGTTCCCATGGCTCTCATGGGTGGGGAAACGGCCGAGCATCCAGGCGTTATGAAGGATGACGATTTTGACCTGGCAGGTTTTGCAACGGGTTTTAGAGTCAGAGGAAAAGCATGGCCACGATTGAGTGAAATGAAAGAGGGGCATGTTCTCATTTCGATTCCTTCGTCTGGTCTTCACAGCAATGGTTTCTCTCTCGTCCGCCGTATTCTTTCGCTGCTGGAAGAACAAGATTCCGGACGGTTTGCGGCTTTAACGGCAGATTCGGATTTCATGGATGCGTTGCTTGCTCCCACGCGCATATACCGTGGAATAGAAAAATTGTTTGATAATGAAAATATTTTTGGCGCCGCTCATATTACCGGAGGGGGCATTTTTGAAAATGTCCCGCGCGTTATACCGGAAAACCTGAAGGCTGTTTTTACAGAAGTTCGCGTTCCAGAAAATTCCGTGTACAGCCTGCTGCGCGAATTCACGGATTTGAAAGATCTGTTTCACACGTTTAATATGGGACATGGAATGATACTGGCAGCCGAAGAGACGGCTTTGCCTTTTGTGCAGACTGTATTTCCCGATGCTTGGGTCAGCGGTATTTTGCAGGCCGGGAACCGCAGAATAGAAATACTGGGGATTTAAGTTGACAGGCAGGCAGCGGCTTTTAGTTAGAAACGATGGCAGAAAAGAAAACCGGTTCCTCTCTGGATACAAGACCACTAAAAATTGCTGGAGGAAGGCCCATTAGTGAGGCTTACCTCAATGTATTTTTTAAGGTGTTTTCGGCAGATCAGATTTATTTTTTTGAAGCTCTGTATCATGAACTGTCTCCCAAATTGCATGCCATGGGGATGAGCGGGGAACAGTTTATGGAAAAAATCAAGGACGCCTATACACGCTTTCAGGAGAGCCGCAATATTGATCCTTTTACCCCCATGGATAAAAAGGGACAAAAATACGTTGAAGATTTTTTACGCAAATCGATAGACCAGGTTTACGAAATGATCGTCAAAACAGGTAAAGCCAAAGGATAAACAATGAAAAAAACTCTAATAATCACAATTCTGTTCGCCATTTTTGCAGCGGGCATGCAGGCAGACGAATACAAGGCCTATCCCAATCCATTCCAGCCAGAAACCACTTTTGTAACGATTGCTCCGGTTTCTGGAAATTTCCCGAATGGGTCTGTCCGCTATACTGTATACGATTACAACCGCCGGGAAATTACTTCGGGAGAGGTATTTAATCCAGCCATTGGATTTGAGTGGAATGGCCGGGATGCGCTCGGCAATGTTGTTTCGCCGGGATTGTACTATATTCGGTTGATTGTATCTGACAGGGATGCTGACACCGTTCGCAGAGAAACTATTAAGGTACTGGTAAAATAATCATGAAAAAGACAGCAATTTTATTTACACTATCCGCATTTTTTACATTTGCTTTTGCGGGCACTACGGCGGGAGCGTTCCTTAAAACAGGCATTGGCGCTAAGGCTGCCGGTCTTGGTCGCTCTTACTCTGTTTCTGTTTCTGATCCCTCTGCATTGTACTGGAATCCCGCCGGCCTCGCAAAAATAAACGGCGAGCGCAAAGTGGTTAAGAAGGTAGAGGTAAACGCAGATGATTTTGTCGATGAATTCCAGCGGGAAATAGAAGAATCGATTGGAGAAGACTTTGCCGATATTGAATCCGAAAACCCGGAAAGCACGGTTGAAGTCATTGAGCGCGGTTTTGAAATGAGACTTTTTACTACGTATTCCATGCTGGCAGGAGAGAGAGATCTTGGAATGGCAGCTCTCGCATTTACGGGCCCCGGCGGCACATATGGCCTTGGCGTTCTTGGTACGCAGGTGACCGGCATAACCGGTTACGACCAAACGGGAGCAGAGACAGGGGCTCTCTCTTACAATGCCTACGCAGGCTATCTGGGTTTTGGTTCTGCTCTTCGCGATGGAGGCATTCGGTATGGTTTTTCTTTCATGGGAATGCAGGAAACCATTGATACGTCTTCTGTTACCGGAGGTGGGCTCAATGCCGGCATTCAAATTTCTGCCATTCCGTTTGTGTTTCTGGGAGCAAGCGTGCAGAACCTCGCGGGGATTGTAGCCGTTCGCTCTGACAACACGGAAAAATACGAAAAACTCGATACAATTCTTAATCTGGGGATGGGGATAGACGTGCCGAATGCAGAAGTCCGCGTCCACATGGGTGTACAGTCCAACTTTGACGAACCTGAAGATGAGCCCATTCTGCCGAGCGTCGGCGTTTCGCTGGGCATTGCTCCAATGACTTATGTAATGGCCGGGATGACCGGTTCGCGCCCATCGGCGGGGCTGGGTTTCAGCAGCCAGTATTTTAAGTTTGCCTATTCCGTGAATACGGATGCCATAGAAGGAGAAGTCCAGCATATGGCAGAAATCGAATTTGGATTCTGACATTCTTCCCGAAATCTGGGGAATTCTCAATCTTACTCCAGATTCTTTCTACGCGGGTTCCCGGACCGACGCGTTTGGTGCTGTCGCTCAGTGCAGACAAATGCTCTCGGAAGGTGCCAATGTTGTAGACATAGGGGCAGAGAGCACTCGCCCCGGTTCTGTGAGTGTTTCTGCGGAAGAAGAGTGGGAAAGATTAAAACCCTCTCTGGAGCAGATTTCTATCCATTGCCCCGAAGTACTCAGCCAGAAAATTTCCATTGACACGCGGCATGCAGCCACGGCGCGCAGAGCCTTTGATTTTGGAGTTTCAATTATCAACGATGTATCGGCAGGTGTCGATGCAGCCATGTTTGACGCAGTTGCGGGTGCAGCTGCCCGTATTGTGTTAATGCATTCCAGGGGAACGCCTGCAGATATGCAGATTTCTCCGAGTTACAGTGACGTAATGGCAGAGGTTCATTTGTCTTTGTTAAACCGAACAGAAAGAGCTGTTAGAAAAGGTATAAAAAAAGAAAATATTATTTGGGATTATGGAATAGGCTTTGGGAAAACGGATGAGCATAACCGGGAACTGCTTGCTTCCTCGCATTTTTTTGCCAGCCAGGGTTTTCCTCTGATGGCCGGGATTTCCAGAAAGTCTTTTTTGGGGCGAGTGTTGAACCAGCCTGCACCAGAGGAAAGAAAGTTTTCTACCCATGCCATGCACATGTATTTGGCTTTACAGGGAGTGCAAATTCTGAGAGTCCATGACGTTAAAGAGACAGTGGAAATACGCAGTCTCTTGGCGTATTTAAGGAGCGGTAATGCTGGCGAATCTTAGACTCATCGAATTTCAGTTCCGGGATGCTCTGGATATCGTCATTGTCGCTTTTCTTCTGTACCAGATATACAGATTGATTGCGCGTTCCCGCGCGCTGCCCGTTATCTGGGGTCTCGTTATCGTTCTATTGCTCATTCCTCTTGCCAATATCCTCCAGCTTCGCACTCTCAACTGGATTTTTGATATAGTGGCGGATTTTATCGTTATTGCGGTTATAGTGTCACTGCAACCGGAACTGCGCCGCATGTTCTATCGACTGGGACAAATGAATTGGTATAGAGCCATGGTTCCGGTACAGGCTGTTCCCACAGACGAAATTCACCAGGCAGTTACCCTTCTGATGCAGGAAAAAACCGGTGCTCTCATTATACTAGTCAATCGAATAGGTTTGCGACAGATTATGGAGTCGGGGATTATGCTGCGCGCGCAGGTGAGCAGAGAACTCATCAGCTCCGTCTTTTATGGCAAGAACCCGCTGCACGACGGAGCCTTGCTCATCGAGGGGAATATGGCTTTGGCAGCCGCCTGCTATCTGCCCATGTCTTCCTCTTCCCAGCTGAAAAAAACGCATGGAGCGAGGCACCGGGCCGGTCTTGGAATTTCCGAAGAATCGGATGCTTTTGTGATTGTGGTGTCCGAAGAAAATGCCGAAATTTCGGTTGCTTTTCAGGGGGAGCTTATTGAAAAACTCGAACCCCAGGATTTAAAGCGCCTGCTCACCATTTTTAACAGCAATAAGCTGGAAGCAGAATGGTCAGACTTTGTTTCTCGCTGGCGTGCGGGTGGAAAAAAGAAGTAACATTATGAAACAGTTTCTGCGACAAATCATTGTAGAGAATTATCAGGCAAAACTGATTGCTCTTCTGCTGGCAACGCTCATATGGTTTATTCACCAGATGGCGTCGATCCAGAGACATACAGTTCACGTTCCTCTGGAAGTCCGCGATCTTCCCGCGTCCATGTCCATCGTAAAAAAGCTTCCATCGTATCTTCCTCTGCAAATTGCAGGGCGCGAAGAGCTTACAGATATTCCGGTCAGCGCTTTGCGGTACAGGCTGACTTTGGTATCTGCCGCACCGGGAACGGCCAGTTACCCGATTACTCTGGAAGGTCTCGAAGAAGGACAGGAAGCTTTTATTCTGGAGCGCAGGCAGGGCGTGAGCGTTACGATAGCGGAAGATATTGATACGCTTGTGGAGGTTAAACCACGGCTCGAAGGTAAACCTGCCGGCGTGCATCTCGTTAAAATAACGAGCATACCGCCTCAAATAAAAGTGCGGGGAAGTTCAGAGATATTAAAAGATTCGCTCGAAATAGTGACTGAGCCATTGGATATTTCCAAATTGAATGGAAACAGAATTATTAAACTATCTGTCCAGTTGCCGGAAGGCATCAGCTCTGACACGAAGACAGTTATGGTGGTTATCGATACTGACTCGCCCGAGAAAGCGTACTGGCGATCATTTAACCGTCCCGTTGTTTTTCCGGGTTTGCCCCTTGAGTATGCGGCAAGATCAGAACCTCCCTTTGTGAATCTTGTTGTAAAAGGGGAGCGGGGAAGACTGCTTGAAATTTCAGAGAATACCATTATCGCAGCGATTGAGGATTTCAGGTATGATCAGGTTGATGCGAGCGAGTTTCGCTTTACAGCGTCAGTGCGCACAGAGGAAATTCCGGGACTGGAGATTGTTTCCATATCTCCGGATAAGGTAGATGTGTTTTTAACACAAGATAAAAAAATATTGCATGAGCAGGGAAACGACGATGAATGAAATCCGACTTGGTGTGAATATAGATCATATTGCTACTCTTCGCAATGCGCGAGGTGAAAACGATCCGTCCCTGCTCGAAATGGGTTTTGAGGTAATAGACGGTGGTGCAGATTCTCTAACGATGCATTTACGGGAAGACCGTCGCCATATACGCGATGAAGATGTTCACGAAATTATGAAGCATTCGAAAGTTCCTCTCAATCTGGAAATGGCTGTCACCGACGAAATGATCCGCTTTGCACTTAGCTTGAGGCCCAAAAGTGTTTGCCTGGTGCCAGAGCGCCGGGAAGAAATTACTACCGAGGGTGGCCTCGATGTATCATCGATGAGCAGCAAAATAAAAGATGCTGTTCGCCTGTTTAGAGCCGAAGACATAGAAGTGTTTCTGTTTGTGGAACCAGATCCCGAAACATTGAAAATTTCGGCGGATACACAGGCGAATGGAGTAGAGCTGCACACGGGTTCTTATGCGCGAAATTTTCAACACGAAGCAGCCAGACAAAGAGAGCTCCATCGATTAGAAAATGCAGCCCGTGATGCGAAATCGCTGGGAATAGAACTGCATGCCGGCCATGGTCTCAATTATGCGAACACGGTTTCCATGAAGCACATTGAAGGTTTAACCGAGGTAAATACAGGCCACGCGATAATCAGCAGGGCTTTGAAAACAGGTCTTTCGCATGCGGTGAGCGACATGAAGGAGCTGCTTCGGTGATCTTGGGTGTAGGTACAGATCTCATTGAAAATGCCCGCGTGCGCAGCGCTATGGAAAAATTTGGTGATCGTTTTTTGAGACGAATCTATTCGAAAGACGAAATCCAATATTCTTTATCTCAGAAAGACCCAGTTCCTTATCTGGCTGCCAGGTTTGCTCTAAAAGAGGCATTTATAAAAGCGTTAGGACTTCCGCGAACCGTTTCATTATCTTACGCAGATGTGCATATTTCCGGTAACCCCGGTAAAAAATTAATTTCTGTGCAGGGAACTCTGCGCAGTTTGTTAGAAGAAAAAGGTGGAAAATCCGTGCAGTTCTCTATTTCCCACACCAGAGAACATTCTGTAGCCTTTGTGATTATTCTTTCGGAGCAAGATGCAGTTTGAAGATATATTATCGACTCGGGAAATGGAGGGAGATTTGTCTCTTCGTCCAGAATCATTATCGGATTTTATTGGGCAAAAAGATATAGTTCGCAATCTGGAAGTATTTCTCACTGCGGCAAGGCTGCGCGCGGAGCCGCTCGATCATATTCTGTTTTCTGGTCCGCCCGGACTGGGCAAGACATCGCTTGCCAGAATTATTTCCAAAGTTCAGGGCGGGGGATTTCACCAGGTATCAGGATCCAATCTTAAAAGACCGGGCGATATTGCCAGGCTTCTCACGGGGTTATCAAAAGGCGACGTTCTGTTTATTGATGAGATTCACAGCATGCCGTCGCCCGTCGAAGAAATTTTATACCCGGCCATGGAAGACAACCAGATAGATATAACCATCGGAGAGGGAAATGCGGCAGCTGTCATGAATCTGGATATCCCTCCGTTTACGCTGGTTGGTGCGACAACCCGACCAGGAGCCCTGTCGAATCCCCTTGCCGATAGATTTGGCATAAAGCTTCGTCTGGAATATTATCCGCCAAATGAACTTTCGGAAATTTTGCGTCGTGCTTCAACATTGTGGAACATTGAAATAGAGCAGGGAGCCCTTATGAGCATCGCTGTAAGAGCGCGCATGACACCACGCGTTGCGCTGCGCCTGCTGCGGCGAATCTGGGATTTTGCCATTTATGGCGATCATAAGGGAGAACAAAAAGGGACGCTGATTTCGCAGGAGACCGCTAGGCGTGCATTTGAATTGTTGAGTATAGACGAACATGGTTTGACAAAGCTGGACAGGGATTTTATCTCTGTCGTTGCAAGGCATTATGACGGAGGGCCCGTTGGCCTTAAGCCATTGTCTGCCGTTCTTTCGGAAGACACGGTAACTCTGGAGGATTATGTTGAACCATTTCTTGTAAGAACCGGATTTGTGGTTAGGACGCCGCGAGGCCGAATGCTTACGCAGAGTGGTTGGGAATTGTCCGGTGTAAAGCGCAGCGAAAATACGTTGTTCCGGGAATCTATTTAACGGGACATTTTAAGATACGTAAAAAAAGGCAGGTTGCAGCGTCATGAAAAAAATTATCCTTTTATTGCTTTTTACTTTTTCTCAGATTTCTCCGCAGCAAATAGATAGTCCGCTGCGGCGCGGCGAAATAGTATTCTTTTTGTCTTTTCCATTCACGATTCTCGCGGGCTTTACGGGATCGTATCTTGCGCATTATGCCATAGAGGGCACGGGCCCATCTGGCAGTTTGCCCGCGCCCTATCTGGGGGGAGTTTTCGGTTTTGCTGCGGCATCTTCTTTGGGGATCGCGGTATTCGATTATTATCAAACGAAAGAAGAGTCCAGAACGGAGTTAAAGTTTCAGTCTAAATTTTAGGCATTGCGCTTACGCTTTCAAAAAGCTCAATAGAACGGTTTTCCTGTACGGCAATACGCTGCACTTTTTGGCGTTCCCCGCGCGCAGCGCCAACATCCTACGCATTAATAAAACGGCGACGGTTAATATTTAGCAGAATGCCCACAGCCGCAAAATTGGCAAGCATGCTGGAATTTCCGTGGCTTACAAAAATCAGAGGAATTCCGGTGACCGGAAAAAGGCCAATTGCAATTCCCACATTGATCACAATCTGAGAGAAAAAGAGAAAACTGATTCCAGCGGCAAGAATTCCGCCATAATCGTCTTTGGAAGCAAGCGCGATGGAAATTCCTCTAAAGACAATTCCAAACAGAAGAAAAAGAGTAAAAAGATTACCGAAAAAACCAAGCTGTTCACCAATGACAGAAAAGATAAAGTCGTTGTGCCATTCTGGCAGAAATGGCGTCTTGCCGCGCGTCATATCGCCCTGGTATAACCCTTTGCCAAAGGCTTCTCCCGATCCAAGAGTAATCAGAGAATGGCGCAATTGGTATCCGGCTCCCTGCGGAAATTTATCGGGATTGGCAAAGGAGACAATGCGAACCACCTGGTGGGGTTTAAAGTCTACGGCGCGCGAAAGCAGAAAACCGCCAGAGAGACTGAGAGTAATAATCATCATGAGCGTGGACATGGATTTCATGGCTCTTATTTTAATAAAAAAATAACTGAACTGGCCAACAATATACAACACCAAACTGATTCCCATTGTAATGAGGATGGCCGTATTGGAATTTAAATAATCGCGCAGAAAATCAGGGTTTGCCTTGCGGGCTTCCTCAGCGGCGGCCAGAAAAATAGTGCGATTTTCTTCTGTCGTCAGAGTTTTCACAGCCCAGCCTCGCAGAGAAGAATCCCCCATTGCTTTTTGGGCATCGGCTGCATTTTCGAGCAAATGCCAGACCTCAAATTTTAATATTCGGACGGCATCGGCAACTTTGAACTCTGTATCTTTTAGTAACTCAATCACGTCGTACACGCGGATATAACGTTCATACTCAATATAGAGAGGAATAAAAATACTTATAAAACCTACAATGGCTCCACCAAACAACACAGACTGGTTTGCCCCGCCAATGAACAGCAGAGTGAACACCAGAATAAAGAGAATCATGGCCGAACCGAGGTCTGGCTGAAGAGCTACAAAAAATGCTGGAATAATGGTTAGAATGCCGGGAATTACGAGCTCTTTGAGTTTGCCAATCTCTGTTTCGCGCAGGATCAGATACCGGCTCATGGCGATCACAAAGGCGACCTTGAAAAATTCAATGGGTTGAAGTCCCAGCGGGCCAAACCGTATCCACGAACGGGCACCGTTGATTTTGGTGCCAATAAAAGGGAGTAGAGTAATCGCGAGAAAGAACAGTGCAACGGAATAAATAATTGGTGCAAATGATCCCAATTTCTGATAGTTTAAAAAAGCGAAAGCAATCATGATGGCAATCCCGGGAATCATGAGTACGAGTTTGCGCATCGCATAAGATTCACCGGCTTCACCACCCGAGTGCAATACGAGAACTCCCATGAGAACGCTCAGAATGCTGAATAAAATGAGCATCCAGTCCAGTCTCCATGGGTTCATAGTTTTTTCCTCCCGGCTTCTTTTTCACTAAGCAGCTTTGACCAGTATAAAAAAACGTCTCGCGCTACCGGGGCGGCACCCACGCTTCCGCCAATGCCCCGCTCTACAAACACGCCCACGACAATCATGTCTCCTATGGGTCCATCAAACGGGCCATAGCCAATAAACCAGGCGTGCTGTGTTGCGTTGGCAAAACGATCTGCGGAACGCGTTTGAACAGTTCCAGTTTTTCCTGCTATGGGAATCAAAGCTGGATTTGCAAATACTGCGCGGGCGGTGCCGGTGGTAACCACGCGTCGAATACCCTGTTTAATGACGCCCAGATTGACCGGTGAAATGGGGAGTTCATATAATACCTGCGGTTCTATCGTTGCTTTTATCTGATCGTTTTCTGCAAACCGGATTTCGCGAATGAGATGAGGAGTATAGACGACCCCGTTGTTCGCAATCGCGGCAAAAAAATTGATCATCCCGAGCAGAGTTGTTTCAATGAATCCCTGCCCAATGCTAAGGTTAACCGTATCCCCATCAAACCAGCGCTGGTTAAATTCTTTCTCTTTCCACAAAGGCGAAGGGACAAATCCAGTAATTTCGTTTGGAAGATCAATTCCTGTTTTCTGGTCCAGACGAAAATAGCGCGAGTATTTAATAATGGGGGATGGGCCGATTTCGTAACCGAGATTGTAAAAATATACGGAACAGCTCGTGGCAATCGCGCCAATCATGTCATGCGTGCCGTGAACGTCCCAGTCATAAAACACGGCATCACTGTGTCCGCCGTAAGTAGACTTGAGTACAAACTTGCCAGGACAATGATAGGTCTGCGAAGGAGTAGAGCGGTTTTCTTCGAGGGCGGCCAAAGCGACGAGAGGTTTAAACGTAGAAGCCGGAGGGAATTTAGCCGAAATGGCGCGATTAAGTTCAGACTTATTTTCGCGCATGAATGAAATCAGTCGACTGCGGAGTTCAGTCTCTCCGGAAACGAGAATATTGGGATCATACGATGGACGCGAGACCAGGGCAACAATCTCTCCATTGGCAGGACGGATCGCGACGATCGCTCCTCTTTTGTCGCCAAGTGATTTATAGGCAATTTTCTGAAGTTCTGCGTCTATGGTCAGAATGAGATTATTGCCTGGAATAAATTCGCGAAAAATTCTCTGTTCCTCAATTTCGCCTCTCGCCGTGCGCACCTGTACTACTTCGCCGTCTTCGCCGTGCAAAATGCTTTCGTACTGGAATTCCAGACCGTTTTTCCCGATCATCTGGTAGCTCAAAACGCCAGATTCAAGATCTTCCCGGGTGGGTGGGCCAAGGTAGCCGGTTACATGAGCCGCCGCAGGACCATAATGGTACACCCGCGTGCTGTTTTGCCGCACAATAAAACGCGAAAAAGAAAGGTAATAATCTGCGATAATAGTATGATCCCTTTCTGATATATTTTCTATAAGTACAATTTCTTCGTTATGGGAAATTTTTTGCGGAGTAACGGCAGACTGAATGGATTGCGGAGGTCTGCCAAGTGCTTTTTCTAGATCAGCGATTGTTTTCTCTAACTCTCCCTTGGGAAAATGGGATGGAATGGCAATCAGGTCCAGTCTGGTTTTGTTGGTAACGAGGGGAGTCGATTTTTCGATGCTCTCATAGTAGCGGTCAAACATTTCTCCGCGAGGAGCAATCAAAGGGGTCACTTTGCGAATAACGCGCTGGGATTTTTCGTAATACTCCGAGCCTTTAACGAGCTGTATGTAAATCAACCGTCCCGTGAAAATAAGCAGTATGGCAGAAACAAAGATCGTACTGCCTATGAGGCGGCTGCGAAGCCTGCTCCACAATTGAAACTGTTCTCTGCTTTCTTTCATGCTCTCCTGCCGGGAACGGGCGGCATTGCCCAGCGCAGTAATCGAAACCAGACCGTTGCGAGAACAGCCGTATAGATTGTCTCCGGAAAAAGAATGGTGATAATCGTTTGCGGAGAAATACCTGTATGGAATATCGCAATCTCAAGAAACGTGATGATTCCTTTCGCAAAACCGGCAGCAAGCAAAAGAACAAAGACAATGAGCGGAGAACGCTGTTCCAGCTCATGCGACATTTTACCCACTGTATAGCCAATCAGGGCTTTGGGCAGGGCGTGCGTACCAATAAAAAAAATGACTGTTTCATTTTGGGCGATTCCACCCAAATTAATATCCTGGAGGAGTCCTCCAATAAAGCCCACCCATAAGCCTGCAAATGTACCGCGCGTAAGCGAAAAATAAATCGTGAGAATCAGTAAAAAATCCGGATTAATGTCCCACAAGCGAAAAAAGTCTACGGAACTCTGCAGGAAATACGAAACGAGAATGGTAACCAGAGTGATAAGTTTTTCAAGACTCATGGAGTTTCTCCCTCTGTCTGTTCGACGGCATTAGCAGGTGCAGAGGACGAAGCCCCTTCCGGTTTTAACCCTGGGTCTTCTTCAAATACAAAAGGTACTTTCTGGTCGGACATTGGATTTACGGGAGGTGCAGGCGGGCCAGATGGCGGTTCTGTAACGCTTTCCCGCGACAAGGGCATAAATTCAGAGAGTGAGGTATCTGGTTCTTTCTGCATGACGAGTACGTAGTTGAGTTTTTTAAAATCGATGGAAGGCTCCAGCTCGGCGGTTTGAAACGTTCCCTGGCGTGAAATTTCCTTGCGCAGTATTCCCACGGGCAGGCCCTTGGGGAAAATGCCATCCCCGCCAGAGGTGATAACCATGTCCCCCTTCTGGAGCAGAACGTTCAGGCTAATGTATTTGAGAATGGGATACCGGCTTTGCGGGTTTCTGCCAATCAACAGGCCCCAGTGTCCGCTTTTTTCCAGCATAATTCCGATTCGAGAAAACTGATCGAGAATGGGCAGAATGCGGGCAGAATAAGGATTTACTTGGATTATTTTTCCGACAACACCGTACACCACGCGCGGCTGATCGCCTTCTTTTTCCGGAGGTATGGTTTGCACGGCGAGAACGGGCATATACGGAGCGAGCCCATGCTTTGAGCCTTTATTGATAATGATTGTTCTAAACCAGTTGTCGGGATCCTGGGAGATCACCTCGGCAGCGACGAGAGCAGAGGAGGAGGCTGCAGGCATGCTGAGAAGTTGCCGCATGCTCTCGTTCTCTCTTTCTAAGCGCTTCAGTTCAATATGGGCCGTGAGAGCGCTCTGGAGCTGGGATCGCAAGGCGTCTCTTTCGTTCTGGAGGGCGGAGTAGCTGCGGTAGCTGTCAAAGAATCTGGTGAATGCCGTTCCAAGAGAGTGGAACGTTTCTGTAAAGAAATCGAGAATTATGATAGTGCGGGCTCCCGCCTGGGCAATAATGTTGGATTGCCAGATCAGGGAGCTTAGACTGAACAGAATAATAAATGTGAGAGAAGCGCCGCTCTTATGCCGAAAAAGATAAGAAAGCATGGGACATCACTCAGCGGGACTGTTCAATAAATTTTAGCTCTTCGAGATATTTCCCTGTACCAAGTACAACTGAATTGAGCGGGTTTTCGGCCCGTATTACGGGAACGCCCGTTTCTTTGGAAATAAACTTATCGAGACCCTTGAGAAGGGAACCGCCACCCGTCATTACGATACCGCGCTCTACGATGTCGGCGGAGAGTTCGGGCGGAGTCTTTTCAAGAACGTGTATGGTTCCCTCGAGAATGGCATCAATGGGTTCCTTGAGGGCCTTGCGCACTTCGTTGGAATCAATGACGACAGTTCTCGGCAGACCCGATGCAGCATCGCGGCCTTTGAGTTCATGGCTTTCTACCGATTTTTCCGGGAAGGCGTTGCCAATGGCCATTTTGACCTCTTCCGCTGTGCGTTCCCCGATGATCAGGTTGTACTGGGTTCTAAGATGCTTGATGATGGCTTCATCGAATTCGTCTCCACCCACGCGAATGGATTCCGCAATTACCATACCGCCAAGAGAGATAACGGCAATCTCGGTAGTTCCCCCTCCAATATCGATAATCATGTTACCGGCAGGTTCGTTTATGGGAATATTGGCGCCAATGGCAGCAGCCATTGCCTCTTCTATCATGTAGACATCGCGGGCACCTGCCTGTTCAGCTGATTCGCGAACTGCGCGACGCTCTACTTCAGTGATACCAGATGGAACTCCAATGACGATGCGTGGTTTTACTAGAGGTCGCTGGCTGTGAACCTTGTTAATAAAATAACGGATCATTTTTTCGACTGTTTCGAAATCTGCTATTACACCGTCTTTCATGGGACGTATAGCTACAATCTCGCCAGGAGTTCGTCCGAGCATTCTTTTAGCTTCTTGGCCGACTGCGAGAACTTTGCCAGTGCTTGCATTTACGGCAACAACAGAGGGTTCTGATAAAACAATTCCCTGTCCCTTAACGTAAACCAGGGTATTCGCGGTACCCAAGTCAATGCCCATATCGTTTGAAAAAAGTGAGTGTATCCAGTCAAAAATCATAGATTAGCCTCATTGGAGAATTACAGAATAGGAATGCATTCTGGCCCGGCAAGTAATTTATTTACGGAGGTGATTAAAATTAAAAACTGCGCCATGCAGGACTCCTTACAACTCGGGCCATTAGAATTGCAGTGCAGGCTGATTGTCGGCACCGGGAAATATCCGGATCTCGAAACCATGAAAAAATCCCACGAGGAGTCGGGAACGCAAATGGTAACCGTCGCTCTTCGTAAAATTCCACTTTCGGGCAAGGGATTAAAATCCATTATCGATTACATAAACCAAAGCCGCATTACACTTTTACCAAATACGGCGGGAGCGCATTCCGGAAAGGAGGCGCTAAAAATTGCAGACATTGCCGTGTCTCTTGGTATGCGATTTCTTAAAATAGAAGTAATGGGAGACGCCTTTACTCTTCTTCCAGATCCTGTAGGGACATTGCGCGCTGTAGAATTGATACGCGAAAAATACAGCAGCGATACATTGTTTCTGATGGTCTATACCAGCGACGATCCCGTAGTAGCGGATAAACTAGTTCGTGCAGGAGCCGATGCGGTAATGCCTGGCGGTTCACCGATTGGATCGGGCCGGGGCATTGCCAATCCGGGAAATATTCTTCTTCTAAAAGAGCTTGTCAATCATCGCGTTCCCATTATTCTCGATGCTGGGGTAGGTGTCCCCTCCGATGCGTCGCGCGCGATGGAAATGGGGCTCGATGCCGTTCTCATGAATTCGGCCATTGCGGGAGCCGGCGATCCCGTTCTTATGGCCAAAGCAATGAAGGCAGCCGTTCACGCGGGGAGACTATCTTACAGAGCAGGTCCTATTCCGCAAAAGCTGCACGCAACGGCATCTTCTCCCTCTTTTTTTTAATTGACCGGAGCGCTGCAAAGCGGCAACGAGGATGGCCATGAAACGGGACAGCTCAGAAATTCTTGAATTGCTCATGAAAAAGGGCGTTCACGGCGATGCAGCCACAATGCATAACTGGTTAGAGCTCGTAGCGCGTATCATCGAAAATCCTCTGCCGGGTCCTCTCAGCGATTTTCACGATCAGTATTTGTACGACATATCTCACTACTATGGGACCAATGCCGACGTGTTTCGCTCTGTCAACAGAGAAGAAACCGAGATCATTCTCAAGAAATTTGTGGAATCGGGGCGGGTCATTCAGGTACCTCCTTACAATGAATACCGCTGGCACGATCTTGCCGAAACAACGCTGGCAGACCATAACGTAGAAACCTTCTTTGCGGGAACATGGCTGGAGCTCAATCCGCTGCAGTATGTTCGCTCCCGCATTGCTAATTTCTGCCAGTACAGGAAAGTTTCAGAAAAGGATCTCGAAGACCTCATTATTTCCATTACCGAAGCAACCGAAAACGCGGTAAAATATTCCGGTGATACATTATTTGCAGTACGGCAGACAGTAGAAAATAACGAATGCTATATATCCATAATAAACAGCCTGCGCGGGGGAACTCTTCAGGAAGAAATCGATCGCGGAAAATTCTCGGAAGATGTTTCGCTCATGCGCGGCGTACTGGTAATGACAAAACTTTTAGATGATCTTGAAATAGATCGAGACGAAGAAAAATCCCGGGTCTGCTTTAAGGGAAAAAAGCGGGTCTCGTTCCATAATCTGTAACAAATCCCGTTGCACCGCTCTTTTCAAGATATTCCAGCCATAAGCGCGCACGCGAAAACGGTGGTTCCTCTTTTCGAACCGGTGTACCATCGTTTTGTATAATAGTAAAAGTCTTAAAGCTACCTGTATATATAAGTCTTAATTCAGAGAGTTCCGCCTCTTTTTTGAGATACTCTCTCAGCCTGTCCGAATAGCCCGGCAGCGATACGTTTTTCATTGCCATCAGATTCCGGGCCATCTCGGGAACCAGTCGCAGGTTGGCTGGCAAAACAAAATCAGCATTGCGGGCAGAGAAAAAACGAAAATCATCGCCCGCTGGAAATCGCGCCGTGTCGGCAATCACGAGTTCTGTTTTAAGCGAAGGCCGCATGGAAATGTGCAGGGCAAGAAAGGGCAGGAGAAGTGGTACGAGAACGCCCGAAGCGAACACAAGGCGGCGGTTTTTTGATTCCAAGGAAAACAGGGCATACGGTAGGTAGCCCAAAAACAAAAATATCAGTTCGCCACCAGCCATCGCCAGTAGTCCCATCGCCAAAGACCACCACAGCCACCGTGCCCATTTTTGTGCCATGAACATCAGTGCCAGCGATGATACCGCGAGAATACCACCCGCTGCGAGAATGAGCGGATGCGAAAGCTGTATCATGTCAAAGAAGCTGCGCGCATAAACGTCGCGCCGGATTTCCATCAATAAAAATAAATCGAGCAGGGCAAAAAGACCCGGTGCTACCACCAGCATGGCAAGCAGGGCCGCAACGGGAAATAACAGAGCAGCATAATTCTGTTTGCCGCCGTTGAATACACCAGAAAACAGAAGCGGGAGGGATACGGCAGGCGCAATAGCAGAGAATAGAAGGCCAGCCCCAATGCCAGCAGGTGAATTCTTTTGTTGAATTACAAGAGACAAAAAGAAGAGAACTGTTAAAAAAGAAAATTCGCCGCCTTGCAGAGCAAAAAAGGGAGACAGGAGAGCGGCGGTTATCCACCATTCCCTGCGACGCGCCAACGCTAAAACAACTGATAACATGGCGGACCAAAATATTTTTGGAAAAGGAACGGCAAACATCCACAGCCCGGTTGGAAAAAAAGGGTGGGCTTTCCAGTCGGTCAGCGAGGCAAGGCGAAACTCATGGAAAAGAAAGTCGAGAGCAAAGGCTTTGTCGCGGGCCGCCAGCCAGAGGTAATCGTCGCGCCATCCGGTGGCCACCGGCAGCAGAGCCATGGCCAGTATAAAGAATAGCGACAAGAATCGAATCATCGACCGGTCAGCTCCCGCAGCTTGGAAACAGGATCGTCGGATTCCATGAAAGCGGTTCCGATCAGCAGCGCGTCGATATCGGGTGGCAGTAGATCAAGATCGCTCCGGCGGGAAATGCCAGATTCAGCAACGGTGACCAGCTTTTGGCGAAGATCGGCGGGTACAGCATCGAGAAGTCGGCGGGTAGTGGAAAGATCTATGGAGAGATCGTGGAGATTGCGGTTATTGACTCCCAGAATTTCAATATCGTGGCGCAGAGCCGCTTCGAGTTCTTTTTCGTTGTGTACTTCTATGAGGGCAGGCATTCCGTATTCTTTACCAACGGCAAGCAGTTCATGCATCTGTTTATAATCGAGGGCGGCCACTATCAAAAGATACAGCGATGCCCCGGCCTGCCGGGCTTCTAAAACCTGTTCAGGGATTGTGATAAAATCCTTGCGGAGGAGAGGAATTTGAGTCAGGGTAGAAGCCTGTTGCAGATCGGATAGGGACCCGCCAAAATAATTTTCTTCCGTGAGAATAGAAATGGCAGAGGCAAAAGGATTGTATAAATCAATTCCTTCAGAAATAGAGAGCGTTGGCCTCAGGGATCCGCGCGAAGGCGAACGGCGCTTTATTTCTGCAATCAGCGATGCGCCATTGTTTTTGCGGCGGAGTTTTTCGACAACGCCGGGAGCAGCTTTAGGCAGATCGCGCGGAATGCTGCCTGGCCTGGGCAGACTTTCTTTTTTTCTTTCAATAATGGTGTTCAGTATACTCATAAATGGAACCAAGCTTACTTTTACATAGGTCAAACAGCAATATATTGCAGTAAGAGGGTTGCAAGACCGAGAAATGACGTAAACCCAAAAATATCTGTCATTGTGGTGACAAGAGGTCCAGAGGCAAGCGCGGGATCAATTTTCATTTTTTTAAGCGTAAGAGGAACAAGAGTGCCGGCAAACCCGGCTAACAGCATGTTCGCAGTCATGGCAGAAAACAGTACAAGCGATAAAACTATACTTCCTTTGTAAAGATAAACCAATATGCCTATAAAAATACCATTTAGAATTCCTGCAATGCCGCCAATCAAAGCCTGGCGCAGAACAGTGTGGAAGACATTTGTATACTGCAGCGTTCCCGTAGCCAGTGATCGTACAATAACTGAAATAGATTGAACCGCAGTATTGCCGCCCTGGCCAGATACAATGGTCATAAGAGGAGCCAGCAGAACAAAAGAAGAAAGAGCAGGTTCAAAAAAGGTAACAATCCAGGCAGATAAAGCCTGCATGGATAAATTGATGGCGAGCCACGGCATGCGGCGCCGCACCGAAGTAAGGGCAGGAGTCGTTACGTCTTCGTCGCCATGTACACCACCAAGATGGAGCAGGTCTTCCGACGCTTCGTCAGAGAGAACATCGACAACGTCGTCGATTGTAATGCGACCGAGCATGGTGTCATCCTCATTCACGACGGGCAGGGTAATAAGGTCGTAATCCCGGAAAATACGACCAACCTCTTCTTGGTCAATATCCGGAGTAACAGTCACAATCGGCGGCTTCATCACTTCAAAGGCTGTTTTATCCGGGGGTTGCAAGATCAGAACGCGAAGGGGAATATATCCTGTAAGCTTAAACTGTTTGTCTACAACATAGACAAAATGAATGTCGTCAAGTTTCTCGGTTTCTATAGCCCGCCTGAACTGTCGAATAATAGTCTCCAGCTTCGCGTTTTCACGAACAGCCAGAAAGTCAGTCGTCATGAGAGAACCCGCAGTTCCCTCTTTGTAATTCAGAAGCTTCTTAATTTTTTCCGAATACTCTTTATCAAATTTGCGGATAATAAAATTCGCCTCTTGTTCATTAAGACTTTTTAATATGTCTACAATATCATCGGAGTCGAGTTCTTCGAGTCGATCTAAAATCCATTGTGTATTTTTAGATTTGAAAATTTCGCTGCGGTCATCGTCATCGAGTTCGGTTAAAAAGAGAGCAGATTGTTCCGAAGACATTTCTCCCAGAATAATTTCCTGCTCATGTTCCGAAAAAACGGGCCACAATAGGGCCAAGCTTGCCGGAAAAATACTGGAGATGAGGGCGGAGAGCCACTTTGTTCGACGCTGAAAAATCAGTTTTTTCAGGATGCGAATGACCTGCTCCCGGTTGTCGTCAGAAATGTATATGTAGCGGGGAGCTTTTTCGCGCATATACCACAATTGAAGAGAAAGACTGAGTTTCCAGCAAAAAGAGTCAGAGCGCGCTCTACAACATCTTCTTCAAAAATGATTTTCGGTGCAGGAATGTGGGCCCGTGCAGTGCTATCGCTTCGCGATGCTTTGCCGTGCCATATCCCATATTGCTGTGTAAGCCATAGAGAGGAAATCGTGCAGCAGCAATTTGCATTAAATTATCCCGGCTTACCTTTGCGATAATAGATGCGGCAGAAATTGCCTTAACAGTTTCGTCACCCTTGATTATGCTCGTGAGAGGAGGAATCGGGGAATGGATGTACGGAGCCTTAAATTGAAAGCGATAATTGCCATCGCCAACGAGAGCATGAATGTTGTATCCCGTGCGGGTAAAGCGGCGGTACAGGCGCGCAAAAGCGTACTCAATGGCAGCCTGGATTCCATGGCGTTCAATAAAGCCGACCGATATATGCGTGGGATGAGCAATACAATCCCGTTTGATCTTTTGGAACAGAATTTGCCGTTGTTTCAGTTTTGTTTTTTTGGAATCACCAATCTGGGATAGGTAGTCCAGCTTTTCACATTCTTCAAGCTTTCGGAAATCGAGGAATACTGCGGCAACCGTTACAGGGCCAAAAAAAGGTCCGCGTCCGGCTTCGTCTAAAAACAAAAGGCCCCCGCCCTGCGGCGCGAGCCTCTGCAACAGTTCTTTTTCGGCAGCGAGCAATTATGCTTCTGCTGTTTCTGTTTCTGCCGCTGGTTCTGCTTCTACAACGGGAGCAGGTGCAGCTTTGGCAAGTTCAGAGCGGTAAGATTCTGCGCGTGCAAACATGCTATCGCGGGCCGGTTTCTTTTTGAGTTCTTTGAGGCGGCCATCTTTGCCCACTTTGTCGCGGATAAAGTACAGCTTGGCACGGCGAATTCTCGCGCTGCGTACTTTTTCTATTTGTGCAATGTTGGGGCTGTACAGCGGGAAAATTCTTTCTACGCCTACATCGTAGCTTACGCGGCGAACGGTAAACGTGCGACCAGCGCCCTGGTTTTGTACGGCAATTACGAGACCTTCAAAAATCTGAATGCGCTCTTTGTTCCCTTCAATAATTTTGTAGTGAACGCGTACTGTATCGCCCACCGAAAAGTTTTGTTCGCGGGTGATTGTCTGGAGGTGAAGTTTGTCTAACAGTGGGTGAATCATGGTTGTCTCCTTAAAATTAAACCTTGTGCTGTACGTGGGCAGATTCACGGCGGTTTGCGAGGTGTTGTCTCAGGTTATCAAACAGCGTGAAAAAGCTTACATATAAAAAGCCGGCGGCATAAATTGCCAGAAAGGGAATAACGAATGCCTTGCCAGTTTCTGCGGCAACGATCATTGTGATTCCAAGATAAGCGGCAAGGCCGAGTTCTGCGAATACCCATTTATCTACCTTGACGGCGGTGTATTTTTTGCGCTGAACTACTTTGTCTTTGCCTGTTTCAATTTTGAGTTTTGGGGTGCGAATAAAGGCAGACTGTTTGCCAATCAGAGCTTCTATCCAGGCGCGCGTATTGTTAACGGCAATGCCTGTTCCGATCATCATCAGGAATGGCAGCCAGAAAAGGCGGCGGTACCAGTCTTTAGGATGCAGCTCTCTCATGGAAACGACATACATGCTGAGCGGCCCGAATGTTCCCACAGAGAGAATAACGGCAATAAAAAACAGAATGGGCAGAGAGACAGATTCAAATCTGTTCTGGAATAGCAGCAGGGGCAGGGTCGTCAGAATATTCAGAATCATCAGAGGATGTACAGAATAGTTGGTCATGTGCGTAAAAGCCTCTGCCTTTACTTTCCACGGAATATCTGCCTGGAGAATGCGGGGGGTAAGCTTTACCGCTGTTTGCAGTGAACCCTTGCACCAGCGGAACTGCTGGCTTTTGTATGCGGGGACCGTGGCGGGAAGCTCTGCCGGATTCACAATGTCAGAAAGATATTTGAATTTCCAGCCTTTGAGTTCGGCGCGGTAAGAGAGGTCAAAATCTTCCGTGAGAGTGTCAGATTCCCAGTTTCCGGCATCGTAAATGGTTTCACGGCGCCAGATCCCGGCGGTGCCGTTAAAGTTCATCCAGAGTTCGCCATTGCGGGCAACCTGTTCAATAATAAAGTGTCCGTCAATGCCTATTGACTGGGCCTTGGTGAGCAGGGAGTAATCTGCGTTGATATGGCCCCAGCGGGTTTGTACCATTCCGATTTTAGGTGACTCGTAAAAGTAGGGAACGGTTTTGCGGAGAAAATCGGGAGCCGGAATAAAGTCAGCATCGAAGATAGCGATAAATTCACCTTTAGCTTTTTCCATGGCTTCGCGCAATGCGCCGGCTTTATGGCCCTGGCGGTTAATCCGGTGGACGTATTTAATATTGTAGCCTTTTGCCTTGTATTCTGCCACCTTGGATTTTGCAAGTTCCTGGGTTTCGTCGGTGGAGTCGTCTACCACCTGGATCTCCAGCCTGTTTTTGGGATAATCTATGGCTATGGTAGAATCAATAAGGCGCTCGACCACGTAGTATTCGTTGAACATGGGAAGCTGCACGGTAACCAACGGCCATTTGCCCATTTTTTTCGTGAGGACTTCGAGTTGCTCCGGGTTGGTTTTGGCCGAATCTCTGTTCTTGAAATAAAGATGCACCATGGCATACGTGTGTACGCCGTAATAAAACAAAAAGACGATGTCGACAAAGTAGATGAGAATGATGATTGCAAAAAATATTTCAGCCATGTTGGTCCCCCCCTGAAGGATAGATTGTCCACAATCCGGAAAAGAAACAGGGTGTCAAGCGATTTGAGTCATCCGTTTGACGTAAAATTCTCGATATAGGCCCGGAATTCTTCATAGGGGAGGGGTTTGGAGTAAAAAAAGCCCTGAACCGATGAACATTTTGCCTCTTTAAGTATGGCTATCTGCTCGCTGTTTTCGGCTCCTTCGGCAATACAGCACATGTCGAGCGACTCGGCAAGCCGTACAATGGCAGCCGTTATGGCTCTGTCCTCTTGGTTGTTTTCAATGTCGCGAATAAATTCCCGGTCTATTTTTAAAGTATTGATGGGAAGGGACTTTAGTTTACTCATGGATGAGTACCCGGTTCCAAAATCATCGATGGAAATTTTTACGCCGAGATTGCGAAGTTCCTGGAGTTTAGGAACGATTGTATTCATGTTCTCCATGATGAGCGTTTCTGTAATTTCAATTTCCAGTTTTTCTGGTGGGTAACCCGTGCTTTTCAACAGATTTTTAATTCTGGGTAAATAGTCTTTGGTCAGGAGTTCATTGACAGATACATTGACAGAAACGACCAGTTCGGGGTGATTACGGTGTAGAATTGCGGTATCCGAAACAGCCTTTTGCAGAACCCACTGGCCAATCTCAATAATCGCACCGGTTTCTTCAGCAATGCCGATAAAGAGCATGGGTGGCACATTGCCCAAAACAGGGTTGTTCCAGCGCAACAGGGCTTCCATTCCTTCGATTTTGTTGTTTTGAATGTTTATTTTAGGCTGATAGGCAACGTACAATTCTCCGTTTCGGATTGCGTTGCGCAGGCGCGATTCGTATTCCAGCCTGACGCGCGCTTTATCGTGCATCTCGGAAGAAAAAAACTGATAATTGTTTTTGCCAGACTTTTTGGCGTAAAACATGGCGGAGTCGGCTCCTCGAATGAGCTGCTCGGAGGTCTCTCCATCTTTCGGATACAGAGTGATCCCTATGGAGGCACCCGTGACCAGTGCGTGATTGGCAATTAGAACTGGCTCTGCTGTGGTTTCAATGATGCGCAATGCGAGCAATACGGCCTCGGCTTCGGTTGCTACGGACTCTAGACAAATCAGAAATTCGTCTCCACCCACCCGGGCAATCATGTCCGATTCGCTCAGCCTGTGGCGCAGTTTTTGTCCAATAATTTTGAGATATTCGTCTCCCGTCTTATGCCCAAGGGAGTCGTTCATATACTTAAAATTGTCGAGATCTATAAAAAATACGGCGAAGGAGTTTGGGAGGTATTTGGCAGCGACAATGCGCTGCTCAATCCTCTCCTGGAACAGAGTTCGGTTTGGCAGGCCGGTAAGAAAATCGTAAAACGCCATCTCGTGGATTCGCTTTTCCTGGTTCTTTTGTTCCGTGATATCGCTTGAGATGGCCAGATACTGAGTAATGACGCCTTTTTCGTTTTTGATGGCATTGATCGATAAGTCGCAGGCATAGATGGTCCCGTCTTTTTTTCGGTCCCATATTTCGCTACGCCAAAAGCCCTTTTCGCTGATGCTGGACCACATATCGGCGTAAAAATCGGAGCTCTGCCATCCCGATTGCAGCATGCGCGGGGTTTTGCCGATGGCTTCAGAAGGCAGGTACTGTGTCATGCGGGTAAACCCTTCGTTGACCTGAAGAATGACCTGGTTTTCGTCGGTGATAAGGATAGAGCTGGTAACACTCTCGAAAACTTTATTGGCAATAAGGAGTTTTCGCTGCGCCTCAACAAAATCAGAAATATCGAGAACGGTGCCAATGGAACGCAGGACATTGCCATCTTCGTCAAAGGTGTGCTCGCAGTATTCTTTTACATAGCGAAGCTCACCTTGGGCGTTCACAATTCTGTGTTCAATGTTGCAAGAAAATCTGTTTTTGATGGAGTCTGTATAGGCTTTATCTACCAGAACTCTGTCGTTCTCATGAACATATTCCAGAAACGCTTCGTAGGTGGCAGCAAACTGCTGCCGCTTTAAACCAAAAATGCGGTATACCTGGTCAGACCAGAATAAGGAATTTTCGCGATGATCAAACTCCCAGTGGCCAATGGAAGACATTTTCTGGGCCTTTTCCAGACTGGCAAGATGGCTCAGAATTTTTTTATCAGTAGAGGGAAGAGTAATCGGGTGAAGAGATACGTAGAAACTGCTGCGTTGCGCATCGGCAAAAGCAAGGCAAAGAAGAAATGTTTTGTCCTGAAAATGTATATAACGAGAAAAGTTTTTCTGCTCGGAATGAACTCCCTCTTGGCGCAGGGATTCTATTTCTTCCTGTATTGATAAGGGAAAGGATTCGGTTACAGCCGCCGGCCAATCTGGTTTTGCGATTCCCAGATTGGCGATGAGGGTTTCCGTAAAAATGAGAGCATTTCCATGAGCGTCAATCAGCGAAATTGGCAGGGGAAATCTCTCTGTGATGGTCATAGCTTATCCGGGAAAATTATAGTGTTTGCGGAGGTCTTCGTGTATTTCCCATTCGCAGCTTAATCCAGCGGGAAAAATAACAAAATCACCGGCCTTGATGTGGTGCGCCATTCCGCCGGCATGTACGGTAACGCTCCCGCTGATGATATAACATTCCTCGGTGGAATCGTATGTCCACGGGAATATGGATTTTTGTTTGCTCCAAACGGGCCAGGAGTGTACCTTGCGGTTTTTGACTTCTTCCTTTGTCAGCTGCTGAATAGATATTTCCATATGCTGTTTTGCAGATTCCGCTTTGTTGCAGGTGAGTCAAGTAAATTCTGTGAGAATTTTATGCAACCCGGAGACATATCTGACAGATTATTGAAGGATTTTGCTTGAAA
>DYPL01000113.1 GCA_020719945.1 Turneriella parva
TGAAGGCAACTTCGTCATTAAGCTGCGTCGCGACCAGAGCGTATTTACATAACGCGTATTACTTACCTCCACAGACTATCCACTGCCTCTCCCCAGCCATTCGGCAGCACGGGAATCTGCACTGGAAATTCTCGCAGACGATACACGGACTGCATTTCATGGGCTGTAAACAGCCATGGAGTTTCCTCCTGCAGAATGCGCTGCATTGGTACAAACAGAGATACATTGCCCGTGCGGGCATACTCTTCTAACAGGGCGTCCATTCGGGTACTGCGAAAATGAGATCGGTTGCCACCGCCACCGGCCTGCCTAGAATGAAACAACGGAACGAGAAAATTTTCTGGGTGGGGATAATCACTCACCCATTTCAAAAAATAGATTCCCGGAAGACCTGCAGCGTTGCTCTTTTTGAGAGCTTGAAAATCGAGAATCCGGATTCTCGCGGGTATATTCTCCCTCGCAAGTTTATCTTGCAGAACGCGGGCTATCGCCTGCCTGTCCCGGTCCGTCGTCGTAAACAAATCGATTGTCTCTCTGCAGGCAGGCAATGCACGGGAGGCTACAGGCAGGGACCCTTTGGAGACCTTAATAGAGCCCTTATAACTGGCGGGAACGGGAAACTCTGCCATTACATAGCTGTTCTGAAACGTATTGGCAAAAAGTTCGTCGGTGGGATATACATGCTGTAACCCCATTCGAAACTCTCTTTGAGATAAGCAGGCATGATTACCCGACACTATGGCAGCATAGAGAACGGTCTCACCCGTGTGTCCTTGAAAGGTGTACCGCGAATCTACAGGCATTCTGCGAAAAGCTCCCTTCGGGATATACACTGTAACAATACCTCTTCTCATAGCAAAGTAGGCAGATGCGGGTGAAGCGTGCAAAGCAAGCTGAACCGTTTTTCCAGACCGGTGCTCCAAAACTATGCCGTCGCTGCTTCGCCGGATCTCGCGAAAGGGGGCGCTGAAGATAAATTCTCCAGCGGAGTGACTTTGCTGGTCATAGATGGCGGCTGCAGGAAGAGTCAGCCTTGCCATTAAAGATTCGGGTGAAATAGTGCCGTTTGTAACAAACTCGATTTGGTCGCCAGCAGAGCGTATGGATTGCACACCATCCAAAATCCAGGACTGCCTGCCAGACTGTTGCAAGCGCCGCAGAGAATACAGAACATCCGTAGGAGCAACAGGGCTGCCGTCGGTAAAAAATACAGGGCACAAGGCAGTCTGGAAAACAAATCCCCTCGCGGTAAGTTTTGCAGAGGCAATATGGGGAACAATGCGGCCGGTCACATCCGTTTTATACAGGCCGCGCATGGCAAAGCCGGAGTAAATGGCGGAGGCCTCGTCCACCATCTGAACGGGATCACGGCTCCCGGGCAAAGAAGAAACAGGAAGACTAAAGTCAAACTGTTTGGGAGACCTGCTACAGGAAAAAAAAGAAAACAATACGAAAACAAAATAAAGAAACCGCATTGCTTTCTTTCCTGTTAAACGCGCTATGAGCGGGAAACGGGACTTGAACCCGCGACCCCCTCCTTGGCAAGGAGGTGCTCTACCACTGAGCTATTCCCGCGTTACATTCCAGAAAAGAATTTTGACTTAGACCGTCAAACTTTTTTCTTAGTTGCGAGCGGAGGGACTTGAACCCCCACACCATGGGCACCAGAACCTAAATCTGGCGTGTCTACCAATTTCACCACGCTCGCTTGGGTGGACGACGGGGATCGAACCCGCGACCGCAAGTGCCACAAACTTGAGCTCTACCGACTGAGCTACGTCCACCATTACCTTTCGGTTTGCGCCAGAGAGGAGTCGAACCTCTGACCATCGCCTTAGAAGGGCGGTGCTCTATCCAGCTGAGCTACTGGCGCTTTTCCCTTCGCGGATAGAATCTGCTGATAAGGGATGCTTTCCCCCACATGCGGAAGGGTATTCGGGATGATTGGATTTGAACCAACGACCCTCTGCTCCCAAAGCAGATGCGCTACCACTGCGCTACATCCCGGTAATTAACTGTTTCTAAGGTACGACTGAAAGAAGCAGACCCGCCGTCAATCAATATTTTACGACGAGTTATGCAACCCGGAGACATATCTGACAGATTTTCAGGGAATTTTTCCTGAAAAGTAAAGTCCCTTCTCCGGTATTGAGGTGCAAAATACAAAAACAAGGAGAAAGGGACGAAGTACTTGACCCCGCACAAAGCTATCTATCCATTGGAGCCAGCCTGATTTTGCACCCGCTGTCAGGTATGTCTTTGGGTTTTACACTTTTTTGCTACCCGTTAAGGCGAAAAAAGCTTACCACGGATCCAAGCTCCTCCGCCTGAG
>DYPL01000050.1 GCA_020719945.1 Turneriella parva
CCCTTGAGTATGAGACATAATATAAAATGGAGCGAAGATAGCGCTTGACAAGTATTAATATTGTTTTATCCTGAAACGGCGGGTGCCAGTTCGCTTTTCGCGATGAGACATAATGCAAAATGGGGGCTTGGCGGGGAATCTGCTGCCCCTCGGCTCTGACTGAGCGGCGACGAAGTTACTTCGCTCAGTTCAAGTCGTTAGGGTATCTGGAACAGCCACAGATGATAGAAATGAATCCCATTGTTTCCAAGCAGAATACTATAACTGTTGATACTCTGGAAAGAATAATTCTCTTCAGGAGTAAATCCCCGCCCGGGTAGGGCACCCTTTTTTAGTTTGCACACAGCCTCTACAAATAAAAGTGAAGAGATGAAAAAGCGAAGAATCGGAAAAAGCGGAATTGTCGTGTCGGAAATAGGACTTGGGACCATGACCTTTGGTTCAAGCTCTGAAAAAGATGAATCCTTTCGCATCATGGATTACGCTCTCGATCACGGAATTGATTTTTTTGATACTGCAGAGATTTATCCTGTCCCGCCGCGCGAGGCGTATGTGCACCGAACAGAGGAATGGATTGGCGAGTGGCTTAAAACCAGATCGAGAGACAAAATAATTCTTGCAAGCAAGGTAGCTGGGCCCGGCCACGGCTGGTTTAAGCCGCCCGTTCGATCCGGGATAACTTCTCTCGACCGCCACCATATCCGCATTGCCATCGAGGGTTCTTTGCGTCGCCTCGGTACGGACTACATAGATTTGTACCAGATCCACTGGCCCGACCCTTCGCATGAATATTCCGAGACGCTTGACGCTCTCGAGGAACTTAAGAAAGAAGGGAAAATCCGGATAGCGGGGACTTCTAACGATACCGCCTACGGCTTAACGAAAAGTCTCTGGACGGCGGAAAAGCGCGGGACTCTGCGTTTTGAATCGATTCAGAATAATTACGGTATTTTGAATCGTCGTTATGAGGACGAATTAGCTTTTGTCTCAAAAAAAGAGGAAGTGTCTTTACTTGCGTATTCTCCTTTGGCTGGCGGTGTTGCGACTGGGAAGTACAATACGGGTCGCCCCGAAAATGCCCGTTTTACAAAGTATTTATCGGACGATGGTGAGCGGCAGCGCAAAATGGCTCATCGGTTTTTGAACGAGAAAACTCTCGAGACAGTTCGCCAGCTCATGGCCTTGGCAGAGGAACTTGGCGTGAGTGTTGGAGTTTTGTCTCTTGCTTGGAGCCGCCAGAATGCATTTACCGCATCTACTCTGGTTGGAGCAAACAGTGTTCAGCAGCTTTCGGAGATGATTCCCGCCGCCGCACTTGAAATTCCATCTGCCATCCTGAAAAAGATTGACGAAATAACAAATTCTGTTTTGTATCCTATGGGTTGATTATGCTGCGAGACGAAGTATTTGCCCGCCCCGGCGTTGGGTCCTCCGATTTTAATTTCAGCCGGGAAGTGTCCGAGGTCTTTGAAGACATGCTCGATCGTTCTGTGCCATTTTACCGCGAGATTGTGCGCATGGTGGCAGAGATGGCAAAAACCTTTTATCTGCCCGGTTCTGTATTGTATGATCTTGGTTCTTCTACCGGCAATGTGCTCGAAGCATTTTCCCACGTTATGGGGGACCGTCCTTTTGAGTATGCCGGCATCGATAATTCCCCCGCCATGATAGAAAAATCCCTTGGCCGCGATTTTGGATTAAAGGATGGCCAGTCTGCGCGGTTTCTCGAAAAGGATATTCTCGACTGCCACTACAGCGATGCTTCGGTCATTTTTGCTGGCTTTACATTTCAGTTTGTTCGCCCCATGTCGCGCACGCCACTGGTCGAGAAACTGTTCGATGCTCTCAAACCAGGTGGAGTTTTGATATTTGCCGAAAAAGTTCTGGAAGAAGATTCTCTTTTTTCCCGCCTGTTTGTGGAATATTACTATGACTTTAAGCGCCGCAACGGATATTCGGATCTCGAGATTTCTCAGAAGCGCGAAAGTCTGGAAAACGTTTTGATACCATACCGCCTCGATGAAAACCGGGAATTGCTGCAAAAGGCCGGATTTTCGCGCCAGTCTGTATTTATTAAATGGTATAATTTTAGCGGCATGGTAGCCATTAAAGAGCATGGATAATTTTCTCTCTCTGCTTGGCCGCTTTCGGGAGGTTCCCGACCCTATTGCCCGGACCCTTGCTGCTGCGGATGCGAATGCTCGTTCCCCGCTGCAATCCCGTTTCCGGGAGGCTGTGCAGTCTTTACCTGCTGTTAAAGCCGCTTGCGGAGATTATTCCGGTGCTGAAATTGTAATAGGATGTCCCGAAGATATAACCGATAATCAAAGACAATCTCTAATGTCCTCATTAGAAGTTTTTCGGCCCTGGAGGAAGGGACCGTTCCGCCTTTTTGGAACGGAGATAGACGCAGAATGGCGCAGCGATTATAAATGGGACAGAATTCTGCCGATGCTGCCTTCTCTGGAAGGAAAAATTATCGGGGACATTGGCTCCAATAATGGATATTTTGTTTTTCGTGCATTGCATCATCGTCCCGCCGCCGTATTTGCCTTTGATCCCGTTCCCCGCTTTTACTATATGTTTGAGCTCTTAAACTATTTTGCGGCAGAAGAGAATGCGGCCTTTGGCTTGCTTGGCTGGCAGAGCCTCCCAAAGCTTCCTGTCTTTTTTGACGTTCTCCTTCTCATGGGAATTGTGTACCACCACAGATCCCCCCTCGACGTACTCGATGCTGTCTATAGGGCATTAAAGCCGGGAGGAGTTGCCATTATTGAAAGCATGGGTATTCCGGGAAACGCCGGGGTGGCTCTGTTTCCGGAAGGTAAATATGCAGGCGGCAGCGGAATGTATTTTTTGCCCGATTCCGTGACTCTGCAAAGATGGTTAAAGCGATCCAAGTTCCGCGAGATGGAACTGTTTTATTCTGCACCCCTTTCTGTAGAAGAACAGCGCAGAACACCCTGGGCTCCCGTCGATTCTCTGGCCGAGTTTTTAGATCCATTCGATTCATCCAAAACGATTGAAGGCTATCCCGCCCCGTGGCGGCATTACTTTAGAGTGGTGAAGTAGGACGTTTTCTTTTCCGGGAAGGTTTTCGGATGGCGTTCGAATTTTTAGGTTACATGGTATGGGAGGCTAAAAAGGATTGCGAAACACTATGTAACGATATCCAAAATAGTTTATGACAAAACTGACAGCGACTGCAGCAAGCTTTATCAGATTTATTCCCGCTACCGTTTCAATCTTGAAAAGATGGCCAACAGCGTAAAATACAGACAAGCTTGACAAAAGAGCTACTAAAGAAACGGCAAAGAAAGATAGATAATTTCCTTTGGCGCGAAATGTTACTCCGCTATTCATTAAAAATGAAACAAGGTTTGCTGTTATAAAAGCAACTGCCTCGTATTGCAGCTGGATTGTTAAATCGCGCAAACCAAAAATAAGAATGAGTAAATTATGTATTCCAAAATCAATGAGTGTATTAATGATTCCCACAAAAGAAAACAAAACAAGAGATCTAAGTCCTATCCAAACAATTTCTGTCAATACTTTGAGCGGGTCTAAGGGTTTTACTTTGCTGCCTTCTTGGTCATGCCACTCAACGGCGGTTTCAACCACGTTAAATTTCCGTTCTTTAGCAAGGGCCAGAACTTCCACGTCAAAACCGAAACCATTTGTGCGCACATCCCGATAAATATTTTGAGCAATGGTATTGTTGAGAAGCTTAAATCCACATTGGGTGTCTTTAAAAGAAAATCCAAAGAGAAAGCGAATGAAGTAGTTTCCAGCTCGACTGATAATTCTGCGAACCAATGGCTGTTTTTTCTCGATCCGGGAAAGGATATGGTAGCGGGAGCCTATTACAATGTCTGCCCCTGCTTGCATTTCATCCGCAAGTTTTTTGTATTCTTTGATTGGCGTTGCTCCATCGGCATCAATAATTAGCAATTTTTTTCCAATCGCAGAAAATACGCCTTCTCGAACGGCTGCTCCTTTGCCCATATTTTGGGCAAGAGAAATAATTTGTTTGCTTGCTTTAATTTTGAGTTGATGGATCTTACTGATTGTATTATCAGAACTTCCGTCATCGACGACGATAAGCTGATAAGAAATTTTATTTTTCCCAAAGAAATAATCTAAATCCAAAATTGTTTTGGGAATTCTCTTCTCTTCGTTATAGGCAGGAATGATCACGGTAAGTTCCGGTTTGCTTGAAACACTTTTAGTCGCCCGAAAGAAAAAGTGAATATTGTATTTACCCGTAAAAAGTTGAATATAGGGATGTAATAATATTTCTACGTTTTCCAATGCAGACAGGATTTTGTTGCAGACCTTGCATTGGAATGCGGTACCCGGAACCAACGTTCTAAGAAACCCAGCCCGGATAGATTGTAAATGTTGAAATTGCAGCTTTTTCGTTTGCTCAAAAAGATCTTCTTCTCCTTCCCGGCTTTTTTTATCGACTATAATTGCTGCCAATCCCCAAAAATCAGCATTGATAATTTCTTTTTTGTCTCTAAGCCATCGAATGGAAAATCTTTCTGTGTTATTGGTACTGTCTAAAGATTTAGTCATCTCGGAAAAATCGACATTAACCTTACGTCTTGCTCCCGGCAAGAGAGAGTATTGTTTAATAATTTTTGTTAGAAAGTGATTTTCTTTGTTCATTTTTTTGCTCCATAAATTTTTTCGTTGGGATTAAGTAGAAAGGCAGGGCTTTGTCGGCAATGCTGAATTCTTGGAATTCTTTGGAACGTGTAATGGTGAACTGCAAATGAAAAGGTTCTTTTGCAGTTATATGTTCCTGAAAATAGAACAGGGGAGCATGGGGGGCTCCATCAAAAAAAAAGAAATCTCCGCCATCAAAGTACAAGCCTGCGTCTTTTTTGGGTAAGTACGATTTTAGTTTCTGAACAGCATTGGTTTCCGCATTCACTTTTTTTCCAATTTGATTATGGTGAATATTGTGCGTTATGAGAGACAGTAAAAAAATGGCTATAGCAGCACTGAACATAATTTTCTTATGGGAATCTTTATCGCAACTGCCGACCAGGAGAAAGTAAAGGAGAGAGTACAATCCAATAGAGTATGAAAAGGTAAAGTCGTGAAAAATGGTTAAATTTTTCATGAACGTCATGTAAACAATACTGGATAGAGCAAAGGTCAGCAAAACTTCTTTATGTTCGAGGGTATTCCAAAATCGAATAATCTTTTTCCTTTGCCAGAATGCAAACGTTAAAAGAGTAAGGATATATAGAGCTCCAGGTATTCCGGGATCTTTTTTGGCATGGTTTTCATAAAAGCCGTGGGGAATGGCTGCCCGCAGCAAGCGTTCCCCCTGTCGCTTTATATAGTTAGCATACGAGTACTCTTCCGATTTTGAAATATCGGTTGCACCAATTCTCTTTAGTGCACTGCCAACGATCCCTGTTTCTGCCATTGGAATATTTCTCACTTTCGATTCTCCAAAAACATTCCATGTGAGGAAGGCTAAAATAACTGCGGTAGAAAAAAATCCTGCTGCTGTCTGCGTAGAAAAAATAATCTTTTTTATTCCAGAAATAGAAAGATCTTTCTTGATTGTTCCCACGCTAAAAATTAGAAACCAAGTTATAATAAAAAAAACAGAAGGAGCTGCTTCTCCCATGAGAGAGGCAACGAAAATCCAGAAAAAAAGAAATTTTTTAGACCCATCCTTTTCAAACTTTGCGATTGCATAAAACAAAATTGCGAAAGCTAAAGTCCCAGGCGATTTTGTTCTACAAGATTTTTATAGTCCATCCAATAAAAACCAGAGGCCAGCAGTATTGCTGGAAACGCAGATAATATTTGGCTTTTTGAAATCGTGTAAAATCCAAGATAGACAAACAGTATAGTCGCAAAATATATGATATTAAAAATTTGGGCGGCGGCGTATCCGTAAAAACTTAGATTGTCTCTAAACGGCCACAACAAGTAGTGGGACATTGCTTCAAAAGGAAACGGCGCCTTGTTAAAATAAAAATGCTCCAGTGTGCCATCTGCAAGCAGATATCTTCCACTGTATCCAACAAAGTAATTGTCGATGCTTGCGTTCTGGAGAATAGCCAAGTGCTGCGATGTAACCCATCCGTGGTGACCAGGTTCAAAGCCGGTTTTATTTGGTTGCAGCAAAATTATAAGCAACAGAATGCCAACAGCGTGTATCCAAGTTTCCTGCAAAACATTTTTCATTCATCCAGAATTTTTGTGAAGCTGTGCCGCAAAGCACATTTTCCGCGCAGCCTTATTCTTCTTCATCCTTTGCTGTTAGCAGCTCAATTATTTCCTCTTTGGTTATAGAACCCTGTCCTCCAGAAGATTCCCCAAAGAGCGAATTAAAAAGACCCCGTTTTTGATCCTGTAACAATAACACTTTTTCTTCAACAGAGTCCTTTGAGAACAAGCGATATACCATTACTGGATTTATTTGTCCTATTCTGTGAGCGCGGTCGGTCGCCTGTTGCTCCGCCATTGGATTCCACCAGGGGTCTAAATGAATTACAGTGTCTGCGCGGTGCAGAGTGAGAGCTGTTCCACCAGCTCTAAGACTGATTAGAAAAAAAGGATGGTCTCCAGATTGAAACGCCTGTGTCATTGCCTTTCGTTGTGCCGCCGGAGTAGAGCCATCCAGGTAGTGGTATTCCAGTTTGAGCTCCTGTAAAATTTTGGCAGCTAATCCAAGCACGTCTGTAAACTGGCTGAACACGAGAACGCCGCGAGAGGATGCAGCGAGCTCTTCGGCAATGTCAGCAAAGTGATTCATTTTGCCTGATAGATTGTAGTCAGCATTTTCGTTTTCGAGATCCGGATGGCAGGCTATCCGCCTTAGTTTTGTGAGATAGGTGAGTATCCGGAATATGCCATGCCTAGCAAGGCCTTTAAAACCATTCAAAGCTTCTCGCCTTGTTTTTTCGTATAAAGCTTTCTGTTGCGGTGTCATTGGAATAAATATATTTATCTCTGTTCGTTCTGGCAGCTCCAACGCAACTTCTGATTTTAGCCTGCGCAGCAAAAATGGTTGAATACGGTTCTTTAGCATTTCGATAGATAAAGGATTGTCTTTTATAAACTCTGACAAAAAGGATTTTCGTTTTCCGAGCAATCCGGGAAACACGAGATCGTACAGAGACCACAGGTCGGATAGTTTGTTTTCGAGCGGTGTTCCCGTGAGAGCAAAAAAAGATTTTGATTTAATGAAACGCATCGCCTCTGCATTTTTTGTTAAATGATTTTTGAGAGTCTGTGCTTCATCTAAAATGACAGTTGTAAATTTTGCTTTTTCCAGGATTTCGATTTCGCGCCGTAGTATTCCATATGAGGTCAAAAAAATTCCCGGTGGAATCGTCTTGATCATTTTTCTATTGGCTCCGTGGTAAATTGTTACGGGAAGTTCCGGAGCAAATTTTGCTGCTTCCTGTTCCCAGACAGACAGGGCCGCCACAGGAACGACAACCAAAAAGATACTGTTCGATTTATCCTGAAATAATCTTTCTAAAAAAGCCAGAGTCTGAATGGTTTTTCCGAGACCCATATCATCTGCCAGAATAGCTCCCAAACCAGAATCGTGAATTCTCATTAGGAACTGATATCCAGCTATCTGGTAATCGCGCAAATGGGCAGAAAAACCAGCGGGAAGTTCTCTGTCGGTTGGATTCTCTGCCCATGCATTTACATCAAAATTATAGAGAAGCATTTCTTTGCGGCGTTTGGTTATGTTGTCGGGGTCAAAATCAGCCAAGAGTGCCGTTATTTCTCCACGATTCAAATTTTCGATGTTGCCATTTTCGTCGAGCAGGAGTCCTAAGGACCGAAGACTTATTTTTAGTCGCTCCAGAGATTTGCCGTCCACTCTGACCCACCGGCCATTAGGAAGAATGGCAATGTCTTCCGCTATCTGGTTCTTTTTTGAATTGACGATAGCCGCTATTTCCTCTCCGGAAAGATTTTCCCCTTGTACCGAAGCAGAAAACCAATCAATGCCAGACGAAGAAAAATCCAGAGAGATGTTTGATTGAGGAAGGAGAAGTCCTTTGATGGATGTATCGAGTCGAAGCAGGAGCCCTTTGTTTTGCAGAGCGGGTAGTGTTTCCTGCAGGAAGGAACGTATGTATCGAGTCCCAATTTCAAATTCTCCAGTTGCTTTTTTAAACCTGAATAAATGAAATTTTGAGAGAATCTTTTTTTCTCTAAATTTGGAACGCATGGCAAAATACCCATTTTCTCCTTGGATGAGCACTTGGTTGTGAATGGAAAAAATGGAAGGCGATACGTTTGGAGCAAAGAATGTAACATGCATATTGGAACGGTATCCTTTTTCTTTCCATTCTTTTACTTCCTGCAAAGAGTCAAAATAGGCAAAATGTATTGTTCCAGCCAGTATAGGATTATCGTTTTTCATGCCGGGACGCAGTGAGGCTACCCAGTAAGGACCATTGCTAAACGGCTCTGGAAAATTTTCCAAGTTTTCTATGTCTACTTTTTTAAGTGCAGAAATGTTATCCAGCATTTCTTCATAGGTAAGACGAGTATTCATTTTTAAAAATGGTTTTATCGTTACCATTGGATAATCAATAGTATATATGGACGCAACTGGTTCGATTAAATGGAGAGAATCAGGTTGCGAAATTCTGGGGGTTTGCAAAATTTTATTTTTGTTAGTCTCCGTTAAATACACAAGTTCCGTCGCTTCAATCTCCGCATTCGTTTCTGGATCGACAATTGTCTGCTCAATTTTATAGGTATCTTTCCTCATTTTCGAATGGATAGCTTTTAGATCCTGACTTTTCGTTTTCTCTTTATCTGCAGAAAGATTTCTGAAAGTCAGTTTGGGTGTCAGAATTCCGGCTAAAGAAACGGGATATAAATCTCTTCCGTTAGAATCCGTTTTTAATGACACAAGCCAGATAATATATTTTGAAATGTCGCTGGAAAATTTTGAGAGTCTAAGCGGAATCTCTCGGGAAAAAAAGTTAAAACTGTTTGGATCAACCAGAGTGAACAGGGCTTTTGATAGTTGCGGCGGCAATTCTTTGAAATCATACGGATTCATTGGTGTAAATTTTCCGTCACGAATCTGGTACAAACCACTTTTATACGACGCATTGGGATAATAACAGTGAAAGATCCTGTTTTGAGCATGCTCGGGATCTTTGGTTTGCCCTTTTTTAGATTGAAATAAAAAAAGAGGAATATCTTCTTCTACGGAAGGTAATAACCTTTTTTGTAGAATTTCTGGATCTTCACCAATTCGCTCGTGCAGAGCAGTCAATAGAGCAGCAGCGTGCAGACACATGGAATCCCCGGACGGATGGTCGCAGTCACATTCAATTTCGTTCTTAAAGAAATTTATAGAGGGCGTTTTAAGACCTTCCGTGGTTCGTACTTTTGTCCTGAATTTTCCCGTGATGCTGCCTTGCAGATTCTGTTCTGCACTTTCCACAAAATCATGGAATTTGTCTCTATCCTGTTCTATTAAATCGCGTGGAAGATTTTTATACAAAAACCTTATTTTCCTTTGGACATGTTTAGGTATCTGCATGGTAAACCTGAGTTAACAAAGAGAGAAAAATATTGCAATGAGACGAGTCAAGCCTTTAGATTTGACGACGTTAAACTTTTTGAGGGGGCCCTGACACAGTTTACATCGAGTAGCCCACGTAGTGGGCGTATCGAGGGGCCAGCAAATAATATTGGACAGTTTCAAGCCATGTAGTAATATTGAAACAGGGGTTATATTTCCCCGGGAGTTCACCATGAAAAAAATTGCATTGATCCCATTACTGGTTGCAGCGTTGCTTGCTGGTTGTACGGGCAACCATTCCTCCGCAGAGGAAGAATCCGTTGTCGTGGAGCCTTCGTTTAAGCTGGCCAATGGAGAGTATATCAGTAAAGATGATATAGAAGAGAGATCGCCGGCGGCGCATGGAAAGTATTTTTATTATTTAAAAATAAAGAAAGACAGTGCCGGAGATTATATCGTCACCATTCCCAAGCTGGTGCGCAATGCGCATGGGACGTATACGAATGAGGGGAATTTGAAGGCTTCCGTGCCAAACCCAACAGGCGATTTAACCCTCTCGGGTTCTTCTATTTTATCCATGTATTTAAAAGGCACGCCGCAAACTACCAGTGGGGAAGATGCTTGTTCATCTTCAACGCAGGCATACAGCGAAACAGTCAGGTTGTTTTCCTTAAACACCACCAGTGGGCATGTTTTGGCTATCCAGGGTGGAAACACTTTCTGCTTCATGGCCATGGACGCACAAGGCGATATAGGAAACATGTACGCATATACGTATAATGAATCCACTTTTATGAATTTAACGGTGGTTGCCTTGGGAGATACCATCAAGATTATCGATACGGGGGGAAGCGGCTCTATAAATATGCTCAGCTTTCCGGCCAGTGAAATCTTTACCGGTAATACTGGTTCGTCAATGCCTAACAAAACGCTGCTTATTCCACCGTTCCCAGAGGTCAACGCACCCATGGTGTTGCGCGATATGGCCACCGTAAAAATAAATGGCGTATTCCATTACGTGCTGCTGTATTATGGCATCGCGAACGAGAATACGGTACCAATTGCTCCACTGGATTTTTTTCCGTACCTGCCCAAGCTCGTGCTTATGAATCCCGAAGCCAATAAAATGGTTTCCATAGCCTTAATCAATGTCCTGTTCAATGGGCCCGTTGAAACGTTCAGCATTTCGGACGAAGGCAGGTTGTACCTCTCTGGAATGCGCCTGCCCGCTACAACCTGGACAGAGACCTCACCCGTGATGGGTGCTGCCAACTCGGGTTGGGTATACAATAACATGCCGCACTACAACACAGGAATGCAATCCCTCTACCGCGTAAACGGGCCAACCATTCCACAAATGCCGGATCTCATTCAACAGCTGCTTGCAGCACCGGGGATATAACATGAAACAAACATTTCTCTTGATCGTGTTGTCCGCCGCATCGTTTCTCGCTGCAGACGAGCTCACCCGTATGCGCTCCATTCTGGAAACGCCCAAAGCCACGTATGCAGAGCTCGTAGACCTGTTGGCCATGGATGCGGGCGTGTATGTAGCGGAAGAATCCGGGCAGCAGCGCCTAACTAACGTGAATGCTCAATATAACGTCGGTCTCTCTGGCGAATTGCTGAACAGGCCGCTCACGCGCGCGTCGCTCTCTGGCGTGTTGCACAACCTTTACCCCGTTCCCAAAGGCGTCATGTACTATCTTACGCATTCCGGCCACTATGCGTACCGCGATTTTCAGGCCGCCGGATTGTTTGCCGCCGCCCATGGCCCTTACAGTGCCTTGAGCGGTTCGGAACTCATTGGCATTTTTGACGAGATCCACGAGCGCTACCAGACAGGGGCGCATGAAACACCTTTAAGGAGCACCCCATGAAACGACTGATTATTCTTTTGATTACTTTTTCCGCTGCCTTTGCAGAGTCCGCAGGGAAATTTATTTTTTTGACCGGCCAGGTGCAGGTGCTCGAAAACGGTGCTTGGAAGAAAGCGCAGATGGGCATGTCAGTTTCTGCCGGATCCGAAATCCAGACGGGACTTAAATCCAGCGCCATTGTAAAATTTGGCAACGGCTCGGAGATGAAAATCAATGCCGGTACTGTCGTTTCTCTGGCCGATTACCGCGAAGGTGGTTTTGGAACCGAGACTCGCGTAGATCTCAAAATGGGCAAAATTACTGCCGTCATAGCGCGCCACGAAAAAGCTAAAAACCATTTTAATGTACGCACTCCCACGCTTGTCGCGGGTGTTCGCGGCACAATTGAACAGATCAGCTATAGTCCCGAGGGAGGAACCCGCATTGATCTCATCGAATCTTCTGCCGAAGTCGTGACCCGCGCGGGTCGCTTTATTGTGAGCGAGGGCAATTCTGGCAGGGCCCTATATGGCCAGGTTCAGCAGTCCCACGAGAACCGCCGCGAAGTGAGAAGCGTGCACGCTCCCAATCCCTCTGCCGCCGCAGCCGAGTTGCAGTCGTTTATTCGGGGCGGGAGACCCGTTCCCGGCGGTGCCGGTATAGATCGCGGCAGACTGGGCGATCGCGCTGTGCAGTTAATCCGCGACAATTATCTTCCCTTAATTGGAGAAGTCGGCATCAGCATAGAGAAACTGTGAGGACGAACCATGCTTAAGAAAATAATCATTTTTCTTGCTGTTTCTCTGCCGTTATTTGCAGCAGAGAACGATTCACCCGTGCCAATTTTTTCTCTCTCTCCGCTTGCAGAGACGGGGCGCACTGCCACCGGGGGAGCCTGGGATCTGGGTCTCGTGGCAACCAATGCCCTGTATGCGCTTCCCAATTCAGAAGTTAGCTTGTACACCGGCTATTTTAGACCTTGGTTCTGGTTTTCTCCTTTAGAGAACACTCGGGTAGACATGCGCGGTCGCTTTACGGCCCAGGAAGTAATCGAGCAGCCTTCAGGAGGATCGATTACTTCCGAGTATTATGGCTCTCTCGAAGTGTTTTCCGTTTCGCATGCGTTTTCTTCAGCTGCCGTAATCTATGGCAGACAGTTTTTCTTTCTTGGACAGGGCCTTCTGTTTTCCAATTTTGCGGACGGAGCAGCCTATAAACAGCTGTTTGGCCCGCTTTCTGTTTCTGCGTCTGCGTTTCATTCTGGAGATTACGGAACTTCGCTCTGTGAAATCAACGTAGAGGGTTGCGGCAGCTACCAGGTCTACAGGCTCACCCCCGGTCTTTCCGCAGACGAGCAGCCGGCCAGTGCAGGAAGTCGCCTGTTTGGTTCTGCCGAAATTTCTGCCATGCTGTCGGAATCTCGCATCTATGCCATTGGCCTGTATTCCCGCGATCTCGTAGAAGAGAAAGACTATGCCTATCATCCCTGGTATGCTGCACTTGGAGCCGAGGGTATATTCTTAGAACGATTTAACTATCTTGCCGAGTTTCTGTACCAGGGCGGCACCACTCACAATAAGGATGCCAAAGAGGCTTCTATAGGAGCTTATGCTATCCTATCGGAGTTGGCTTGGTCAATGCCTGTCTTGGAAGAGGCTTTGCATCCCGATCTCATAGTGGGCTATGCATACGGATCTGGAGATTCTGACATATCCACTACAGCCTTTCCCGTGAAGACGAATATAAAGGGTAGCCAGAATGCATTCAGTTATTTTGGGTCGTATTCCCTCGGCTTGGCGTATTCCGCTGTTCTGGCAAACATGCAGGCTGCTTCCGCCGGATTTCTCGTGCGGCCGTTGGATCGCATGGCCATGGAGCTGCGCGGTTTTTATTATGCCAAAACGGGGGAGGGCGTGGTTTTAGACTCGGCTGCCACCGGTGATGGTGCGTTGGGGTATGCTCTCGATGCCACACTTTCGTGGAGAGTTTTCCCCGATCTGTATCTGTATTATGGTTTTGGCTTTTTCACTCCGGGGGAGGCCTATCCATCCGGAACAGAAACCACCATGGCACACCTAGTGACCCTTTCGTTTAGTTTTTAAGGAGATTGCTTTACTGTGCACCCATATTTGGGTGCCGTATGG
>DYPL01000114.1 GCA_020719945.1 Turneriella parva
AAAGGGAAAGTGGTGGAGACGTTTTTGCCGAGGGTGGCTTGAGGGGGTAGTGTGGTTAAATATTTATAGAAAAATTTTCTTGAATTTGTATGTTTGACAGCGTGAGTGTTCATTCTCCTGTTTGTTCATGAGTTTTGTAGTGCGCGCATTTTCTTCCCTTTCTGAGTTTTTTTTCTCTGTTGTCCGCAACCGCAGAATTTTATGGGAGCTGACGCGCCAGGATTTAAAGCAGCGTTATCTTGGTTCTGTTCTCGGTATTCTGTGGGCTTTTATCCAGCCATTGATTACTATTCTCGTTTTCTGGTTTATTTTTTCCGTTGGCTTTAAGTCTCAGCCTATTAAGAATGTTCCCTTTATCTTATGGTTTATCAGTGGAATCATTCCCTGGTTTTTTATTTCTGATGCGCTGCAGAATGGAACGAATGCGGTATTGGCCAAACCCTATCTCGTGAAAAAAATCGTATTTCAGGTACGCTTGCTCCCCGTGATACAGCTTATGTCTTCGATGGCGATTCATCTATTCTTTATTGGAATTCTGTTCGTCTTTTTTTTGCTGTACGGATATTTCCCTACTCTTCACTGGCTGCAAATTCCGTATTTTTCTTTGGGCGCAATTTTTCTTTTGCTTGGACTTACCTGGTTTACTTCTGCCGTCACTGTTTTTTTTCGCGACTTTGGTCAGCTTGTAGCTATTGCCGTCCAGCTTGGTTTTTGGGTGACTCCTGTCATGTGGTCGTTTGACATAATGCCGGAAAAATTATGGCCTTTGTTAAAGCTGAATCCCGTTTTTTACATTACGGAAGGTTACCGCAATGCCATGCTTGGCACCTCGTGGTTTTGGCAGTTTCCGGAGTGGACATTATATTTCTGGGCGTTTACCACATTAACCTTTTTTACCGGGGGATTTGTATTTGCCCGCCTTCGCCGCCATTTTGCCGATGTGTTGTGAGCGGTTATTTTTTACGGCTAAACCATTTGCGTTTGTTGATGCGTTGACGATACGGTTCTGTTTTTTTTTCTGTCTGATGCGGGAGTTGATCTATGAACAACGACATTGCCATTAAAGTTGACCAATTGACAAAGGTGTACTACCTGTACGATTCCCCTAGCGACAGGTTTAAGGAAGCCCTGCATCCATTTCGCAAAAAGTTTCATCATGATTTTTACGCTGTAAACGATGTAAGTTTTGAGATAAAACGCGGCGAAACAATTGGCATCATTGGCCAGAACGGTTCTGGCAAGTCGACTTTATTAAAGATGATAACTGGCGTTCTCACACCCACATCCGGCACTGTTCAGGTCAATGGTCGCATTTCTTCTTTGTTAGAGCTTGGCACTGGCTTTAATCCTGACATGACGGGTCTTGAGAATATTTATTTTTACGGCACGATTAACGGCATGACTCACGAGCAAATGTCTGCTAAGGTGGATGAAATTATTTCTTTTGCTGATATTGGCGAATTTATCGACCAGCCTGTAAAGACGTACAGCAGTGGGATGTTTGTTCGTTTGGCTTTTGCGGCAGCTGTTCACATTGAGCCGGATATTTTGATTGTCGACGAGGCGCTTAGTGTTGGGGATGCAAAATTCCAGGCAAAGAGTTTTCAAAAGATCCAGAGTTTGATGGAAAATGGCGCGACTTTATTATTTGTATCGCATGATCCCGGTGCTGTAAAGCGATTGTGTCACCGTGCCATTTTACTTGCGACGGGGAAAATTGTGAAGGAGGGGGAGCCGGAGGAAGTATTTGATTTATACAATGCCATGTTGGCGGATCCCAATTTAAGCAACACGATTTTGCGCGAATTGGAAAGTGGTAAAGTGCAGACTGTTTCTGGAACAGGGGAGGCACGCGTTCAGGAGATATATTTTTTGAATGAGCAGGGTGAGCCAAGCGATGTTCTCGAAGTGGGCACTGGGGTTACTCTTGTTGTTCGCGTTTCTATTTTTGCAGAGATTCCCCGTCTTGTGTTGGGTTTTATGATTAAGGATCGCATGGGTCAGGTCATGTTTGGGACGAACACGTTTCACACAAACCAGGTTTTGGACAATGTATCGCAAGGTTCCACTGTTGAGTACAAGATATCCATGCCTTTGAACTTAGGTGTGGGTGATTATTCTGTTTCTACAGCGTTGACGATATCGGATATCCATTTAGATAAAAATTATGAATGGAGGGACTTTGCATTGATGTTTAAGGTTGTGAATGTGAAGAGAAAATTTTTTATAGGACTTTCTTGGCTGGAAGTGAAAGTATCAATAAACGATGGCAAATAATAATTTTTATCGAGC
>DYPL01000051.1 GCA_020719945.1 Turneriella parva
TTGTCCATGTCCCTTTCTCCTTTTTTTGATTTTTGTACTTTAATATCGAGAAAGGGACTTTGCTTTTCAAGCAAAATCCTTCAATAATCTGTCAGATATGTCTCCGGAGAACTGCCTGATTTGAAAGAAATAAACGTGACAAAATATACCGCTCCTGTATACTTTGGTATGCTGTACCTTGCTTATGATGGTTCCATGAACGGTGACTGGATTGCCCGCTATGCCATCCAGCTTGCAACACAAATAGACGATAGAACATTACAGGTGATCCACATTTTCGACAGAGAGAGTATAGATGCCATCTCCGAAAAAATTGACGATCTGCACGAACTTGCTGCGGAACATAATGTGCATCTTATGACTAGAAAGGTTCCTCGAATTAGTGATGAAAAAATATCTGACCTATTAGAAAAGACAATCCCGCACTCCAGAGATTCTATTGTTATTGCGGGAGCCAGAGCTAAAGATAAAAAGCAGGGATTTTTGAAAGGCACGGTTTCGGAGAAGCTGCTCTATAGCGATCTGTTTAATGTTCTCGTTCTTCGCGTTGTGCAGTCGGGGCGGGCTGGTTTCCACGGTGGTCTGGTTCTTCCTGTTTCAGGAAGAGACAAATCGGTGTATCAAAATAATCGTTTTCTTTCCATGCTGCTCCCCCTTGCAGACTCACTGCATCTTTTGCATATTGTGCGGGCAGGAAAAAGTTTTGTCTCGCATCGAGCAAGAACAGGTTTGCAGCACAGAGGACTTTCCTATGTGCGCGAAATCCAGGAAGAGTTGGATTCATATAAAAAAGATGTACATTCATCTTCTTTGCTGTCTGCTAACTGGAAGCACGATCTGCTTGCCTATGCAAACCGCTGGAAAGCCGGTCTTATTCTGTTAGGCGCTACAGAAAGAAAATTTGGCGGTAGTGCAGACATGGAATATTTGTTGAGCTATTCTCCCGTTGATGTAGCCGTGTTCCGGATTATAGAATGAAACAGGTTCAGTCTCTCCCTTACTCCGAAATTTTTAAATTTTTGCACACGAGAATAGAGGGGCTTGGTAATGCAGAAACAGAAGAACGGCTGCGGGAGCTTGGTCCAAATTCCATCGAAATTCCAGAAAAAGGAAAATGGATTAAAAATATCATTAAACAGTTTACCAATTTTTTTACGATTCTGCTCTTTATTGCGGCAGCCATGTGTTTTATTGCAGAGTCCGTAGAACCAGGCAACAGCATGAATGTTCTCGGCTGGGCTCTTTTCTTTGTCGCTTTTGTAAATGCCGCATTCAGTTTTCTTCAGGAATACCGGGCAGAAAAAGCCATGGAAGAACTGAAAAAATTTCTTCCCCAGAAAGTGCGCGTGCGCCGCAACTCAGTCATGCAGGAAATAGACGTTTCCAGTGTGGTTACGGGAGACATTCTTATTCTTGCAGAGGGAGACAGGGTTCCTGCGGATGCCCGCGTTTTTCTCTCCGAAAGTTTAATTGCCAGTAATGCAGCTTTAACAGGGGAATTCAAGCCAATATTCTTATCTGCGAACTCAAGCGATACGACTCTTCTCGAAAGCAAAAATATTGCTTTTACCGGCTCTACCATTCTGGGCGGAGCGGGGGAGGCAGCTGTATTTGCGACAGGTCTCAGAACGGAATTTGGGAAAATAGCCCATTTATCCCACCATGTTCAAAGGCCCATGTCTCCTCTGGAAATAGAGACAAACAGAATGATCCGCATTCTCACTATTATAGCCGTCAGCATGGGTATTTTCTTTTTTTTGTATGGAGTATTTTCGGGCCGTTCGGTCTGGATGAATCTCGTATTTATGCTGGGAATAATTGTCGCAAATGTTCCCGAAGGTCTTCTGCCTACTTTTACCCTTTCCCTTGCTATGGGCTCATTGCGGATGGCAAAAAAAAATGTACTCGTGAAAGGGCTCAATGCCATAGAAGCTCTTGGGGCTGTGCATGTTATTGCCACCGATAAAACGGGAACGCTCACGCAGAACCATCTTCGCGTGGTTGCCACAACTGATTTTAGAGGGGAACCGCTTGATGGTACGCAAAAAACAGATCTGATGAATCTGGCATTATTGGCTTCAAAGACAGAAAAAAGCCCGGTGGGATATTCTGGCGATCCACTCGATGTTGCCATTGCCGAATTTCGAGACGAATGCATCGGAAACGCGGTACCAGAAAGCTTTCATAAACTCCAGTATTTTCCGTTTGATACGGCAAAGCGGCGGGCCGCGTTTGCAGGAAAAACTTCTTCCGGATATATTTTCAGCGTCAAGGGTGCTTGGGAATCGCTACGCCCTTTTGTGTCTCATTTTGGCAGCGAATCGGCGGGAGAGAACGAGAAAAAAACAGTCGATGCAGCCGTTGCCCAAATGGCCTCGCAGGGCCTCCGGGTGATTGCCGTGGCGGCAAGAGAATCTGACGTTGCGTTTTCCTCCCAAGAAGAATGGGAGACAAATCTTTTTATTGCAGGTTTGATTGGTGTAGAAGATCCCCTGCGCGAAGAAGTTCCATCAGCTGTACAAAAATGCCACCGCGCTGGTATAGACGTTCTGCTGATTACGGGAGATCATCCTGACACAGCGCTTGCTATTGCCCAAAAGGCCGGCATTGTGCGCGAAAATATTCCAGAGCCGGTTATTCACGGAAGAGACCTAGAAAAAATGCGGGAAAGTGAGCTTGCAGAAAAAATCAGCAATGGCAGTTGCGTATTTGCCCGCACGACTCCCGAACAGAAAATGAAAATTGTTTCTGCGCTAAAACAAATGGACAAGGTGGTTGCCATGACGGGAGACGGTGTGAACGATTCTCCCGCACTCAGGGCAGCCGATGTTGGGATAGCCATGGGAAAAAGCGGTACCGATGTAGCCAGACAATCCGCGCAAATGATACTTCTTGACGACAATTTTGCGTCCATTGTCGCTGGCATAGAAGAAGGGAGAACCGTGTTTGCCAATATTCGCAAATTCACCAATTATGTTCTCGTGAGCAATGGCCCGGAAATAGTGCCCTATATATTGTACATAATTTTCCCCGTACCTCTTGCGCTGAATATTATTCACATTCTTTCTATCGATCTTGGGACAGATATTTTGCCGTCTATGGCGCTTGGTTCGGAAAAACCCGATCCGGAGATCATGCAGCAGCCACCGCGCAAGCGAGAAAAAAGTGCTCTGCTAACATGGCCTCTGGTGGCACATAGTTACCTGTTTCTTGGTCTCATTGAGGCGGTTTGGTCGTTGTTTCTCTTCTTTCTGGTTCTATTGCAGGGGGGCTGGCAGTACGGGCAAAGCCTTTCCGAGGATTCTCCCGTCTACCAGTCGGCTGTGGGGATTGCTCTTGCGACCATTCTGCTCATGCAGATTGGCAATCTTGCGGGAAGGCGGTACCAGTTTCGATCCGGGCTGGATTCCGGTTTGTTTAAGAACCGGCTGATGATTGCAGGAATTCTCACAGAGCTGATTTTTGCCATGGCAATTCTCTATTTTCCTCCCGTTCAAAAAGTGATGAATACGGGCCCCGTAGACTTATCCGTTCTGCTGCTTTCTTTTGCCGGGATTCCGCTTATTTTTTCCATCGACTATGCGGTGAAGAAAATAAAATTCATGGCGAAATAATATGATCTGTTGTGTAACCCGACGATCTTGAAGAATCGATGTTTTGTGAAATGAGTTGTCTTCCTGTATTCCGTTAGAATATTAGAACATGCGCATTCGCTTTTGGGGCGTACGGGGATCTTTATCCTCGCCCATTACCCACGATCAGGTTCAGGCCAAAATCCGTAAAGTTTTAGAGCTCGCTTCACCGGCAGATATTTTGTCGCGGGAAACGGTAGAAAACTTTATTGAGAATCTGCCATTTTCTCTCAAGGGAACCTACGGAGGAAACACAACGTCACTGGAAATAGCAACCGGCGAAAATCACGACAAAATCATTCTGATCGATGCCGGGACGGGAATTCGTCCTCTTGGAAATTCTTTGCTTGGCCGGGGAAGAATGAAAGGCAACGATGAATTATCCATCTTTTTTACGCATTCTCACTGGGATCATATCCAAGGTCTTATGTTTTTTACGCCCATTTTTATTCCGGGAAATACGATCTCATTTTATTCTTCGTTTCCGGATATAGAAGAACGTCTTCGCTACCAGCAGCCATTCACTCATTTTCCCGTGCCCTTTGACGACACCGTGATGGCGGCCAAAAAAATATTCCACACTTTTGGAGAAGGGGATAGCGTCCAGGTGCACGACCTTACGGTTACGAGCAAGTCAGTGAGGCACCCGGGGGGATGCTTTGCCTATACTTTTACCAATACCCATGGCAAAAAATTTGTCTTCTCTTCTGACACGGAGTTTAATATCGATACCATGGACGATATAGAAACGTATATTCGTTATTATCAGGATGCCGATATTCTCGTTCTCGATACACAGTATACGTTTGAGGAATCTCTGCAAAAAATTGACTGGGGGCATAGCTCCGCTGCCATTGCCACCGATATTGCCATAAAATCGAATGTAAAAAAACTGATTTTATTTCACCACGACCCAACTTATGACGATAACAAAATGGATGCCGTAACTTTACAGGCCTTAAAATACAAAGACATGATGGCTCCACGGCATCCTCTGGAAATCCAGACGGCGTACGAAGGATTGGAACTTGAAATATAAATCCGCTTTATTTCTTTCACTGGTTGGGCTTGCCTGGGGCCAGCAGGTTCCGGGCTGGGAAATGGCTGTTCCCATATCGGGAACTGTCCGCGAATATTCGGCAACAGAAGATTCATACAGAAACTATCGCCACTCCATTGTCACGGCGGACCCCGGCGAAAGCGATGCCAAAACGGACCGCAGAATTCTCCGGTTTTCTTATGGTGGGGTTTTTTCTGAAATAGCCGTTCTCGAAATTCCCAAAAAGGGAGATGCCGGTTTTCCCGTGTATCCTGGTATCGCTTCGATTGCGGGAAATCATCTCATCGTGTACCAGCTTCCAGGGCAAAAGTTTAACCAATTGAAGTTTATTTACATTCCTGAAAAAGGAGCCAAAATAGAAGGCGAAATTCCTACAGAGCAGGGAAAAAATGCGATTTTACCGAGCGTGCATGCTTCCGCGCCCGGCAGCTTTCTCGTGTTTTACCACCAGTCAACGGGAGATAACCGTTATGCTCTCAACGTTCGCAATTTTGATGAAGGAAAATTTACGGGCAGGCCGGTTCTTATACAAAAAGAAAGCAGTATTGAAAGAGGAGTTTTTTTTCCAGATGTATCGGTTTCTGGAAAAAAAGTGACCGTCGTTTACCAGGGACGGATGGATAAGAATCTTAAAGACGAAATTTTTCTCTCCATCTCGGACAACGGTGGAGCCGGTTTCCAGATTCCTGTGCAGCTCACACAAAATGGCTGGAATGACATTGCTCCGAGTTTGTCTGCCGGTGCCGGTGAAAAATGGGTCGCATACCAGTCTAACGAAGGAAAAATCTGGAACATTGAAATATTTGATACAGGCACTAAAAAAAAAGAGAGAATATCCGAGTCAGAGACGAACTCCTATAATCCCGTTATGGCTATCGCAGCCAATACGGGAAGAATTGTCGTATGGCAGGACTACGAAAGGGGCGTAAGTAAAATCGTCACGCGCTTTCCGGATAAAAAGTCAGCAAAAAAAGTATTTAACACATTTGCCGTTTCGGGTGAAGGCGGGGTTAAACCGCTGCTGCTTGGCACGGGAAAGAATATTTATCTGTATTACATCCAGGCGGGGACTCTGTATCGCCGCAAACTGGACAATACGACAGAACCTCTTTCCATCGCATCGAAGACGCATTCGGAAGGAAAAGTATCCCGCCTTAACTCCGCTGTTTTTGAATGGAATCTGCCAAAAGATATGTCGGGAATAGATGGCTTTGCGTATTTAATCGATGAGAGAAGAGACACCGTTCCACCCATGTATAATCTTCCTGCGGACAAAACGAGCATCCAGATTGGAAATATTTCTGGCGGTCGGTATTATTTTCATTTGCAATATAAAGATTCTGCCGGCAACGAATCGCCTGTATACCATTACTCCTTTATAGTAGATAACGCAGCTCCGACCCCGCCCTCCATTACGTCGCAAACGCACCAAGAGAATATTCCCGGAACAGGGGATCTCGTTTCTTTTCGTTTAGATTCTGCAGACGACTCGGGAGTATCTTTGTACTTATACTCGCTCAGCCAGAATCCCGATGTTAAGGCCACAGAAGAAATAAAGGAAAACGTGATACAATTGCGAGACATTGCTCCGGGCCGCTATTTCTTTAAGGCGCAGGCAAAAGATACGGCGGGAAATCTGTCTGAACCATCTGTCTTTGAGCTCGTCATAAGAGGCATGGGAAACGAGGGAATATCTGTGTATAATTCTCTCCGCAATGAAATGCTGCCCGGCGAGGAGATACGCTTCCAGTCACTTCCCAAAACGCGCACGCCAAAACACGCGAGAATTACGCTGGCCAGTGAACCCCTGAAGAATCTCGATAAGGCTGATATAGTTCCATTTGTTAAAGAAAAAGAGATGTATGCTTTTTTATTCAAAGCGCCGGAACAGGAGGGCATGTGGGTTGCGTCCGTAGAGGTAGAGACAACCGATGGTTACAAACTTCCCGTAAGGCATTACTATTTTCGCGTAAAGTCTAAAAAACAGGAGACGGAAACAGCACAACGCCCTGCCGTGAGCGGAAAGAGAGAACGGCCCGTATACCAGCTCGTTGCGGACAATACGATTATTGAAATTAATGAAGACGGCGGGATCTATTCCCTGACTTTTCAACAGTCCGGGACGGAAAGGGCGACAGGTTATGCCTGGTCGCTGACAGAAGCCCCCGAAGATCCCGGCAGAGAAATGAATTCTCTTGGTGGACCAGAGTATTTGTACCTTCTTCCCGAGGGGGAGTACTTTATCAATGTACGTCCCATATTCAGAAACAGGATCGGGAATGTTGTTCGCGAAAAATTAAATTCGATCTATGACAGACAGGGGCATATAGTAGTGCTCGAAAAATACTTCTGGGGATCTGGATATAAAAATGCCGGAATGGCTGCCATGTTTGCTGGCGGATTGATGTTACTGGGCGTGAGCTTGGTGCGAAACAGAAAACGAGTTTTGTTCTATTTGTCGCGATTCGGGAAAGTATCATGAAAAAGTTTTTTATCTTTATCTTTCTCGTTTCTGCCGTTCATGCAGCGTATTTTAACAATGCTGAGCTTATTCCGTCGCACCATTTTACGTATTCCGATGGATTTTTCTTTGTTGAAAACGAAAAAAAACTGATCTGGATACGCGATCCCATTCAGCCGGAACCGCAGGTTGTTTATGAGTTCCCGGACCAAAACACTGTCATAAAATATTTTCCGATGGCCGAAGGATATAATATGATTGCCCGCACGGGTAAAAATAAACGGGAAGTGCTGCTCCTTGTTCTTGAACCCTCCGGACGGGTGTTTCTCAGGAAAACCATCAATACAGATTATGAAATTCTCGATTTTGATTTGCGGTTCGATAAAGGAATGAAGCTTGTAGGTCTGATCTATGGTAAAAAAGAAAATTCGTACAGTCTCTTTTTATGGTCGGAATCCGGAGAAGAAGAAATCGTTAAATCAGAAAAACCTGTCTCTGCATATTTTCTCCAATGGCAAAAGAATCTCGTTCATTTTGTAACCACAGGAGACAACGGGACTGAATGGATAGTCTGGAAAAAAGGGAAGTACGAGCGCAGCAGGCACAATAGAATTTTGCGGGGAACGCAGTTTTTCATCTGGAAGGGCGATGTGTTTTTGGTAGGAGCTGAGGGAAACGGAACCCTATTGTATCTGTTGAATACGGGCAACCGCGAATTACAAGCAGAAAAACTGGGCAGCAATCCGTATTATTCGCATGCACGGGAAATTATACCAAAAACAAATGGCGAAAATCTTGCGCTGTATATTACAGCAGCTGGCGTAGATAGAATTTATCGCATTACGTTTTCCAATTTCAAAAAGGGGTATACGGAAGGCCCTGTAGAAGAAAGAACCTTTTTTACGGGCTCTCAAAAAATGATTCCTTTGTATGTAAACGGACAAAGCAATATTCTTTTTGAAACGAGAAACCGCCAAGTGTATATAGAACCGTTTGTTCCCGATTTGTTGAGCCTTACTTCCGTAAACTGGAAAGTAACGGGCGGAGCTAAGCCAATGCTGGAAATATTCTGGAACGCACCGGGAAAGGATATTGCTGTAGCCTATCTGCTCGATCACAAAACGGAGGGAAAACCCCTCGATGAATATCGTATTAACAAAGACAAAATAATCAGCATGGCGAATCTTGAAAACGGCCATTATACGCTGCATTTGAAGCTGAAGGATAATGCTACGGGTAAAATATCACCGCTGTACCATGTATCAGTTTTTTGGAAATATAAACCGGCATTGCCATCTGTACTACTTCTCAATACTGTTGCCGAAAGAATGGTAAGCCAGAATGAGTTCAGTTTCGAAATATTGAACCATGAAGAATCTGATTATTTTTACGAGATAAACCAGATACCGGTGTACAATAACCCAGAGCGGCCACTCCAGAGAACAGGTGCCGAGGCTACCATAAACGACCGCTTAAAGCCAGGGCGCCATTACCTGCACCTTCGCAGCCGCGACAGGCATTCGGGTGTGGACAGCGATGTTCTGCATTATTTATTTTTTGTGTATCCCTATAATCCCGAGGCAGACCCTCTCCTCTCGGATCTCCAGAAAAGCCAAGGTGAAAAGCAATTCATCTTGAACAAAATTAAGGCATCGAAAACAAGAGAGGAAAGAAAGGAATGGCTGGAAAAACTCAAAAAACTCAAACAGGCAGAAACGACTCAATAGAAGACTATTTTATTCGTCTGTTCGAAAAAAATAGTTTCGAGAAATCAAGACGCTTTACAGGTGCTGCTTGGTCTACAGAAAATCTAAGGAGCTTTTTGCAGCAGCGTGGAAATCCTCAAACCCGATTTAGATCTATCCACATTGCCGGCACGGCGGGTAAGGGGTCGTTAGCAGAATGCTTGTACCGATTTTTACTGGCGGATAATTACAGGGCAGGAAAATATATTTCTCCGCATTACGATTCCCTCTTCGAAAGAATTCAGTTGAATAACGCCATGGTGACGCCAGGGGAGTTCTCCCGCATTTTTGAAAAATTCGAGACAATAAAAGAATTTCGAGAACTGAGTTTTTTTGATGCCATAACAGCCATTGCTTTTGAAATCTTTGCGGCCCATTCGCTGGATATAGCGGTTGTAGAAACCGGCTTGGGGGGCAGACTTGATTCCACGAACGTGATACCTGCAGTGACAGCCTTGTTTGTACCCATCCACTACGATCACGAAAGCATACTCGGAAGTTCCCTGCGCGAGATCGCTGCGGAGAAAGCTGGAATTTTGAAAAAGGGACAAAGAGCGTACAGTTTTCCGCAGCTTTCCGAAGTGCGTGAAGTGTTAGACGAGCGGGCCGCGTCTTTTGGAATTTCGATAAACTATATGGAACCGACGGGAGAAAATTACAAAGAACGAAACTGTTCTTTTGCTACAGCCGTATACGAAAAAGAGTTTTCTAATAAGGGCGATTGTTCTTGGTGCAGCCTGCCCGGGCGGCTCGAATGGATATCAAAGAGCCCTCGCATTTTGTTTGATTCGGCCCACAACCAGATTTCCATGATAGCGCTTGCCGAGGCATTGCAGTCCGAAAAACGAATTTGTCTGCATATAAACTGCATGCGCGAAAGATCTCTTGCGAAGTTGATCGATGCTTTTCAGTCTGCGTATAGGGGAGAGCTGCAAATCTATTTGTTCCCAATGCAGGATGATTTGTTCTATAAGCAGGGAGAAGCGCTGCTGCAGCCGGGTGATTTCCGTGAAGAGTGCCTGAACGTGGTTACGGGCTCGCTGCGGCTGCGGTACATGCTCAATGAAAAAGACTTGACAAACTAAAAAAGCGTGATACAGTACCCCAATGCTCAAAATGAAAAAAGCAAAGAACATGAGTTTTGGCAGCAGCCAGGATAATGAATTCGGATTGCAGTTAAAAATAGATTTTGACGAAGATACAAAAACTGCATACGGAGAAATTACTCTGCCGCTCCATTTTCGCGGCCATGAAGAAGAGTATGTCCATCCTGGTATCATCTCGCTGATGTTAGATGAAGTAATGATGAAAATCAACCAGGCGATGAATCTCGAAGTTCAGACGGGTGAGCTCACAGTTCGCTATTTGCAACAGGCCAAGACGCAGGAACCATTATATCTGCGCGGCCATTTTGTAAAAAAGAACAGAAGAATCATCGAAAACAGGGCCGAGGTAGAGGACGATATTGGCAAGATTGTAGCCCGTGCCAAAGGCAAGTACATCGAAATTGATCCCCAGGCCGAAGGGTGATTTCTCTCTAATAACGAGATCCTTTTTATTTAGCCGGAGTGGTGAAACTGGTAGACGCGCCGGACTCAAAATCCGGTGGGGGCAACTCCGTGTCGGTTCGATTCCGACCTCCGGCAATTTCCCGCAAGTGTGCGGGAGGACTTTTTTTCCCGCTTGAATGGAAATAGCAACAGCTGGAAACGGCTGCTGTTCTATTGCTAAGATGTGGGGCGTTCCCTCCTTCCGGGTACGCCGAGGCCAACTCGAACAGAATGTGTAAGCATGAATACAGCTTAACAGAGCTGTAGCCGCTGCGGCAGTAAAGTTACTCCTTTCGGCGGGAGTCTCAGCACCCCGCACTTGTGCGGGGCCTTAAAAAATCAGGCGAGAACCGATCAGCATGCCCCAGAACGCATCCGAACCATACGGTGAGTCTGCGATAATTCCAGGCGTTGAGTAAAATTCACCCGGAAAAAAGATTCCGCCTTTCACGTACAGCGTCCAATATTTGTTGTGGAAATAATCGAGGCCGGCGTTGAATTCATGGCCCAGAAATTTTCCGAGCCGCTCCTGCGCGCGCAGTGTGGCCGATGTGATGGTTTCGGTTTTGCCCTCAGATTCTGCTTTGGACCACATTTCGCTCTGCGATGTGTCTGCCATGGCATAGTGATCCAGGCTCAGTAGCACTTTATCCCATGCCAGCATTCCGAGGCGCGTATGGAAAAAAGCCGATCCCGCTTTGCGGTCGTAGTCGTGGGGATAATTGTCAATGCCATCGTCGTCTGTGTATCCCGTCGGGTGCGATCCATAGTAGCGGTTAAAGAGGATACCACCCATTTGATTGCCTTTAAAAGAGACGAATCCATGGGAGACGATCTGTCCGTCTTCATCGTACGTTGCTCCTGTAGCATAGAAGCCATCGAGATCGAGCTGCAAGGTGAGGGGAAGCTGTGACAGCGGTAGTGCCGTGGAGATACCCCCATGGACAGCAAAGCCATTGGTATTGGCATCGAGCGGTTCTCCAGCGGCATTCGGCAGTCTTCTGTCTATGCCCGCCGACAGGGCTGTATCGACAAACGGTTCCAGTATCAGATTTTTGAGAGCCCCCGAAAGGGGGATGACATGCGCCGAGTTCAAGCGCAAGCCGCTCATTGTTGAGAAATCATTGTCGGCGAAATTGCCTGTAGCTCCGTTGTTGGATCGGTCGGCTCCGCCCTGGTTGACGGCTCCATAGCGCGCCAAGAAGAAATAGCCCCTTGCCTGCACGTAGTTTTCTCCGAGGTTTTTGGATTTCCAATCGAGAATATCGCGCGATTCATAGACGAACCCGTGGCGCAGCACGGATCCATCGCCGTTGAAGTTTTCTACTCTTTCAGAGTCATGCGAAAAATAGCCCACATAATTGATATGGTCGGTTGAGTCGCCCGCCATTTGGAAAACATCGAGAAGCAGCAGGTGAAAGGTACCCGCTGTAGAGTCTCCTATTTGCATGGTCACCGCATCGAGATAATCTCGGAGCATGTAGTCTGTGTCTGTTCCACCAATGGAAAAAAATTGTCTTCCGATGCGCGTGGAAATATCCAGGCGGTTATTTTTCCAGAGAATGGCTTCAAGGTACAGGCTTCCGAAGGCAAATGGATCGGACCCCACTGGCGTCGAAGAAGAGCTGTTATTGCTGCTTCCGCCCGCGAGCTGGTCGTGTCCCCAGAATCCATTTTTGAAAATGTCGGTGCGAAAGTAGAGCGTGTCGCCCAGTGGAAAATAAAAGTTAACGAAGAAGCGGGAGAGTGCCACGTTGACAGCATCGTCTGTGTCGTCTATCGATGCATTGTTGGATTCGTTGAGTGTGCGCAGATCCGCATTATCGAAGCTTCCTCCTTCTGCAATGAATCCGATCGAGTATTCCATTTTCTGGAGGATGGAATCTTTTTCACTTTTATCTCCGAATACATTTTCCCGGTCTTCTATCATGGGGGGCGGAAAGGGGAGTTCGTCTGTATCGGTTACTGTTGTCGATACTGCTTTTTCACTTTTGAGCTGTATGTTGACTTTGGGTGTTTGTTGCGCTGGGATAGTTCCCGCTGTTATAAAGAAGACGTTTGCCAAAACCACGAACATTTGGATAGATTTCATGGTTCCGTAGTTACACTTTGTTTGTCCGCGTAAAGGAATAATTCGTTTAATGACGGAATGAATGTTTTGGTAACTCAGGCAAGTACTGCCATAAATTCTGCTATAGACGTTGACTTTGGAAATTCAATGTTATCTTTTAGCCCTGCAAGATGCATTTCTATTGTCTGTGGTTACCTTTTATTGTAACGAGAAACCAACTATCGTTTTCTGCTCGTTTTGCCGGTCCATCCATGGACCGGAAGTATCCTCTGAACGCGAAGCGATCCAAAGACATACTTTATCAGAGGATACTTAATTATATCTTTAAACTCGAACCTGCATAACTACCAATGGGCGGGTACGGCGTTGCGCCACTTCAAAAACACGTAGCTTCCACCGAAAAGAACTGCGCTGAAAAAAATGTCTCCGGCTGCCGTGTATCCCAAAAATGGAATTCCTGCGAGATACGAAGCGGCAAGGCCAGACGCCGTGCGCGGATACATTCCAGAAAAAAGCCACACGCTGAAATTGGTAATCAAGTAGAATACAAGTGAAGAAGAAACAGCACCGGCAGTAACGCTAACGGTGTTGATTTTCTTCCGGACGAGCATGCCAATGCCATAGATAATTCCCAGTGCCAGGTACACCGCCGGTAGAGATGAATGCAGGCCCAGAATGAGATCGGTTAGCAGCATGGCCAACAGAGCAGCCGCCAGCCCCTGCCAGGGTTTATCCCAGGCTGCAGCACTAAAGAGAACCAGCGATGCAACGGCAGTAAAATTGGGTGGATGAGGAAGAAGCCGCGAAAAGGCCGCCGCTGCTGTAAACGACCAGAAAACACCGTTGCTAAAATTCATGTTTTAAGATTCGGAACAGAAATGCCGGGTAAAGAAAAAAACTCTATAACCCAAAGACATACCTG
>DYPL01000052.1 GCA_020719945.1 Turneriella parva
GCCTGCTCTGAGCCACTCGGCGACGCTCGGGATAAACTAAGTCGAAGGGGGCATGTCTTAGCTCTGCACATCGACGGCGCACGCAGTCCACGGGCCTATGAGGTTCCCTACAATTCTCACAGCGAATAGCGTGCCCACAGGCGAATCGTGCGCTGGCCAATGGCCTCCAGTGGATCTCGGCTGGAGCTTCCTTCCAGAGTCTGTTCCCAGATTTCCGTTTGGGAATTGAGAAGATTGTACACATCGACTCCCGCAGTCGTCGTTGCGTTGCGCCACGCCAGGCGTATGTCCCACGTGAGGGCAAATGTATGGCGCCCCATTCCCATCAGCGGCTGGGCTCTGTCTTCTGTATGGGCAATGACTACGCCTTGCGTCAGACCATCTATGAGCATGGCCGGCCCGTATGGCTCGCCGTCTCTGTAGCGAATCGCGTTGGTCCAGATCCAGCTTTCCGTAATGCGCCCAAACAGCAGGTTGGAGACATAACCTCTATCGTAATTGGTTCGGGCCCAGGTATGGCTTTGTCCATTTTTATCTGCCGACGCATAGTCAATGGCTCCGGGATCATTGTACCACATTCCATTGCCCGGTGGTGGCGTGGCCACCATGACATAATGGGCGATAGAAAAATTAATAAACCAGAGGTTTACCATTTTTCGGACGCCCTGAATTTCAAGGTGCAGATAAAAGGCGTCCTTGTCGCTGTTTGTCAGCAGATAGGTTTCTTTTCCAATGCGGTCGTCTGTGCGGGCATAGGCACTTGTTTTGGTTTGCACCACCGTGGCCATAGTCTTCTGGTAACTGTCTTCAAAGTTGTAATCGAGCAGATACAGATTACGGAAATATTTTCCCGTGAGATTCGTATTCCAGAAAAAAGAATTGAACTTGCGAATAAAGGCAATTGTAACCTCTTCGCGCTCTGCTCCTTTCAGCGTGGAGTCCAGGCTGGTTATGCCACCTCCAAACCGGTACAGATCTGCGCCGGTTTCTCCGGAATCAATTGTGCCGTTTGTATTTATATCTGTCCAGGATGAACGCACGGTTTTCCCGGAGCTGTCTGCAAACAGAGCCGCAAATCCCGGCTGTATGGGAATGCCGGCATGCGACGCATAGAGTTCCACGCTGCCATTGCTGCCGGCGCCAATGCTGGCCTGCAGGGAAAGCCCCGGAGATGCCCTCCAAAATGTTTCACCACTGTTCAGTGCTTCTGCGAGAACCCCGGCCTTCGCACTGACATATACCCAGCCAAAATTCCACTGTCCGGTGCATTCGGGAGAATAGCGCAGCAGCAGAGAGGAATACGTGGAATCCGGGGTTTCCTGTGCGCTCACGGCAGATCCAAACAGAGTCTGCCTCTCCAAAACTTTTTTGTCGTGTTCCACGTATCCTTCATGCCGAATCGGCTGTGCGCACTGGAACGCTCCCATAAAGTGATCATAGTGAATTCCTGCAAACCAGCTTTCTCTGGCATAGGGAGCAACATAGGGACCCTGATTTGCAGCATCGGAAAAGTCGCGTTCTGTATTAGTTTGCCCGGCTGCTTTTTCCATGGCAAAGCCGCCCGCTGCTGAAAGCTGGCCTTCAGAATAGACGGCCAGCAGAGAGGCGCTGTCGATGCGAAGCGTGTTAGCCATATCGATGGCATTCTCGGCCCCAAAACTGTTGCGCCTTACATGCTCGGCAGCAAGCAGAAGATTGCCGTCTTTGAACCTTTGACTTCCAGCCACGCTGGTTTTTGCAGAGAGTTCTTCACTCAGGGAGGGCCGAATAAACTGGCGGCTTAAGAAGGAAGTTTCGTATCCCCAGAGCCAGTTCCTGCTCTGGAACAGGCCGCGCGATTCTGCCGATGGAAACAGAAAGGCACGCGTTGAATCGGGAGCTCCCCAGTTTTGCGAAGGCTCTCGATCCATCCTGTTTTCCGGGATTAGCGAAGGCCCACCCAAGGTAAGTGGGGAAGCTATTTCGACATAGGGCTTTGCCTGCCCGCTGATTACCGGAGAAATTTCTATTCTCTTGAGATCATTAAAATTGCTTTTGTAATACAGGGAAGAAATAAAACCGCGCGGAAGCGTCAGCAGAGGCTCTCCCGAAACAGCGGGATGCGTGATATCAGACTGGCCGATATAGTGTCGCAGCCAGAAAACCGATTCACCGTGAGCAGAGTCGTATTGTTTCTCGTGTGCTGCAAAGCCTGCAATATCTGGATTTCCAAGAACCACTGGCGTAAGCCACATTTCAAGGGCAGCCCCGCTGTGGCTTCCACCGGGAAGATATTCAAAATCGGGAGAGTGAATGGCCATTCCCTGCGGATCCGTAAGCGAATAATCGGATATCGCGAAGGAAGCCGTGGCAAGTGAAAAAAAAAATGCGTGGGCGGTTATGCGCATAAACCAGTCGTAACCGCCGGGGGGCCGAGACAAGAAGATTTTCCGGATTCAGGAGACGGCTTTTTCGGAGAGAAAAGACCGGAAGAACTGATCATCCTGCGCAGTCATATTTTCTGCCTTTAGCCTCATGTCTTCAAACAAATGGACGAGATTTCCAAGATAAATGGCTTCTTCGTCTGCTGGCGACATTTCTACGCGGGGCTTTATCTCGGCAGCCACTTTGGCGAAACGCAATTCCGCTACTTCGCTTCCCGAAAGGGGAGCAATCATTCGGATGGCCTGCAAAACGTCAAAATGGAATCCCTGAAGAATTTCAATGAATTCAATATCGCTTTTTTCCCAGTTGGCAGCCGTAAGGTGAACCTGGTAATAATCGCCCCACGTGATGATGTCTGGCTGTACTCCGAATCTTTTTTCCAGCCGCTCTACTTCTTCAGCCGGTGTAAACCATTGACCGGAAACGCGGTCAATAAATTCCCGCAATGCTGAAAGTTCTCTCTGTTTAAGGGGAGAGAGCTTCTTTTGTCTAACCATATCCTGTACTAATCTATTGAGGCCTTGCATGTCTATTCTATCGGATTATTTTTCCATATTTGTAGAATTTTTAGGTAACTAAAAAAGGAATTGCTTGCTTGTCCCTTCTGGTGTGAACTGGTGTCGCTGTGGCACAGGCGAAACAATGACAAATTCAGCTTCCTTGATGCAAAGTCCCATTATGGCCGTAGAAAACACGGCAGCAGCGATTGTAATCGTTCGTTACATGAAGATACGCTATGCAAACAGCGCGGCTCTTGATTTAATTGGGTGCCGCGATTTTCCGGTTTGCAGCAAAAACATTCTCGATTTTGTGCATACGGAATTTGTGGAAATGGTGCGCTCGCGGATAGAAACCATGATCCGCCAGCGGGGAATTCCGCAACGCTTTCAGATAAAGCTGCGCAAAACAACGGGCCAAGAAATCTGGGTAGACACCAATATTAAGCCCGTTCGCGTAAATTCCAATAGTTATCACTTTGTCGTTACGGCCTTTGATATCAGCGATCTTAAAAAAGTAGAACAGGCTCTGCGAACGAGCGAAGAAAAATATCGTTTTTTGATTGATCACTCTGAAAACCCCATTGTACATTACGATAAAAATAACCGTGTTATTTTAACCAATAAAATTGCCGCAATGCGCCTGGGCGAAGAACAGAAAAATCTGATTGGCCGCTCCATTGAATCAATCTATCTCAATGATCTCGCCGAAATTTACAAACAGCGCAATTCCATCGTCATGGAATCTGGCAACGGATTTATGGTAGAAGACCGCATCGATGTCGATGGTTCTATTCGCTTTTATCTCTCTTCCATTGAACCCGTGCGCGGTCCCGATGGAAGCATTACGGCCGTTCAGGTTATCTCGTATGACATTACGCGACAAAAGCGCAACGAAGAAGAGTTGAAATCTTTAAACGAAAAGCTGGAACGACGCGTACAGCATGAGACAAAACTTCGACTGGACCAGCAGCACATGCTGTTGCAGCAATCTAAAATGGCAGCCATGGGAGAAATGATTGGAGCGATTGCCCACCAGTGGCGTCAGCCGCTAAACGCATTGGCTCTCATTATTCAAGGGTTTACCGAGCGCGTCATGAATGGGGAGACGATTGCACCGGAAGAAGTACATCGAATGGAAAAGCGAACCATGAAACAAATAACGCACATGTCCGACACCATTGATGATTTCCGCAATTTCTTTCGCCCTGCGAGAGATCCCGTCGATTTTAACGCTTTAGGGGCGGTTCGCCATGTGATTACTCTCATGCTGCCGCAACTCCGAAACAACAATATTGATCTTAAAGTGAAAATGGGCAACGAGCAGGAGCATCTGTTTGCCATACGCGGTTTTCCCAATGAATTTCAGCATGCTCTCATGAATATTATTTCTAATTCGCGGGATGCTATACTGATACAAGGAACGCGGGACAACCCCGTTGCCGGAACCATTTCCATATCTCTTTCCCGCGATGAGGAATGGGTAGAGGTATTGATTGAGGATGACGGCCCTGGCGTGCCGACGGATATTTTAAAAAATGTATTCGATCCATTTTTTACGACCAAAACCAAGGGAACCGGAATTGGTTTGTATATGTGTAAAATGATTGTAGAAAATTCTATGAAGGGACGCATTACCATGGAGAATCTGGACCACAGCCATGGAGCCTCTATTCGCATCCTGATTCCCGCGATGAATTAATTTTTTCATACGCCTGTTTTCTATTATCTACACGTTTTGCCGGTAAATGTATCCCGAGCGAAGTTACTGCGTCGCTGACCTGTACTGTCACGAACTGGACAAAGTTGCTTGCCGAAGTTTTCGCAGAACGAGGGGTCCATGTACCGGAAGTGAGATCTGTTCGCGCAGTGGCGCAGCGAGCCGATGGCAGACCTTACAAGTTAGAATGTAAAAGCTTGTCCTGTAAGCTTTTAGAACAAATCTGGCGCATGAATAAAGCAATGCGACTCGGAATTGTAGCGGGAGCAGGAAGCCTGCCACTGCACTCGGCAAGGGAAGCGAGAGCAAAGGGAATTGATTTGATTATTTACACAGTCGCAGAGGAAATTGCAAAACTTGAAGACTACAGCGAATTTGGCGACAGAGTGAAGAGCGTAGTCCTCCTGCGTTTTGGCGAGTTTCTTAAAACACTAAAAAAAGATAATATTACGCATCTCATTCTGATCGGAAAGGTCAGCAAGGAGCATATTTTCAGCGATTTTCGGCCCGATCTCAAAGCGGTTTCCATGCTCGCATCCATGAAATCCCGCAACGACGATTCCTTCTTTTATACCATGCTGCGCGAATTTGAAAAAATCGGCATGGAGGTTTTGCCTCAGGGTACATATCTTAAAGCAAATCTCATGGCAGAAGGAATATATTCGCGAAAGAAGCCCGGAAAAGAAGATAAAGAAGACATTCAGTTTGGCATGTATTATGCCAGTCAAATTGGGCGTCTCGATATAGGGCAAACCGTAGTGGTGCGCCGCAAAAGTGTTTTGGCGGTAGAAGCCATAGAGGGAACAGATGCCTGCATACGTCGCGGTGGTACTCTTTCCAGGGGCAAAGGCGCTGTCGTCTGCAAATGCGAAAAACCGGCGCAGGATAGACGTTTCGATATTCCAACAGTTGGGTTAAATACTCTGGATGCCATGAAGGGGTCCGGTGCGCATGTGCTCGCTATTGAGGCCGGGAGAACCTTTGTGAGCGATCCCCAACAGTTTTTTGCCTATGCAAACCGGCTTGGGATAATCGTCGTGGCTGTAAAAGTTCCGACAGAACCGGTGTAAAAAACCTTTCATCAGCAGATACTGTTTCCGATAATAACGCATGCGCGTCGCAATTCTGTTTCTGCTTGGTCTTGGCTTCCTCTTTGCAGAAGATACTCCCCAAAATTTTTTGAGCGAGCAGGAGCGGCTTTCTTACCATTTTGCTTCTTCCCTCGAAAAAGAAGGCAGGCACGCAGAAGCCCTGCAGCATTACCGGGATTTTGCGGAGCTTTACATCCAGTCTCCGCACCGCGTCGATGCCCTCGAAAAAGTGGCCATGCTGTATCTGCGTCTGGAGCGATTTCGCGAAGCTCTCAAAGCCTACGACGAAATTGTGAGTATTCCACCCTCGCCTGCTGAAAAGGCCAGACTGCTTGTAGCGCGCGGGATGCTGTTAAATCGAATGGGATTGACTGAAGAGGCAAGGTCAAGCTGGGAACAGGCCATGCAGCAGGATTCAGGCGGGTTGTGGGGCAGCCAAGCTGCGGCACTCATGGAAACCCATGCTGTGCTTGGGTTCTGAAAGACAGACACCGTGTATTGCGACTCGTCTGCGAATCAGCGAATGCGCAGAGAGCCAAATAGCCGCCGGAGGGACTTTTGCGGAGTTTACATAGAGAACAGTTCTTCCACGAATGTGTAGAAAGAGTCTCCGCGAATGTCTGTATCGATTTGGCCCAGAAAATAATCCTGGTCTTTTTGTTTCATTTCAAGATGGGCAGCAAAGTCGTGAAACAGGGTGGTATAGTATTCAATCAACTCTACCGGCAGTTCAATATTGCCCGTTAAATTTTTAAGGATTACGATAATTTCCCCAAGCAGAGCGCGTTTGGAGAGATCGTCCAATGCTGCAAAATCGGAATCGAAGTTGGCGTTTAAAGCCACTTTTACGAGTCCTTCTGGAAAATTCCAATGCTGCATAATATATACGGAGACCTCTGTAGCTGTGTAGCCAAACTGCTCCTGTTCCAGTTCGCGCAGTTTGCGGTAATCGGTTGCAGCGGAAGAATTGCGGAATATGGTGGAATAGGCATCGGGGTGGTGATTGTTGATGTAAATCTGCCCGATATTTTTGAGCAGTGCACCCATAAAAACGTCGTCTTTGTGTGCACGTGCTCCGGTGCATTCTGCCACCATTTTTCCCACGAGGGCAGAAAGAACGGAGCGCATCCAGATTTCTTTTTGGATTTCCATGGTGGCGGATCGTTGGGGAATCATTCCCGCAGCAGAAACGAGCAGCGTAAGGCTCTTGATGGTTTTGAATCCTAACAGAGTAATAGCTTGGCTGAGGGATGCCACGCGCGAAGAACGTGCGTAAAAAGCAGAGTTTGCAATTTTTAGAATTTTGGAAGATAGAGCGGGATCAACGGCAATTATGGTTTCCATCTGGGTAGAAGAAACTCCGATATTGTTTTCGTCTATCTGAATGATTTTTCCGACAACCTGCGGCATCGGTGGGATTTCTATTTTACCAAGTTTTTCTTCCATGCTCATTGTATTACCTTTGTCATTCTATTGCGCGCATGTTCTTTGTCAATAAGTTTTCTAAGTGGTTGTCCAGCGGTAAACCCGGTTGCTCTCTGCGCTTTCCGGAGAGCAATCGGGTTTGGGACTTTCTCTGAGAATTCTTTTGCCGTCTGCTGTTTTCAGTAGCGGTAGTGGTCGCTCTTGAAGGGACCATGTACATCTACACCGATGTATTTTGCCTGTTCTTCAGTTAGGTTGGTCAGCCTTACACCAAGTTTTGCCAGGTGCAGGCGGGCCACTTCTTCATCCAAATGCTTCGGCAGACGATATACGTCTATTTCGTACGTATTTTTCCACAGATCCAGCTGGGCAAGCACCTGGTTGCTAAAAGAATTGCTCATGACAAAAGAAGGGTGACCAGTGGCGTTGCCCAGATTTACCAGTCGGCCTTCGGAAAGCAGAATAATGGCATGGCCGTCTTTGAAGATATATTTGTCCACCTGCGGTTTTACATTGAGGCGCGTCGTCTCGGGCGATTTTTCGAGTTTTTCCACTTGGATCTCGTTATCGAAATGGCCAATATTGGCGACAATTGCGTGATCCTTCATGCCTTTCATGTGTTCGTAGGTAATAATATCTTTATTGCCGGTTGCTGTGACATAAATATCCGTATCTGCCAGGGCTTCTTCTACGGTTGTCACCTCGTAACCTTCCATGGCGGCCTGCAGTGCGCAGATGGGATCAATTTCTGTAACGCGTACACGGCAACCGTATCCCCGCAGAGAGGCAGCGGAGCCTTTGCCTACGTCGCCAAAGCCGCATACGAGAGCAATTTTTCCTGCCAGCATGACATCCGTGGCGCGCTTGATTCCATCGGCAAGAGATTCCCGGCAGCCATATATATTGTCGAATTTGGATTTTGTAACGGAGTCATTGACGTTGATGGCCGGAAATAACAGCTCGCCGCGCTCTTTCATCTGGTACAAGCGATGTACGCCTGTAGTGGTCTCCTCGGAGACGCCTTTAATGCGCTTTGCCATGCGCGTAAATTTTGTGGGATCTTTCTGGATAGAAGCGCGGATGCGCGCGAACAGGATTTGCTCTTCGTGGGAGGCATTTGGCACATCGAGGACGGAAATATCTTTTTCTGCGCGGGCTCCAAGAGTTACGAGCAGAGTAGCATCGCCGCCATCGTCTACAATAAGATCCGGGCCTTCGCCATCTGGCCAGGTAAGGGCCATCTCTGTGGTCCACCAGTATTCTTCGAGGGTTTCGCCCTTCCAGGCATATACGGGGGTTCCCGTTTTGGCGATGGCTGCTGCGGCATGGTCCTGGGTGGAGAATATATTGCAGGAGGCCCAGCGAACGTCTGCACCGAGGTCTTTGAGAGTTTCAATGAGGACAGCAGTTTGAATGGTCATGTGCAGGGAGCCAGCTACGCGTGCTCCTTTAAGAGGTTTTTCTTTACTGTATTTTTCGCGCAGTGTCATAAGGCCCGGCATTTCTGTTTCGGCTATGTCAAGTTCGCGGCGGCCAAATTCGGCTTCTGCAATGTTGGCAACTTTGTAGGGAATATTTTCTACGGGAATAACAGAAGTCGTACTCATAACAGGAAGCCTTGAATTGTTCAAGTGAGCGTCAAGGAAAAAAGGGCAGGTTTTGGTTTGGCTTTTCGCTTTTTTGTCGGGCTAAAAAATCCCGCCGGAGGCCCCCACATTTTTATAGACAATCTTAAAAAAAAATGGTATTCTGTAGTCAAAATCTGTTGAAGCAGTTGCTAAAAAATCGTTTCATATTGACTGCTTTCAGAAATATTTACTTTAAGAGGATTATAATGGGATTAATAAAAGAAGTAACCGATGCTGAATTTTCCGCTGCCATAGCGAACGGCCTTACCATGGTAGATTTTTGGGCCCCTTGGTGTGCACCCTGTCGCATGGTGGCACCCGTTCTTGAAGACCTCCAGAAAGAGATGGGAGATTCTATCAGTATCATTAAAATTAATGTCGACGAAAACCCTGCCACAGCGCAGAGCTACGGAATTACTTCCATTCCCACGTTGTTGCTGTTCAAGGATGGCCAGCTCGTGGATAGAGCGGTGGGAGCCGGTCCCAAAGATTTTTACAAAAAGAGAATCGAAAAGTACCTTTGACCTAAATTTTAAAAGAGCCGTTTGGACGACTCAATACCGAGTCTCCTTTTCGAGAGATAGCGCTTGGAGCATTTTCGGCGGGTCGGCAAAACGGGCTGGCAGACGGCGAATCCTTTTGAAAATTGACCCCGGCACTATTCTCGTTGCAGACAAAAATCCCAGGCCGCGCCTGGGGTAAAAGTTACGATTCTTTTTTCTCTTCTTCTGTTGCCGGAGCCTCTGTTTCTTCTTCTGTTTTTGTTTTCTCGGCTATTCCCGCAGCAGCGGTGTGAATAGTTTCTTTGGCGCGCTTTGCAATATCTGTGGCGCTCATTTGTGCTTTCTCTAACAGGGCGGTTAACTTGTTAGAGGCCTCGTCGAACAGTTTTTGAGCGGACTCAGGATTTTCGCGTTCTTTTTTTCCTTTCTCGATAATGTCATCGACTATTTTCTGTGCTTCGTCCTTGAGTTTTGGTAGCAGCTCACTGCCTTTTTCTTCTATAATTTTTACTGTGCCTACACCCAGATCAATTATTTTGTCGAGAATGCTTTCTTTTTTTTGTTCGTTTTCTTTGTGTTCATTGTTTTCCATACTATTCCTCCGCTGCAATTTTTGTACATGCTTCTGCAATTGCAAGAAATTTCTTGCCAATTCCGCCAAGCTTGGATAGTTGTCATGGCGCTTCTTAAAAAGAGTACCAAAAAAATGCAGAAAGTTCTTAAAAACGGCAACTACAATTTAGGAGAGAAAAAATGGAAAACACAAAAGATATTCTGAACGAAGTGCAAAAATTGCTTGAAATGCTCAGCGAAAAATATCCCGAAAATATGGCCGCCTTTGGTTCTTTTATGGAATCCGTGGGAAAGGAAGGTGCCCTTTCTCACAAAACAAAAGAGCTTATCAGCATTGCTCTTTCCATAGCTGCGCACTGCAAATGGTGTATTGCCCTTCATGTTAAAGGAGCTCTGGAGGCTGGAGCAAGCCGGGATGAAATTATGGAAAGCAGTTTTGTCGCGGCTTTCATGGGTGGGGGTCCGTCCCTCATGTATGCGCAGCTTGTAGTCAAAGCGTTGGACGATTTAGAAAAATAAGCTGCGGGTTTGCCTCTACCCGAAGGGTGAACGCGAAGCGAGATCACTGAGCAAAAGGCAAAAGTCCATGGTTGGACTTTATCAGAGCTTACTTAACAACCCGTTTAGCATCAGCTGTGGCGGTGGACAAAATCGAGAATTTTATCTACCGTTATCTGTGTATGGTCAGAGTCTAATATGCGGATGCCTTTTTTTCGGGCCCGAACGGGGAAGTGATCGATTTTTTCGAGAAAACCAGCAATCTCTTTTTCCAGAGTATTGTAATGGCCAAAGATTCCGTACCCGGATTTCTGGAGCATGGTCGCGTTGAGTCTCTGCTCGTATTGTCCAAGTTCCGGGATAGACAATACGGGCTTTTTGAGGAACAGGCATTCGCTCAGCATCTGGTGACCACCTGGTGCAATCACTCCGCGCGCAGATGCGAGAGATTTTACAAAGTTTCTATTTGGATCGGGAAAAATGTGAAACTCGTAATCGGGAAAATGAGAGAGAGCGGAGAGCACTCTTTCGCGCATAGTCTCTTTTACGTAAACGGTTATATGCTTTTTTTTGCTCAGCTTTGCGTTTCGAATTTCATCGCGTAGAATGGGACCTACATCGCCATCGTAAAACGAACAAACGATCATTTCGTCGTGCTCCTGTATCATGATGGAATTGGCTATTTGCGCCATAATACTTTCTACAGTGAGCTTGCGATGGCGTTTTAGAATACCCTGGTGGTTGAGCAGTAGAATGGGGATTCTGGCTTTTTTGGCGGCTTTGGGCAAAAATGGATCGTAATCAGAAAGGATGGCATGGACGCCACGGGCCGTGAGCTCTTCTGATAATTTGGAAATAAATTCGCCGGCCCGAAAAGCATTTTCAAAATTGTGAAGGCCGGTGCGAATGTAATCGACTCGGTGATTTTTTTTGATGAGGCGAATGAGAGGAAGGCTGTGGATGGGCGTGCCTGGAAATACGCTGCGTAGCTGCTCCTGCAGATTTTGCGGAGCCCAGAATTCTATATCTACATGGGCAAAAAGTTTTTCGGACAGAGCGACCACGCGGGCGGCATGTCCCCAGCCCTCTCCACTAAATGAAATTCCGATTTTTTTGCGCAGTGGTGCGATCATTGTAATACAGCAAGAGCCTCTCTGGGAGTATGGATGATATAGTCTGCACTATATTCGCGAAGTACAGATTCCGGGCGAAAACCCCATGTAACGCCCATGGCAACCATGCCGGCTTTTTTGGCTGTTTCCATGTCAATTTCGCTGTCTCCAATGTAAAGAAACTCGGATGTCTCAAGGCCAAGTTCTTTTGCCTGGGCAATGGCAGAGGCAGGATCCGGCTTTTTGGGAAACTCCGGCTTTTTCCCCCAGATGAGTGCAAAATCGGAAGGATTAAAAAATGTTTCGACGGTTTTAAGGACGAGCGGGTCGTTTTTGTTGGAGAGAACAGTGAGCAGCAGGTTCTTTTTTTTGATTTCTTGGATGAGTTCGGGAATCCCGTCAAACGGTCGAGTTTTTACAGTGCAGTTTTCGCCATAGATGGTGCGGTATTCGTGGAGATATTTTTCGATATTGGCTTCGTCTTTCATTCCCTCGGGCAGAGCTCTTTCGACCAGCTTTTGCTCGCCGTCGCCAACAAAGTACATAAAGGTTTCGCGCGAGTGTTGCGGAAGGCCCGAGGCTGCGAGTACCTGGTTCATACTTTCTGTAATGTCATCGATGGTATCTAAAAGAGTGCCATCGAGGTCAAAAAGTACTGCTTTAATTTTCATCAGCACAAGAGTTTCTTTGCAGCACTGCGCGGCAAGGTAAAAAAGTTAAGTCAGCATTGAAAGTTTTGGAATAGTGCTTTTATTGCGGGAATATCTTTTTTAATTGTTGCCCAAAGTATGGAATGATTAATATCGAAATATCATGGATCAGGCGATTCCGCATACCAATCCATATTAGAATGATAAAATCAGTCTTTGCATCGTCAAGCTAAAATAGATGACAGCAGCAGGCAAAAATCTATCCCGGGCCATGTTCAAAAATGACAGCCAGTTTGCCCGGTTTATGCTGGAACTCGCGGAAGAAAGCGGCCAGCTTTTGCAGTCGCTTTATAGAAAGCATATCCGCACAGAGTACAAAAGCGATGCATCGCCAGTAACAGAGGCAGACCAGAAAACAGAAACACTGCTGCGTGAAACAATCCGCAAGGCGTTTCCCGAACACGGAATTTTTGGAGAAGAATATGGAAAAGAGAGAGAAGACGCAGAGTTTGTCTGGGTGCTCGATCCCATTGATGGAACTAAAAGTTTTATTGGCGGCGTTCCTCTTTTTACTACTCTCATAGCGCTCGTTCAAAATGGAAAACCAGTGCTGGGCACCATACATCAGCCGATTACGGGAGACATTGCAATCGGCAATTCAACCGAAACGCTCGTGAACGGAAAAATATCGCGCGTGCGAAAAGCAGAGAATTTGTCGCGCGCCATTTTGCTGGGCACAGATTATTACGACGTAGGAAGGCACCAGTCGCGTTCTGGCTTTGACTCCCTTGCCTCGCAGACGGCGTTTTATCGCACATGGGGCGATGCCTTCGGATATTTTTTAGTCGCTGCTGGTTTGGCCGATATCATGGTAGACCCCATTATGTCTCCCTGGGATATTATGGCGGTGGTTCCCGTGATTGAGGGAGCCGGCGGCAGAATTACGGATTACCAGGGGAACGATGCTGCTACAGGGACGAGCACGGTTGCTGCCCATCCAGATTATCATGCACAGATTTTGAAAATTCTGGCGGGGTAGGCGCTGCGCGCAGGTGGCAGACAGCCGACAGGAATGAATTTGTCGCCAAAGTGGCATCCGCTCTATTGTCCTTTTCCCTCGCAATGGGCATTTCGTTCTTATTGAAATTCTATATGCTTATGTCATAAGTTGTGCATGTTAGTATTGGGTCTGTTTCGCCTGTTCCGCAGAATGGTCAAAAGGTTCGTGGCTGTGGAACAATTCCGTGGAATTTTTTA
>DYPL01000115.1 GCA_020719945.1 Turneriella parva
GGCAGGTCGCTTCGCTTTCAGTGCGCCGCTACGCGAACCACCCAGAAGAACAATCAGCCGGTTCTTTTTCATCAACCAGCTATGACTCTTTTAACACAGGTTCGTAAACTTTATGCCCGACTAAAACGTACATTAGAACGGTAGCCTTGTCTAACGACTCCATAAACCTTGTCGGCAAAAAAGCACAGCCTCCCTTATTTTCTCACATCTTTTCGGGAGCAGAAATACCAAGCAGAGACAAGCCCTCGCGCAAAGTAAAAGAGACAAAACGAATCAAGGCAAGCAAGGCATGTGCTAGAACAGGATCAGAAGATAAAAGATCCTTGATGCGGTTTTCTTTCGCATGGTAAAACTTCGTGAACAAAGTAGCCAAATCCGTAAGATACACGGGCAAACGCTGTACCTCGCGATTATGCGCTATCTCGAAAATCTCCTCCGGAAAACGAAGAGCAAAAAATAACAACTCGTCTCGATGGGAGCCAGTTAAATGCGCTGGCAGATCAGCAGAAGAAAAATCAGCATCAAAAGAAAAGCCAGCCTCGCGGAAAATAGAATGAATGCGGGCATGGGCATACTGAATATAGTACACGGGATTCTGGCTGCTCTGGTTTAAGGCAAGCTCCAGATCAAAATCGAGATGGGTACTCTGCGCGCGGGTCACAAAAAAGAAACGGGAGACTTCGGGAGGAATCTTTTCGAGCAGGTCGCGCATCGTCTGGAACTGTCCGAGACGCTTGCTCATAACGACGGGCTTGCCGCCTTCGAGAAGATTCACCTGCTGGACAATCAGTACCTTAAATTCTTCGAGAGCTTGGGCACCAAACCCGAGCGCGGTTAATGCACCCGATAAACGGGCAATATATCCGTGGTGATCCGGACCCCATATATCAAAAACCTTTTTATAGCCACGCTGCATTTTGGAATAATGATAGGCAATGTCGGCAAGCAGATACGTGGGGCGGCCATCTCCGCGAACCACTACGCGATCTTTGTCGTCGCCATAATCGGTGCTGCGAAAGAACCAAGCGCCTTCCTGCTCGTATACGGCACCGCGATCTTTTAGAATTTCAAAAACAGCCTGCACGCGACCATCATCATGGAGAGAAGATTCCAGGAAAAAAGAATCAAATTCTGCTCCAAAATCAGAAAGATCTTTTTTCTGGGTTTCCAGAATGCGCTGCACCCCGCGCGGACCAAACCACTGCCCGGCCCGCTCTAACCATTCGCCTGCATCTCTAGGAGAAGGAAGGGCAAGCTCCGCAGGAAGCGGTTCGACAGACAAAATAATTTCTAAAATATCTTTAATATATTCACCGCGATACCCCTCTTCTGGAAACTCTGCAGCAATACTGTTTTTCTCTAGATAGCGCCATGCAAAGGAAATGCCCAGCAGGCGAACCTGGTTGCCATAGTCGTTCACGTAGTATTCGCGAAACACGGAAAGCCCGGCGCGTTTCATGACGCGGGAAATGGAATCTCCTACCGCAGCGGCGCGGGCAGACACAATATTGAGCGGGCCCGTTGGATTGGCTGATACGTATTCAAAAATAACGGGGGCCTCCCGGGATGCACGAAACAGGGAAGAAAGCCAGTTATCAAAAGAAAATTCTTTTTGAAATAAGGAAGACAAAATAGAATTTTTTAAGAAAAGGTTTATAAATCCAGGACCTTCCACGCTCACTTTTTCAAACGGATTTTTTGCATCCTTCTCGATACTCTCTTTGAGAAGTCCTGCAATTTCTTTGGGCGATTTGCGAAACGCTCGTGCAAGCTCCATGGCCACCGGTGTTGCATAATGTCCCATGGAGTATTCTGGCGGATAATCCACCCGTACCGCAGTCCCGGTATAATCTACCCCCAGTGAGCCGGCTACTTTCCTTACGGTTTCCCCCATATAATTCGCGATCATTTTTCGCAGAGTTATTTCCATCATTCGTCCGTATTGCAGGTAGAGACATGCCGTCAATTCCTATGGGGGGTGGGAATTTTGGTCGTCATCTCATTGCTGGCATCGGAGCGCATCGGGATTAAAATTCTTCGAGAAGAATTTCGCTCGGATGTATATGGTGTATTCGTTTCATTTTTTCCTCATGTATTTATTGGAGCAAATCCTGTAAGCTTCGCTGCTTATTGGGGGAAGGACGGGGCCATCCAAAGCAGTGGTTAAGGCAAGAAGTGATTTACATAGACCAGTCATAGGACTTTCAATTAGAAAGATAAATTAGGCGACAACTTTCCTGAGAAGATATGGGGCGACCCCACCACCCAATATTA
>DYPL01000012.1:0-41091 GCA_020719945.1 Turneriella parva
AAGGTAGCGCACATTCTCTTTGGATTAACCCCAAAAATGGTGTGGTGGAAGCGGTTCCACGGCATAATGAAATCAAGGAGCCATTGGCAAGAAAAATCTTAATGCAGAATGAGCGTCAAATTTCAATCCCACACATCCTGTATGGCAGAACCGGGCAGGTTTTCTTCGGAGCGGTCGACAAGACAGGTAATAAAATCAACGGTGATTAAAGACACCCCGGGATCTTCTTTGAGATGCGAATGAATAGACAAACCATAAATAGTAAATTCCATTCTTTTCTCGCGGGAAATATTGCGTCGGTGAAGATAGGGTGGAATTGCAACCTCAAACCGCTCCCAACCTTCATAATCCATTCTTGCAATGGGGAGTTCCCGCTGCGGAACTCCGGGCGCAGAAACGACGAGATTCAATAGATCGCGGCGACCATTTCCGCGCACCCACAGAGCGCAGGCGCGCACGCGACCTGTGGTCAACCAAGGGGAATTGGGAGTTACCAGAAGATTTTCGCGCCCGGGCCGGGAGAAAAAAAGTCTCATTTCAAGAGATTGCTTTTGATCACTTTTAACGGCGCGATTTCTTGCCTGTGCATAATATATGGCGGTCTCAATGTCGGCAGAATACAGAGCAGACAGCTTTTCTTCTTCGGGATTTTGAGGCTCGGTAAAAAACGGGCGGCCTTGGGACAAAACAACGGATGACTGAACAATCGTTTCGGAGATGACGTGCCAGGGAGTAGATGAGTCAAAGTCTGCTACAATCTGCACGTCGTACCGATCGCTGAGGCGGATTCCTTTATATATGTCTGGGTTTGCCTGTATGGACAAAGCTGTGATCAAAAACAAGAGCAACCGCATATTCTTGTATCGTCAGATATCTCTCCGGGTCGCATAGGTTTCCTTCAAATTTTGCTGGATTTTTCTACGTATTTCTTTCAATGTTTCCATGTCCCTTTCTCCTGGTTTTTATATTTTGCACCTCAATATTGGGAAAGGAATTTTACTTTTCAAGCAAAATCCTTCAATAATCTGTCAGATATCTCTCCGGGTTGCATAAAGTGGAACCATAAAAGAAGGTGACAGAATGCAGGAACTGTGTTTACTGGCTTTCTGGAAACAGCTATGGAAAATCCATTCTCTGAACTCAAAGGAAAAACAGTTCTCGTGACGGGATCAGGGCGCGGTATCGGCAAAAGCATTGCCGAACATTTTGCGTCTGTCGGTGCCAACGTTGTCATTACAGACATTGACGAGGCCACCGCAAGCGCTACGGCCACCGAAATAGCGGAGCGCTACGGCACGGCCACGCTTGCCGTTGTATCGGATGTTTCTGACGAAGTTTCTGTAGATTCTCTGTTCGCAAAAATATCCGAGAAGTTTGCGACTCTCGACGTACTCGTGAACAATGCCGGCATTACCATGGATGGTCTTTTTATCCGCATGAAAACCGAGCAGTGGAAAAAGGTCATCGATATCAACCTGACCGGCACATTCCTTTGTTCGCAGCGCGCCTCCAATATTATGCGCAAGCAGCGCAGTGGCGTCATGGTCAATATTTCGTCCATTGTGGCCATGGGCAACCCCGGCCAGGCAAACTATTCTGCCTCCAAGGCCGGCGTTTTAGGGCTCACGAGAACCCTTGCAAAAGAGCTTGCACCCATGGGCATTCGCGTGAATGCTGTTACTCCCGGCTTTATTCATACCCCCATGACCGATAAAATTCCCGAAAAAAGACGGGAAGAAATGGTATCCCATATACCGCTTGGTCGCATGGGAGAACCGGAAGACATTGCAAAGGCAATTCTCTTCCTCGCCACGAATTCATTATCCGGTTATATAACCGGAGCAGTTCTTGAAATCAGTGGCGGGCTTACCGGCCTATAATTTATAAACAAATCAAATTATGGCAAACCAACAAAATTAGGAGATTTACATGGCAGACATGGATAAAATCAAAAAGATAATCTCTACGCAGCTTGGCGTAGACGAGGCAGAAATTACTCCGGAGTCTCACTTTGTAGATGATCTCGGAGCAGATTCTCTGGACACTGTAGAACTGGTTATGGCTCTCGAAGAAGAGTTTGGAATTGAAATTCCAGACGAAGACGCGGAGAAAATCCAGACCGTAGGCGATGTAGCGAAATATATCGACGACCACGCCTGATTGCAAGCGTCCCCGAAAGGGGACATTTTTCCATGAACGACCATCGAACATGCTACAGGTACAGTACCGATACAATTTCTACTGTTGTAGATCATGAACTCATCCCGTAAAATAGAACTCGAGCAATTCTGCTCCGAAAACCATTTTAAAGTTTCGGATTTGTCTCTGCTCAACCTCGCCCTCACTCATAAAAGTTTTGCCAATGAGCAGAGCCGCAAAATAGATCACGGTATTCACAACCGCCACAACCAGCGACTGGAGTTTCTGGGCGACGCTATTTTAGGTGCCGTGGTGGCAGAGCATGTATATCAGCAGTTTGAAACCGAAGACGAGGGAGACCTTACCCGCAAAAAGGCTCAGCTCGTATGCGAGGCTTCGCTGGTAGCCGTCGGAAACCGCATCCAGCTTGGCAGTGTTCTTTTGCTTGGTCGCGGAGAGCTGTCTACCGGTGGATCTACCCGCGATTCCAATATTGCCGATGCCATGGAATCCGTGGTTGGTGCCATTTTTTTATCGGACGGATTTGAAGCTGCTAAAAAGCTCATTCTCAATCTATGGGAGCCCCTCCTCGAAGAGCTTGGCGGGAGCACAGGTTCTTTCTATGACTACAAATCTTTTTTACAGGAATATCTGATGCGCACCATACGGCAGCGCCCGGAATACGATGTCACAGGGTCAACCGGCCCGGAGCACGAGAAAACCTATATGGTATCTCTCTCGGTAAATGAGAGAGTGGTATCCGAAGGTAGCGGCAAGAACAGAAAGGCGGCAGAACAGGATGCCGCCAAAAATTATGTTCTGGAACACAACATACCGTTGCATTGAGCGTAGTGCCCGTCAAGGAGACGTTATCTCAAAATTTATGCATCCAATGGGAAAAAGCCGATAAAGCAATACAAAGCCAAGGCTTGGAACCAGCCAGCCTATAAACGATCAATAATTATTGGGTGGACCTGTTTCCGAATTTAAAAGATTCTGAACCATCGCCATTGCAGCAATCAATTTCCCCACGCATGTAGGGATGAACCGCAAGCGACGTGCAAGGTGCCGCAGTACGCGCGAGAGGGAAAGGTCTGTGACAAAAATAGTGTCTTATTTTATTTTTGATGCAACTCCAACATTCTACCGGACATTATTGAGAGAACCTGACAACAGGAGAAGCTCAAATTTTTCCTGTGACGAAATCCACATGTGACCTGCAAAATTCTCCCTAATCGCTGCCAATCAATAATTTTTCAAAAAAGGAATCGACATTCTTCACGATATTACTTTTGGCAATATAATCGGCGATTCGTTGAAACGACTGTTCGTAATGCGACCCAGGAAAAAGAATGACAGCGGGAATGCCACGCGATAGGGACTGCGTAAACAAACCTTTATCGAGGTAAACGATACCCGCCATAAAAGTTTTGATTTTCACGCCAAATTTCATCTTGGTATTTTCCAGAGTGCTGTAGGTCTTTTGCGCTTCTTCGAGCGATTCAGTTTTATTGATAACAATATTAAGTGATTTTGGCCGATTTTTTTCCAGTTGAATAAATTTAATTAACTTGTATGTGTCGAGCAGGGATGTGCTTTCCGGATTTAAAACAAGAAGCGCATGGTCAGCAAAAACAATCTGGTTTAAAATTGTTCTGTTTAAACCCGCACCTGTATCAACAATAATCCAGTCATAAAATTCTTCGAGCATTTTTAATTCTACCAAAACAGCGTCATTAAATTTTCCATCGGCATCGGAGACTTTTTTGTCGTCTCCGCCAAAGGAAAGCAAATCGATTCCAAAATCGGTTTCTGAAATGAATTCTTTAATATCCAGTTCTCTATCAATAATTTTGTCCAGATAATTGTGCTGTTTTACACCCAAAAGCAAGTGCGTATTTCCAAGATGATAATCCGCATCAATAAGCAACACGCGGTTGCCAGAAATAACATCTGTTTTAATTTCTCGTGCTGGCAATGTCGAGGCCAATAACGCCGCAAGATTTACGGAAACAAATGTTTTCCCTGTACCACCTTTGCCACCGCTGACTGTAATTACTTTAGCTTTTCTTTTAAACATTGTTGATCAGTTTTCCACAGTATCTTCTAATTTCGTTGCCAGTGCATCGATCAATTTTTCATCAAATAAATCCTGTTCCGCAACTATTTTCTCAAAAGCTTCTGTCGGGTTCATTATTGGTTTATATGGTTTTTGTGTAGTCAAGGCAACATACGTTTCCGCAAGCCCGACAATGCGAGAATACAGCGGAATTTCTTTGCCAATCAATCCATACGGATAACCGGAACCATCGCTGCGTTCATGGTGATGCAAAACCGATTGGATCACGCGATCGGGTAAATTCATTCCAGAGAGAATATCAACAGAATTCTCGGGGTGCTTAATGATCTCCATGCGTTCCTGTTCTGTCAGATAATCTGGCTTGAGCAGAATTTCTTCCGGAATAAGAAGAAATCCAATATCGCGCAGCGTCGCTGTCATTCTCAATTCATTCATTTGCTCTGGAGTCAATCGAAGAATATTCCCCAGCTCATGGGAGAGATTCCGTACGCGCCGCGTATTTTCCCCGCGAAAATACTTTTTCTCCAGCAAATAGACAAAACCTTTTGTAAACGAATCTGCGGTGTATTCTCTAACCAGTGCATTACTTTCACCCGGATTGGAACCTTTAGGTAAAACAAGTCCTGTCGTGAAATTGTCCGCACGATGCCCGGGTTGTTGGGGAAGGAGAAGTGAATTGTTTAATACAGGAAGATTGGCTGACGATTGGGGAAGTCCCAATCCAGGGGCAGAGTTTCCAATTTCGCGGTATTTTTTCTTCTTTCCACGAATGATGGAAATCAAAAACACCAGTATAATAATGATTGATCCAAGTAAAATACTCAAAATTAATTCGGGTCCTTTAAGTGATGGAAACGCAGTGGCGGCAGGTTCTCTCTCGATGATTCTTTCTTTCACCTGTTCTTTTGCATTTTTAATAGCTTCCAGATTGCGTTCAATATTCGCAAGCTTGCTGTTTAATTCGCGGATTTTAACGCTCTCCCCGGCAGAACGCGAAACGCTATTTCGCTTCGGTTTTTTCTCCGGAATTTTTTCCGCAGGGGGTTCTACTTTTGTGATTTCTTTCGCTGGCTCGGTAACTTCCGCAGGAGGTTCCTTTCCAGCAATGCTGCGTCCACTGTCGGTAAGGCGGCTAACATCGAATTCTTTTTTCATTTTCCAATACCAGGACATTGCTTCCGTGTGATTGGGATTGATTTTCATCGCTGCTTTAAATGTATCATATGCCGTTTTATAATTTTCAACGGCATAGTTTGCCTTTCCCTCTGCAATGAGCGTATCTATATCCGCCTGAGCATAAACATTTTGCAACGCAAACGCAAAGAGTATCGTAAATATAAAATTCATCAGTCGCATTTTTTTGTCCTTTAATACGCTTTCAGCGCGGTATGCCCCATGCGCGGATTTGGCATTGGAGCTTTTGTGCCCCATGTTCCCGAAAGCCCGGTCGTCAAATCATACGAATAGACAGTGCTCACCGGCGTGGTTAGCCCACCCCCAAAGTGATACAGAGTATTTTCATAAATTTTGGCAGACCCAAATCCCAGGGAAGCTGGCAGGATAGTTGCCCCCTGCCAAGCATTGGCTGCAGTGAATGGATACGCCAGCCAGTGATGATAGTTCTGTGTAACCGGTGTTCCTGTATTCAAAGCATAATTGGAATTGGTGTTGATTGTAGTGTATCCGCCCAGGAGAATTGCATAATGCTCTCCGGATGGAGATTCCCAAACAGCAGAGGCACTTCCGGCCCGCGCCCCGACTAAAACTACTTCGGTAGCACCGCTTGTCAGGGAACCACTGCCATCTTGCAGGTTTGGGACAATATAGCCATCGTGTTCATTGACAACGGCGGCACTCGTGCTGCGCCCACCAGAATTGTAAATGACATCACCGTATACAAAAGTAATTCTATTAGAGCGATTGGCAGCAAAATTGTCGCGTTGCGTCCATGTGTCGCTGGCAATGTGGTATTCGTATGTAATAGCTGAACTCACCCAAGCCACATTGGCCGCACCGGTTGTTCCACCAAGAACAAAGATTCTACCATGGACAACCTCCGCCGAAATATTCGCCCGTGCGGAGGTCATTGTCGCACCACTCGTCCAGGTATTGGTTTCAACATCGTAAATCTGCACAGCATTCATATTTGCACCCAATGCGTTAAATCCACCTATCACATAAATTTTACCACCAGTACCGGCAACTCCCGCAAAACTTACCGGCGTTGGTACAGAGGTGAGAATTGTATACCATGTGTCTATTACGGGATCGTACAGGTCAACCTCGGCGACGGGTGTGTTTATATTGTTTCCACTGAGTCCACCAACAAGCCAGATTCCGCGCTTCTTTTGGGCAAGAGTGGGAATTGTTTCCGCCAGCGTAAAAGTATTTTCTGTTCCTACCGTAAACCCAAGCGTTTCGTGAAAATTGCGGACGCGGTAGTAGTAGGCAGTGTTGGAAGAAAGTGAAGTAAGAGTTTCGCTGTGACTGGTCGATGCCGTTGAACTTGTGAGGGTAGAAGCAGTGTACGTGCCAGAAACCGTGCCGTATTCGATGATATGGGTTGTCGCGACATTTGTCGTCCATGTGATTGTCACCGAGTTTGTGCTCACAGTCGTTGCCGTCAGGTTTGTCACTTCAATGACCTGAACAGTGCTCGGCGTTTCTACAGTGCTCGGCGTTTCTATATTGGCGTTCGGTTGATTGGTGAGTAAATCGGTATTACAACCATAAAAAAAAGCGAATACACTGCCAAGGAGGATGATCCCCATTTTTCTGTTAAATTCCATAGTTTACTCCCGCTTCTATTGTTATGTCCTGAAAATGAATACTTTTTTGAAAAAGTATTTCATATTGAAATAAAGTTCTTATATTGAGATGTTCCGATACTCTGAAATCAGATCCACTGCCCATGGCATATGCAGGCAAAATTGTGTCGTCTGCGGCAACAATCGCATTTTCTCGGTTATCCTTCATCGACACAGAAGCGATGCCACCCTGGAAAAAAACAAATGGTGAAACCCTGGAAAGAAAATAGGCGGTTTTTTTAAAGTCGAGAAACGAGTACAAGACATACGGTTTCAACGAAAGAATAGAATACTCAACGTTTTTTTCCAGAGAATAGTTTGTGTAAAGATACGCAAGGTTAAGCCCTGCAAACCATCCGCGATAAGGCGTTTTAAACTCCCCATATCCGCTGATTCTAAGCGAGGGCTCAAACGCTCCAGATAAATCACCTATAACGGAGTAGTATCCCAAATTTCCACCAAAGGTAAAATTGTACCCATGGTACGCTGTCTTTTGTCGCGGAATATAAATTTCCTGAATGGAATTTGCGGGAATGGTAATTTGTCCAAAACCAGTATTCAGCAATAAGCCGATATCCTCGTCAAAATCATTTATTTTACCGGAAATAACAGAGTGATCCCCCAAAACAATATTGATAGAAATTTGTGCAATCTGGTCATGTGTGGGCAGGTTTTTTTCCAGACGACTGGTTGGAATCGTTGTTTCCTTGCCAAAACTTGCAATGACAGTCTTTTCCGCGTTGACGTCTTTTACCTGGCCTAAATAGATTGTTCCGTCATCGCGAATGATTGTATTCGCAAGCAAAATATGGTTGGTAAAGATAAGTAATAGTATACCCAAAATGCGCCAGGTTCTTTTCATAATCAGTAGCCTCACTATAGATAAAACGAAAGTTAATCCAGTTTTATTACAACTTTATCGGCTCTACTTGCTTCCAACTTAGACTAGGATAAAAAAAAATGGATTTTACAAAAATCTATCTAATTTCAGAGTGAAATTATCCATCATTAGAGTAAAAATACGGTAATACAATTTTATTTATTATTCAATTCACCCTAACCTATGGCCAGGGACTGCACCCCCTGTCAGTCTCCGGGTTGCATAGTAGAAGTAACATTTTTTCTTGACATTGTAAAAGGTACTGCTGTAAAGATGTACAGATGCTGGACTATACAAACCGAGTAAAAAAAATAATCAACGAATATGCACCGAACGAAGCCAAACGTCTGGGCCACGAATACATGGGGCCTGAGCATATCCTCATGGGTATCAGCCGGGCGACAGATTCAGTAGCCATGAAATTGCTGATGAGCCTTGGCATTGACCCGGTGGAGCTTAGAAACCAGATAGAGGCCCGCACGGCTCTCGATGGCAATACCATGCTGGTAGACCCCGCTGCCAGAGATAAAGTGCAGCGCATCCTGGAGTATTCCCGGGAAGAGGCCCAGCGTTTTCAGCACACGTATATTGGGTCGGAACATTTGCTGCTGGCCCTGATGCGCGAAACGCAGAGTCCTGCGGCTGCGGCTCTGGCCGATTTTAACGTAACCTACCAGATTGTGCGAAACGAGCTCAACGAAAAAACTCTTGGCATTCAGGGCTCTTCTGTTCCCTCGGGCAAACAGCCGCCTCCCAAAAAAGAGGCAAAAAATACTCCCATAATCAATGAATTCGGGCGCGATTTAACGCGCAGAGCCCAGGAAAAAAAGACAGATCCCGTTATTGGCAGGGACAAAGAGATTGAAAGGCTTACGCAGATTCTAACCCGTCGCACTAAAAATAATCCCATTTTAATTGGAGAGGCCGGCGTGGGGAAAACTGCCGTGGTAGAAGGCCTTGCTGCTAAAATTGCGAATAAAATGGTTCCAGAAATTCTGTTCAACAAGAGAATTGTCACTATTGATATGGCCGCTATGATTGCCGGAACAAAGTACCGGGGTGAGTTTGAAGACAGGATTAAAAAACTCATGAAAGAAGTGCGTTCTTCTCCGGACATTATTTTGTTTGTCGATGAGCTACATACCATCATCGGTGCTGGCGCAGCCGAAGGTGCCATGGATGCAGCCAATATGCTCAAACCGTCCCTGGCAAGGGGAGAGCTCCAGATGATCGGAGCTACTACACTGCGCGAATATAAAAAATACTTTGAAAAAGATTCTGCCTTGGAGCGCAGATTCCAGACGGTTATGGTAGAGGAGCCTAACCTTGAAAATTCCATCCGCATTCTCGCTGGTTTGCGGCACGCTTACGAAAAGCACCATGGTGTGGCGTATACGCGCGAGGCCATTAAGTCTGCCGTGACCCTTTCGCGACGCTTTATTAACGATCGCCATTTGCCGGACAAGGCAATCGATATTATCGACGAAGCCGGTGCCCGGGCCCGCCTTTGCTCTTCTGTGCTTCCCGATGAAATCCGCGATCTGGAAAAAGAAGTCATAAAATTAACGCGTGAAAAAAATGAAATGGTTCGCGAACAGTTGTACGAAAAGGCAGCTAAGCTTCGCGACAGAATTGTGTCAATAGAAAAAGATCTCGAAGAGCAGATGCAGAACTGGCGGAAAAAGCAGAAAGAAGATGTAATTCGCGTGGACGAAACCCAGATTGCCTCTGTCATCAGTTCGTGGACGGGAATTCCTCTGGAGCAGCTGAGCGATGCTGAAACGGCCAAACTGCTAACCATGCACGAAGAACTTACTTCGCGCGTGGTGGGACAGACCAAAGCAGTAGAAAAAATATCCAGAGCGATTCGCCGCGCCCGAACGGGTTTAAAATCTCCCAAACGGCCGGCGGGCACATTTATTTTTCTGGGTCCAACCGGAGTGGGAAAAACTCAATTGGCCAAGGAAATAGCAAACTTTCTGTTTGGTTCGTCCGACAGCCTGATTCGGTTTGACATGAGCGAATACATGGAGCCGCATTCGGTTTCCAAATTTATAGGTTCTCCTCCCGGCTATGTAGGCCACGATGAGGGAGGCCTGCTTACAGAAAAAGTGCGCCGCAAGCCGTACAGCGTGGTCCTCTTTGACGAAATTGAAAAATCACACCGCGATATTCAGAACATTCTGCTGCAGGTTCTCGACGAAGGGGAACTGTCAGATGGCGCTGGTCGAAAAATCAGCTTTCGCGAGACAATCATTATTATGACTTCCAATCTGGGTGCGGAGTACTTAATGAAGGGCGGACGACTCGGTTTTAATGACGATTCTGAAAAGGTTTCTTCGCGCTATGACCAGGTGCAGGATGAATTGCGAAAATATTTTTCTCCGGAATTTTTGAACCGCATTGACGAGGTTGTTTTGTTTGAATCTCTGCAGCGTTCCGATGTTGGAAAAATTGTAGAGATCATGATTCGAGAAATCAACCAGAACATACTCTCGCGCGATATATTCATTGAGCTTGAAGATTCTGCCTTAGCCTATTTTGCGGAAAAAGGCTACGACGAAAAAAATGGAGCGAGGCCTCTCGGAAGACTTCTCCAGAACGAACTCGAAGATGCCGTTGCCATGCTTTATCTGGAAAAGACGGTAAGCCCTGGATCCCGCGTGATCGTATCTGCGGATCAGAAGGTTTTATCTTTTCGATCCGAAGAAATGCCGGGAGAGACGCTGCGCAACCTTAAAAAAGAATATTTAAGCCAAGAAGAACTGATTGATTCTTTCTGGGATGAAAGTTTTACGGCTGACGAAAATGTGAGTCCAGAGGGAAGTGCAGAAGCGAGGACGACAGCGATTGTCTGATTCGTCTCTGAATTCCGCACTGCCGGGACATATTTCCGTTCTGTACAACGAGTTTCTGGCCAACAGCCAGTCGGGTGGTCGCCTTCTCGATGGCACCCTTGGGCTGGCTGGCCACACCATTGGCTGGCTGAAACACAATCCCCAGGGGCGCGCGTGTGGAATAGACCAGGATGAGGCCATGCTTGCAAGGGCACGCAGTCGTCTGGAACAAGAAGGCTTAACGGCTCGCGTCGAGACATGCCATGGCAGTTTTGAGGATCCCTGCTGTACGGGCAGCTTTGACACGATTCTTCTGGACCTTGGGATTTCTTCCCTGCACATAGACAGCTTGGAACGCGGTATAAGTTATCGCGAAGATTCTCTCCTCGATATGCGCATGGACACATCCAGTGGCGAACCGGCATGGGAGTGGCTCAAGAAAGCGACAGAAAAGAAAATTCGGGAAATTCTCTGGAAATACGGAGAGGAAAAGTTTGCCCCTAGGATTGCTGCTGGAATAGTGCGCCGCGCAGCCGCTACGGAAAAACTTAGAACTACCGATATTGTGGAGATTTGCGAACAGGCCGTTCCCGCCAAAATCCGTTACGAAGGCAAAACGCACAGTGCGCGCAATCCAGCCGTAAAAACATTTCAGGCTTTGAGAATTGTCACGAATCGTGAACTCGAAAAACTTGAAAAAGCCCTTTTCCACCTGCCACAAATTCTGACTACTGGCGGCAGCCTGATTATTATTTCTTTTCACTCGCTGGAGGATAGAATGGTAAAACAGAGTTTTTGGGAGCGTTCCCGCATCAAAGATGAAAGTCCTTTTGCCAGATCCAATTTTCTTCCCGGAGATTACGAGCTGGTAACCCCAAAAGCAATTATGCCAACCGAAGACGAGATTGAACAAAATCCAAGATCGCGCAGCGCCCGCATGAGAATTTTAAGGAAGGTTCGTTCATGAAAAAAATAATGTATGCTCTACTGCTGGTTTTTCTTTTTCCGCTTTTAGCAGAGGACGATGACGATACTCTGCGCGTGGGCATTTCTCTGGGATACCCTGTTCTGCATTTTTCTGAAAATGGAGCAAGAGAAGGCCTGGAGATAGAACTCGCAAAAGGCTTTGCCGATTATATTGGAAAAAACATTGTTTTTGTTCCGATTTCTATCCAGGATATTCCCGAAGCCTTGGAAGATAAAAAAATTGATATTGCCTTTGCTGGTTATTCACGCTCCATCAAGCGCGGAAAAAAAGTCTGGTTTTCTGATCCTTATCTGGAGATTTCGTCTGCTGCTCTCGTTCATGAACGGGCCGTGCCGAAATCTTCGTACGGTTCAGAATTTGAAACAAAAAAATTCAAAACAGTATCGGATCTTGCCCAGCTGCCCCGGCTGCGCATACTGCTCAAAAAGGATTCTGTCTATGAATCATCTGCAGCCCTACAGTTTCCCATGTTCGATATTTCTGCCGTAGCAAGCATAGAAGAGGGGCTCTCTGAACTGCTTTCCGGAAAAGGAGATGCCCTTCTGCACGATTCGCTGTATCTGGAATATCTATACCAGCGCAGGGCAGAACTTCAGGGAAGATTTCTGCTGCTCAAAGAGAATTCCCGCGAGCATATTTCTGCAGTGTTGCCCAGAGAGGAAGAAGAACTTTTGTACGAAGTCAATTTCTATCTGTCTGAATTAAAGCGAACCGGACAAATCCAGAAATGGCTGGAGGAGTATTCTAAAAAATGAAATTTCTGAGAATTTCTCCCAAAACGTGGGGATTGATTTTCTTTCTGCCCGTTGCACTATTCGGGATTTCCGGGCTGACAGCTCTCGACATAGAGCAGGTTGAAATCGACGGATATTTTCGCGCGCGTGGATATTATCTTTCCGGCGAAAATCTTTTTCCCTATCCAGATAATGGCAAAGAACATGTAGCCTTCCAGGATTTATTTTTTCGCAACCGCCTTACAATACCGGCGCAGCCATCGTTTCGCATTATTACTGTAATCGATATTGGCGAAAAATTTGGAGATAATGCCCTGCGACTCGGAGAGGCCTCTGCCAATATTATTGCCAGAAATGCCTACGCTGAGTATTCTGTTTCTGACAACACTGTTTTTACAATTGGCTTAATGCCCGTAAGTCTGGGAAAGGGGATCATACTTGCCGCCGATGGAGCCGGAATCCAGGCTGTGCAGAAATTCTTTAGTGGCCGCTGGGTAAATACGTTTACGTGGGTGAATGCCTACGATGCTTCTCACACCTTGGAGCTGGAGTCTGCCGCCGCTACAGATTATCGGGAAGATACAATTTACTGGTACCATACCGCAGTGTCCCCGCTGCGTAATCTTCTTTTCGAGTTTTTTGCGGGGGGAGAGCGTGACACCTATGTTACTGCTAACGACTATTCAAAAGATCCTAAAAAAAGCCTTTTGTTTTGGTCGGGAGTATCGCTGAAATATAGAAACGGTGTTTTTTTGTTTTCGGGCGATGCGTTCATAAATGCGGGTGAACTGAACTTATATAATACGGATGTATTCGCTTTCCAGAAAAGAACTGTTCTGGCAGAGTACTACTCTCTCGAATCCGGTTATGATTCTGCTGCGAGCGGTTTTGGAATTACCGCTGCCGGGGCCACGGGGAATCCTGCGGACGGTTCGGCTGGATCTTCTTTTCAGGATATTAAAGCATCGAGTGGATTTTCTCGAATCATGATAGACGACTCGGGTGGAATCGCTCTGCGGGGATACGGCGAATCGCCGTTTTACGGTCTTGCCGCTTTAGGCTTGTATTCCCGGTTTTTGTTGTTTCATAAGCTCAATGTCCAGGCCAAAGTTCTTCGCTTTTTTGTCGCAGAAGAAGGCGTTGCCGGAGATGAATTTTTTACGGAGGGCTTCATCGAACCTTCCCCCGGTTTGCAGGCGTTTGGCCAGTTTGCCGTTCTCTCTGTTGGCCGGGGAGCGGAAGCGTTGAGCGGGGCTCAGGGCGGAAATATTCTGTTTGATACCATGATGGGTGTTCGTTTCTATTACTAATGCGCAATTGGCTGATTATCGCAGCCCTGTTCTGGCCAGCGCTTTTGCAGGCTCAGGTATTTTATTCGCTTTCATTAGACGGGCGATCTTACCGGTTTACTCCAGAAGGCAGGATAGAGTTTTCTCCAGAGGCTGTTGCTCAAACCTGGTTTGTTCGTCCGGAGCAGTTTTACCTGTTGCCCCGGATAGTTGAAAAACAGCAGCGAGAAAACTGCGTCTGGATTAATTCTGTTTCCTACTATCCATGCCATCTGCTAAATGGAGATACAAATAAGTATTATTGCGAAAAAGAAAAGTCTTTTGTGATGCGCAAGCGTTTGACGGAGTGCGGAGCAACGGAGCCTGCATACTATCTACTGAACGACCTCTTTGTAGCAGATGATATTTTTTTTCGCATTCGGTTTTATTTTGAGACCCCTCCCTCTGTAAGCGTGAAAAGGGGAGAAAGTTCTGTTCCTTCAAGAACCTGGAGTTTTGGAAGTTTTTTTGTTGTCGTGAGAGATTCTCTGCCGCTTGCAGAAGAAGCCGTGAGCGCAGCGTACTGGCGGCAGCGATTATACCCGACGAGAGATGCCACAGTAGAAAAGCTGGCAGTGATCAGCTGGCTGCCCGGGGCAGGCACGGGGATGCTTCGCATCGGAGACTGGACAGTATACCTGGCCAAAGACAAAAGCCTGTTTGCAAGGGGCCAACCGCCGGAAGGCTTTTTCGCTGAATTGTATTAATTCAAGTATTTTACCAGCTCCACGCTGTTGCCTTTGTCGTTGTAACGAATTTCGTCCATATTGATTTTGGTAATAAAAATTCCGCGACCGTTAAGGTTTTCAAGATTTTGAGCGTCTTTGGGTGAAGGTATTTTAGACACATCAAAACCTTCCCCCTCGTCAGTAATTTTGAAAGAAAGCTTCTGGTCTATATAGTGATAGGAAACGGTAACTTTTCTGTTTCTGTATTTTTCTTCCTGCGCTCTTTGCTGCAAAAAGGAGTGGTAATCGACTACTCTTTCCAGAGTATCTTTTTTTTCGTCGTAAGTAATGCCCAAGTTTCCGTGTTCCATGGCGTTCACAATAATTTCGTAAACTGCCAAGCGAATGACGAGAATCTTTTTTTTGTCCATTCCATTAAACGGACGAATCACTTTAATGAGCTCGTTAATGAAGGGATTGATCATCGCAAAATCTGTAGGCAGAATAAAGGTCCTTTTTTCTTCTGTAAGATTTCCTAATAGATTAATCTCTTTGCGGAGGTTGCGTGAAATGGAAAAGAATTTTTCAATGACGAGAGCAAAATCCTCAATAGTGAACGGTTTTATGAGAAAGTCAAAGGCACCACTGCGCAGTGCCTGTATGGCATCCTGAAGAGTCGCGGATCCTGTGATCACGAAAATCTGCGTATCCTGAGAACGATGCTTTATTTTTTCGATAAATTCCAGGGAGTTTTCGCTGGCCACTTTGATGTCGGTAATAATGAGATCAAAATCCTGTTCTTTTGTCTTTCGCAGTGCATCTTGGATGGAGTTACTCGCAACTGTTTCCATTCGCTGCGAAAGCAAATCCCTCATGAGTTCCTGAAAACTTTCATCCGGGTCAAGGATCAGGGCGAGAGGTTTGGTCATAAAGGAAAAAAAAGATTTACCGGCATATTGTCAACAATAAAGTGAATTGAGCTAAAGTGAATGGCGAAACCTATGACTACGGGCGAAGAAAAAAGGGAAAAATTTACGGAAATCCTGCACGATGCGCAGCAGGCGCTGTCTGTAACCGATAACCCGGTTGATCGTTTTTTGGACAAGCTGGAGCGCAGACAGGTTTTTGAACAAGGCGAGCCTGGGAAAATTGCCGTAGAAATTGCGAGGCTGCAGGAGCGAAACCAGGATCATTTGTCCCGGCTTTCTGAGCTTTTAGATGGCTTGACTCCTCCTAAAGACAATGTATCCAGATAAAGCCTGCCGTCGCGAGCAGCAAGGTATACGATTGCTTTTTGCGCGAGAGCCTGATCAGCTGTAAATACCAACCCTGAATCTGGTTTTTTGCTGCCTAACTGGTCCGGTGGGCCTATCTCGAGTTTCAATTTTCCGGATTTACTGTTTAATAAGTAAGATCCGGAGACCAAAAAATTGGCATAACTTGTATTGAATACAGATGGCATAAGAAGCAGCCGGGATTGTTCAATATTTCCGCTCATTTGCAGTTTATGTACCGTTACATTTCTTTTTTCCGCAAAGGGTTGCAGTCGTGGAAAATTATTCGGGAAGAATTTTTTCGTAAGCGATGACACCGCATTCTGGGAAATAATTCCTCCCTCATTTTCAACAGAGAAATAAGAGTTTTTGCAGACTGGTTCCCGCACAAAATTGCAGTAAAAGCGGGAATCAATTTGAGCGATACCAGAAACTCCCGGATACAGATCTCCCAAGAACAGAGTGCCGTGGGGAGCTAACTGAAAATTACCATTCAAAAACCATGTTTTAGTATTTCCAAAACGGACAAAACTGTTTTCAGAAAAAAGGCGAAGATTGTTAAACGCAGCATAGGTGTCGGTTCCCTCTATTTCTCCGCGCACGATCAGATTTTTGTTCTCTGGAAGGCTGTCGTGAATTTTTTGCGGTTTAAAAGAAAATCCAGTTTTGTACCAGGTTTTGGCGTGCCAGGGATCCAGGGTCATAACAGCAGGAGAAAGCGTTCCCGTAGAAGTCTGTACAATTTTGTGAACAAATGGATCGTATGCATTTCCAATGATGCTTTGCAGTTCAAGAAACGGAACAGCATCTTTAAGGAACATTTCCAGTTTATATTGTTCATAGATCCATCGAAACCCAGCCGCGTACTTTCGACCCTTGATGGAAATGTGCGCCTTGTCGAGTTCAATGCGCCCTATATCGGCAAAACCGGATGCGATGAGTTTCAGCTTATGCGATTTGTAAAAATTTGCGAGCCGTGCGTGCGGTTCTCCCAGTGTAAACGATTCAAAATTCAGATTATGGGTATGGAATATTTTCTTCAGCGGAATGGAAAAAGTTGCGTAGTGGTGCGTGGTGGCCTTTCCCTGAACCAGATCTGGCATGCCGTGAAGCTGTCTGGGGAGTTTTCCCAAATCGAACTTTCCATCGGCATGCAAATCTGCCCTTTCTATGACAGAAAATTTTCCAGGTGCGGCGCGCAGTTTTTCGTCTGGGCGCAGCCATAGTTTTACATTAGCGCTCACATCCATCCATTCTCCCATATATACAGAGCCACGAAATGTAAGAGCGTTGTTTCTGTTTCTTCCGGTAAAATCGCGAACGATCAAAAGCTCATTTTTGGGATCAATTTCTTCTACGATGAGGCGAAATGCGGCAATCTCGGCTGTATCTGGCAGAGAGAGTTTTTCTGTAATGACTGTAATAAAAAGCCTAATATCGGACATTAATTTATTTAGATCGAACTTATAGCTGGGAAGATTTTCCGGACGTTCTGCTAATGGAATATAATGAACCTGCAGAAGCGAGTCTTCTAACCCTATGTGGGCTATTTTTTTTTCGCGACTGAAAATAAGAGCCCATAGATCCGGGCGCAGACGAAAATGGGTTATAGTGAGAGTGAGTCCCGGTTCTATTTTCATTTCAAAAGAACGCGAATAAATGTGTGGGTAGGGTAGAAGGCGGGTTTCAAACGGATCGTGCTTTATGACAATGTTGTTCTTAGCCAGTGTCTGGAGAATATTCTCTGGGATTTTAATCTGGTATTTTTTGGTTAAAAATATTAGCGCTCCAACGAGTAAAGTGACGGCCAGAATAAAGCCGACTGTCAGTTCAATTAGATGGAGCAGTCTCTTGTTCATGTAGTTTCAAGATTGTTTTGGTGAAGTCCGTGTCAAAGGATTTTCAAAAGGAGTCGATCAGACTCAAAAGGTCCTCGACTGAATTGGTCGATTCTGTTGGTTCCCAGTTCATGAGATCACCCGGGAGCTCCGAGAGAAACCGGGATGCAACGGCTTCTGTTTCCACGCCATACGATCTTCTCATGCGGGCATAGGAAAAGAAGAGATGTTCTTTCGCGCGAGTAATGCCCACATAAAACAGTCTGCGTTCTTCTTCGAGAGAATGGCCTTCGTCCGAAGTATCTTCGTCAATGGAGCGCCTGTGTGGCAGAATTCCGTCTTCCATGCCAGTCAGGAAAACAGCGCGAAATTCCAGCCCCTTGGCAAGGTGCAAAGTCATGAGCTGCACTTTTTCTGTGATGGTTTCGTCTTCCCTGTCTGCCGTTACCAGGGAGAGATAGTGCAGGTATTCAAACAATCCCTGTTTACCCTCTGCTCCAGGCAGTGCTTTTTTTTGGTTTTCAAAATAATACATGGAATTGACGAGTTCCTTGATATTATACATTTTCCCCTGGATTTTATTTTCTTCTACGCCCTGTTTCATAAATTCGGTTTCAAGGGACATGTCTTCTAACATGGCAGTGAAGGCGCGGCTCAGATTTCCCGGGCGACGCAAGCCATGCTCATGCTTTTGTATAAAATCGCGGAACTCGAGAAGGCCAGAAAATGCTGGAGCGGGGAGGGTGATTTCGAGAGCTTCGAGTTCCAGGATTATTTCCCACAATTTTCTTTTTTCTAAAAGGGCCATGGTGCGCAGTTTTTGCAGACTGGAATCGCCCACATTTCGTCTTGGAAAATTGATGATGCGCAACAGGGATCGTTCGTCCGATGGATTGGCAATAAAGCGCAGATAGGCAATGAGATCCTTGATTTCCTTGCGGTCAAAAAACTGGTAACCTCCGCTCAGATGATACGGTATATTGCGGCGCCGGAGTTCTTCTTCAAAAGGGCGGGACTGAAAATTGGTGCGGAATAGAATGGCAATTTCACTAAGAGGGATTTTATGAATTCCCTGGAGCAGGGCAATCTGGTCTGCAATGAGCTCGGCTTCGTTTTCGGATGTATCGGCTTCGAGAACCTGCGCATTTTCGCCGCGCCCCCTGGCCGACCAGAGTTTTTTTTCATGGCGGCTGGAATTGTTGGCAATGGTGGCGTTGGCCAAATCGAGAATCGTTTGCGTGGACCGATAGTTTTGTTCCAGGTAAATAATTTTTGCAGACGGAAAAGATTCTCTAAAATTGAGTATGATCCGGATATCGGCTCCGCGCCATCCATAAATGGACTGGTCGTCGTCGCCTACGGCACAAAGATTGTGGGGGGGGGGGATCAGCTGGTGCAGAAGATCAAATTGGAGTGGATTGGTGTCCTGAAATTCGTCCACGAGAAAATGCTGCCATCGGTTTCTGTACTTTTGCCGAATCTCGGGTTTCTGCTGCAGCAGATCTCGCGTCATTAAAATAAGATCGTCAAAATCGACAGAGTTTGTATTGCGCAGATAGTTCTGGTAGCGATCAAAATAATCGGCCCAGGGCGTTCCATATTTTTCTTCTAACAGGCCGCCAATTTTCCATTGGGGCAGACCAGAATTTTTCGCCTGAGAAATGTTCCATATAATCACTTTGTCCGGCAGCATTTCCGGATCAATGCCAAATTCTTTTTGTATGTCCGACGCAATTGCGTACTGGTCGTCTTGTCCCTGTATGGTAAAATTTTCGGAGAGCGGAAGTTCCTCAATATTTTCGCGAAGTATGCGCAGTCCCAGAGAATGGAATGTGCCGACAAAAATCCCCTGCAGTTTTTTGCCTGTCATGGAACGCAGGCGGCCTTTCATTTCTTCTGCTGATTTATTGGTAAACGTGACGGCGCAAATGGATCGTGGCGAAACCCCTTCGGCATCAATGAGATTTCGGATGCGGTTGGTAATTACGCGTGTTTTTCCACTGCCCGCTCCTGCGAGAATCAGCAGAGGTCCTTCTTGGTGGTAAACCGCTTCATTTTGCTCGGGGTTGAGCTGCATACCACCGTTTCCGGAATACGACATAATCTGTCAGCAAGTTTGAGTGATAGGGGTGCCCTGCTCCGGATATTTTTTCCACAACCACGGAACGAGATAAAAATAAATTGACTTACGACAAGAAAAGATGATAACGAATGAGTGGTGATTCAGTTTTATTTCGATCCGGAATTGAACGATATACATATACACGAGCATGGCGTTTCTGAGAAAGAAGTTATTGAATTCAAAACGCTATCTTCGGCTTGCCTACATACGACCAGCAAAAAATGAAATATTTATTATCACTTATTAGAGGACGAATATGAAAATTATTGAAAAAATGGAAATTCAATATGTTATTCCCGAAGGCGAAGAGGAAGCAGCTCAATTAAGGGATCTGGTCTCTGAATTTGAGAACGCTCCTCCCGTGACCAGTTTAGCAGGATTTACCCGCATTCATAAGGATGAGCGGATGGAAAATGGAGTCTGGCAAAGCCTGCCCTGAGCCCGTCAAAGGGGCGGCGCTTTCTCGCATGCAAGTTTTGTCGATAGAGGGGGAGTCGTTCTATTGGACTTTATTTCTATATTTCCGGTTTGTTTTGTTGGGTGTGCGTATTGCAGGCATTCAACCATTAAGAATACGAAGTCAGGTTTGAACGAAAAAGAACCGATAATGAGATCATGAAAAAATTTCTTCTCCTTTTTCTCATTGTGTCTTCCATGCTGCATAGCCAGACAGGGGTTAACCAGCCAGAACTGGAAAAAAGTAAACCGGTTGAGTTCATCAATAATACGAAAACGACAGGAAAAGGAGAGGCCGTTTCTGCTATTCAATCGATCGGCAAAAGTCTGGCCGGAGCAAAAGGCGATCGGTACACGCTGAGCGGCAAATATACCATTCTGCACCGAGTAGATCCATCTTCCCCGCTGCTGTCCGCAGACGTTTTTATTCTGGAAAAAAATGCACGCGTGGACCACATTAAGAATGTGCGCAGAATCCTTTCTGGCTATCTCGTGAACCGCTACAAGTACAGCCAGAGCGATGCGAATGCAATAGCCGTTTTTATTACGTACTACAATGCCGTGTATCGTGGCGATATGAATACTATTAAGGAGAGATACTCTCCCGTAGTGGTTTCTGTCCTCGATGCAAAGAAAGCAGGCATTGCTCTCAACTACCGCGAATGGCCGGGAGCTACGCAAATGCTCATCCCCCTTGGGGATACAAGGAAACCGGATGCCATAGAAATTTCGGATGAAAAAGTAATCGATGAGTTGCGCAAGGAAGATAAAAAGGGAATAGAAGAGCGGGAAAAAATTGTAGAGCTGCGCGAAAAAGAAACCGAGCGCGAAAAAGAAAAAATTAAAAAAGACAAAGAAGAAATTAAAAAAACAGAAACGCGGATAGAAGAAGAGAAAGAAAAAATAGAAAATAAAAAAGAAGAGATTGAAGAGAAAGAAAAAGAAATTGAAAAGACAGAAGATCCCGTTAAGCAGAAAGAAGAAGAGGAAAAGCTTGCAGAGGAAAAAGAAGAGCTCGTTAAAGAAGAAGAAAAGCTGAAAGAGGAAGAAGCTAAAGTAGAAGAAAAGAAAGAAGAAATAGAATCGCGCGAAAAAGAAGTTACGGAAGAAGAAAAAAAGACTGAGGAAATAAAAGACGATATAGAAGATGACAAAAGCTCGCTCAAAGATCCAGAAGAGCAGCGCGAGGAGCTTCGCGAAAAAGAAAAAGAGCTCGAACAGAAAGCAGATGAGCTGAAGCAGGATAATCTGTACGAAGGCAAAATTTATTATCTGCGCAAGGTAACCTATACCACCGGCGGCCACTACAATAACGAAATGTACATCATCGATCCGGTTTCCCGCAAGGTGGTATTGAAATCACCGTATCGCTCAATTTCCGGTACAAAGTACAATGTCTTTGGTGGTGGCGTCGTCGTGATTGGCCATTCCGACAAGGCAGGCTTTGAGCAAAAGGAACATTATCTGGTTCGCCTTGCTTTAAATACCCTTAAAGTAGATAAAACGGGCGCGAACAATATATTCTGGCGAAGCTTTATAGAAATCCATAACGATCACATTTTTGCTATTACGGAAAAAGAAGGGAAATATTATGTCGGTCGCTTTAACGCAGATCTGCAAATGGTGGCGGTTTCTTCTGTGGCCATAGATCCCGATACATTTGTAACGTTCTTTGAAAAAACTGTTTTTGTGAACTCCGCAGATGGTGGCATAGTCGTTCTGAACGAAGACGATCTTTCTCTCGCAGCGCCCATAGAGTTCCGCTGATTGTATTGGCAAAAGGCAACGGTCTCCAATGTTAAAGGCGGAACAAATGGTACTCAGCCAGAACAACAGATTCCGGGAAATCTGGGAGCTGTTGATTCTGGTCGTAACCGTTTACGCATCCATTGAAATCCCTTTGCGGCTTGCCTTTCCCGCTGCCAATGGCAGCCTTGGATATTTTTCGGATATTCTTTTTACCATACTGTTTTCGATCGATATTGCGATCAATTTTTTCTTTACCTATAAAGAAAATGTCCGAGAGATTTTCAGTAGAAAAAAAATAGCATTAAACTATCTTCGTGGCTGGTTCTGGTTTGATCTGCTTGCCGCCTTTCCGTTCTTTCTTTTATCTGGTCAATCCTGGGTGGATGTAGCGAAATTTATGCGTGCTCTGCGCCTGTTAAAAATGGGCCGGGTTCTCAAAGTTACCAAAATAGCAGAATTGTCTAAGCACTGGCAAACGCACCACATGGTGAATCCTTCTCTGCTGAGGATTGTATTCTTCCTTTTTATTATTTCACTCGTTACGCACTGGATTTCCTGCGGCTGGATTTTATTGCGGCCAAGGGAAGAAGGGCTCTCTGATGCGGATGCGTATTCGCTGGCCTTGTACTGGGCCGTAACGACGTTAACGACGGTGGGCTACGGAGATATAACTCCCAAAACTCTCTGGGAGCGCTATTACACCATTGCCGTGATGATTGTGGGCGCGGGCAGTTTTGGTTACATTATTGGTAACGTTGCAAGCTTTCTGGCCAACATGGATATTGTTAAGGCCAACTACCGCAAAAAGTTAGAAGAGATCACAGCCTTTTTAAATTACCGTGCCATTCCTCTGCCTTTGCAAAAACAGGTGCAGGATTATTATGAATATCTCTGGGAAAGCCGTCTGGGCAATGACGAAAAGACGCTGCTTGAGGAAATACCAGAGCCGCTGCGAACCGATATTGCCATGCACATGCGCAAAGATTTGATCAAAAAAGTTCCGTTTTTTCAGAAAGGAGAAGAATCTCTTTTGAGAGATATTGTATTGTCGCTTTCTCCCCGCGTGTATCTGCCAAAAACGAATATTATTCGTAAGGGGGATGCGGGTACATTTATGTTTATAATTTCGACCGGTACCGTAGATGTTGTATCCGAGGATGAAGAAACCGTTTACGCTACTCTCGGAGAGGGCAGTTTTGTAGGTGAAATGTCTCTCGTGCTCGACCAGCCACGCACGGCAACTGTTGTAACTCGTACCTATTGCGATGTGTATATTCTGGAAAAATCTGATCTCGATAATGTCCTTTTGCGCTATCCTCGCTTTGCTTCTCATCTTCGCGAAATGGTGGCAGAACGGCTGCGAAACCATAGTTAGCGGAAAATGGAAATTGCGATAGTATGAGAACGAAACGCTTTCACTTTGCATAACGGGCAAGGTAGCAGTTGCCCGTTTAACAAAAAAATAATTTCTACCGGCGGTTCTCTAAGCTTTCCTGATTTTCCTTCCTGCTTAAAACTCTATAAAGCTTTTTTGAATTTTGTCGATAATGTGACAGAATGTTATTCGAAAACGGAAGCTGGGGTAAAACGCAATATCTTCTCGAAAAGGGGCTCGATGTTTCGATGCTCCGCAGGAATGTGATTGCCGACAATATTGCCAATGCCGACACCCCCCATTTTAAGCGCAGCGAAGTGAGCTTTGAAGCTGAGCTGCGCCGCGCCCTCGATTCGCAGCGCCATGTGAAGGAAAACGCAGTTCCGGCTTTGATGACGCAAGAGCGCCATATTCCCTTTTTTCGCGCACGCGATTATCATGATGTAAAAGCGCGCACGCATGTAGATTACCTTTCCACGATGCGCAACGACGGCAACAATGTGGATCCGGAACACGAAGTAGGCGAGGCTCTCAAAAACCAGTTGAGCTACCAGGCCCTGGCTACGGCCCTCAATAATAATTACAAAATGCTGAACATAGTACTTAGAACGGTTTAAGGAGATATAGATGTTTCGCGCGATTAATACAGCAACGACCGGACTCACTGCCCAGCGCCTCAAGATGGACGTAATATCCAACAATATTGCCAATGCCACGACGACGCGCACTACTGAGGGAGACGGAGCCTACCACCGCAGGCGCGTGATTTTCCAGCCCGTGAATCTGCGCACGCGCTGGAATTCTCCGGTGTATCCTTTTGGACTTCGCACGGGCGAGGGCCAGGGCGTTCGCGTCGTAAAGGTAGAGCGAGACGATAAAAGTCCCATGCGGATGGTGTACGATCCATCGCACCCGGACGCCATTAAAATTGGCCCCCAAAAGGGCTATGTGGAGTATCCCAACGTCGATGTGGTGACCGAAATGGTCGACATGATTTCGGCGCAGCGCGCTTACGAAGCCAATTCCCAGATTATTAACGGCGTAAAGACAATGTTTCAGGCTGCGATGGGCATAGGACGATAAAAAAGTATTATGTCTCATGAAAATGCATTGACGTTATAATTTATAATTATAAAGGGGTAAAAGATGAAAATAACGGACAGCATGTGGACTATACCGAATGATCTCGTAAAAGGAGACATAATAGGGTTGAAAACGACGCGCGAGGGACACCAGAATGGGTTACCCCTTGCGGCAGGCGTGGAAAATCCTGCGGGGACCTTTGCAGAAGCTCTCAACCGAGCCTTTGCATCGGTAAACGACCAGCAGATTATGGCAGAAGAACTCTCCACTAAAATGGCAACGGATCCTGCCTCTGTCGATGCCCACACCGTTATGATCGCGGGCGAAAAAGCCAGGATTTCCCTGACTTTCGCCAAGGCAGTCGCAGATTCAGTCGTAAAAACATATAGAGAGCTGGTTAATCTGCGGTAAAAAAAACCAGTGGCTTCCGGGCTTGTTGGATAAAACTCGGAAAGGGGAACTTTGGTATGCCGCCATTTTTACAAAAGTACTGGGGCCAGTTTCAAGAGATACTCCGCAAACTGGATAACCGCCAAAAAATTATTCTCGGGGTTGTCGCTGCTGTCTTGGTAGGGGCCATAGTGGTCGTTACTTCCATGTCTTCTACGGAGGGCAAGGTGGTTCTGTACAAGGGCATGGAACCCACGGATTTTGCAGCCGTTACGGGAAAACTGAAAGAGCTCGATTATTCGTTTTCAACATCTGGTACGAATGCCATTTTTGTTGCGCCCGAAAAAAAAGACGAAATTCTGATGGTTCTTGCCCAGGAGGATTTAATTCCCAAAGGCATAGCCGGCTGGGAACTGTTTGATCTCGATAAGTGGTCAGAAACCCAGTTCGAAAAAGAAGTCAAAAAACAGCGAGCCATGAAGGGTGCCCTCTCGCGCACTTTGTCTACTCTGAGTTCCGTTGAATCGGCGGAGGTCAATATTGCCTTTCCCGAAGACGGCCTGTTCGAAGATAATCTGATACCCGTAACGGCAGCTGTTTTGCTGCGTTATAAACCGGGCGTAGAATCTCTTACCCGCAAAGAAATTAAGGGGATTGAGACTCTCGTCTCCCGCTCCATTCCCGGGCTAAAGCGCGAAAACGTTTCCATTGCCGGTCCCGATGGCAATATACTGAACGATTTTGACGACGATATTGAAAAAGACAAATGGGAGCTTAAGCAGGTTACCGAAAAACTCAAAATCCAGGAAGTACAGCGCCTTAAACTTCTCAATGATATAAAAAGTTCCCTCGGTAAATTTTACGGAGAAGGAATGTATGGCGAACGATTTGAAGTGGTTCGCCTTGAAATAGCACTCAACTGGGACAAAGAAAAAATTGAGGCAAACGAAGTGTCTCCGGTTGTGATGACACCCGATAATCCCGAAACGCCCTACTCTGAACGCGTCGTCCAGGATTCTCTTGAGGTTTCTTCTAAAGAGACGACAGAAAAATTTGAAGGTAACGGTTTTACTCCCGAGGGCCCCGCCGGAACCGAGCCAAATATTCCTCCGGGATATAAAGACAAAGATTACCAGCGTGCCTCTTACGAGAAACGTGAAAATATAAAAAACAGTGAATTCAATAAAACGCACCGCCAGATAGAAAAGCAACCCTGGGAAATAGAAGGGGTTTCTCTCTCCGTGATTCTGGACGGGCACTGGGAAGTACTCGGAGAAAAAAAAGACGGATCGGGTTTTGAGCGCAAATATTTTTCCGTTTCTGAAACAGATCTTGAAAACATTACCGATGTTCTCAAAAAGGCTATCAGTTACAATCGCGCTCGTGGTGACCAGATTTCCGTCCGCCATATCCAGAAAGACCGCTCGGCACAGTTTGCGAAAGAAGACGCAGAACTTAGAAGAGAAAAAGCATTCCGCAGAACTCTCTTGGCAACTCTGATTACGCTTGTAGGGTTGGCTCTTGCAACGATTCTCTTCCATGCCATTCGTAAAGAAATGGAGCGTCGCAGAAGACTGCGCGAAGAAGAACTGGCAGCCCAGCAGCAGATGATGCGCGAGGCAGCCCTGCGCGCCATTGAAGAGGAAGGCGTAGAGGTAGAAATGTCTCTTGAAGAAAGAGCGCGCAGAGAAATGCTTGAAAATGCCATTAACCTGGCCAAAGAACGACCAGAAGATGTTGCGCATCTTCTCCGAACTTGGCTTTCTGAAGAGTAAAAAATATGGCACTGGCAAAGTCAAATGAATTATCGGGCAAGCAGAAGGCGGGTATCTTTCTGCTTGCCATTGGTCCGGAAATCTCTGCCGACGTAATGAAGCGTCTCAATGAAGCAGAGGTAGATACGATTACGTATGAAATTGCCCGCCTCGACAAGATAACGCCAGAACAAAAAGAAATGGTGCTCCAGGAATTCCAGGAGCTTATGATGGCTCAGGAATTTATTACCCGTGGTGGTATAGACTCCGCGCGGGCTATTCTCGAGAGAGCTCTGGGCAGCCAAAAAGCCATTGATATTGTAAACCGTTTAACGAGTTCCCTTCAGGTCAGGCCATTTGATTTTGTGCGTCGCCAGGATCCTTCCCAGCTCATGAACTTTATCCAGAATGAGCACCCCCAGACGATTGCGCTCATTTTGTCTTACCTAGATCCTCAAAAGGCAGCTCTCATATTATCGAGTTTGCCGCACAATATACAGCCAGACGTAGCCCGCCGCATTGCCAAGATGGACCGCACATCTCCGGAAGTTTTGCGCGAGGTAGAGCGCGTTCTTGAAAGAAAGCTTTCTACTTTGTCTAACGAAGATTATACTCTTGCCGGTGGTGTTGAGGCCATCGTGGAAGTATTGAACCAGGTTGACCGTGGTACAGAAAAAAGTATTATTGAAGCTCTCGAAGAAGAAGATCCTGAACTTGCCGAAGAAATCAAAAAGAAAATGTTCGTCTTTGAAGACATTGTTCTTCTGGACGATCGCGCTATCCAAAAGATTATGCGCGAACTTGATGCGCAGGATCTTGCCAAATCTCTGAAAGCTGTTGATACAGAGGTGCAGGAAAAGATTTTCAGAAATATGTCCAAGCGTGCAGCCAATCTGTTGCGCGAAGATATGGAATTCATGGGGCCAATTCGTCTCAAGGACGTGGAAGATGCGCAGCAGAAAATTGTGAACATCATCCGTAAACTCGAAGAAGATGGAGAAATTGTCGTTGCGCGGGCCGGAGAAGACGAACTCGTCACCTGATAGGAGTGAACCATGTCGAAACTTGTTTTTTCTGAAAAAGAAGTATCCCAGCAAAAAAAAGCATTTATTCTGGAGATGCCCGAGAAATATAAAAAATACCAGCAGATAGATGAGCTGGCTGAATTTGAGCTCGATGCAGAAGGCAATATTGTAGAGCAGTATACGGGCCCTTCTATTGAAGAAATTGAGGCCGAGCTCCAGCGCTACCGCGAAGAAACCGAAGAAGAAATTAAGCAGCGCCTTAAGGACGCAGAGACAGAGCGGCAGAAAATTATAGACGCAGGCAAATCGGAGGCGTTTCGCCTGATTCAGGATGCCAAAGAAAAAGTTCGAAAAGAAGAAGAATCTGCCCGCTTAGAATCTCTGCAGATAGTAGAGAGAGCCAAGCTGGAAGTAGAGCGCATGGTAAAAGAAGCCGAAATGCGCGTTGCCGATATTGAACACGAAGCCTACCAGAAAGGGTACAACGCTGGGCGCGAGATTGGCTACCGCGAAGGCCAGGGAGAAGTGCGCCGCCTTATAGATCGACTTGGTACTATTTTAGGAAACGCCATTGACGTTCGCGAGCAGATTGTGCGCGAATCAGAAAAGCTGATGGTGGAAATGATTCTGATGATTGCCAGAAAGGTAATTAAAGACGAAATCATAGAGCGCAAAGAAGTTGTGCTCAATAATATTCGTGAAGCTCTTGCGCGCATTAAAGAAAGAGACCGGGTGGATATTCGCGTGAACTTTGCCGACTTGGAGTTAACGACGGCCCACAAAGACGAAATTGTCAAGATGATGGAATCTCTGCGCAAAGTGAATATTTACGAAGACTCCCGCGTGGATCGCGGTGGCGTAATTATAGAAACAGACGTGGGTGCTATCGATGCACGCATTTCTACACAGCTTAAAGAGATCGAACAGGCTATACGCGACGCGAAGCCGCTTTAAGGAATTGTATGATAGCGCGAAAAATAATCAAATCTGAAAACGTGATAGAAAAGTACCGCGCTATCATAGAGAATACCGAAACGATTCGCTCTCTTGGAGTCGTGAGAAAAGTCCACGGCAACACGGTGTATTCTATAGGGCCAGATGTTCATCTTGGCGAGGTATGCTATATTGAACGCATTGAAGATGATGAATACTACATTCCTGCCGAAGTGACCGGATTTGAAGGCAACGAGGTTATTTTGTCTCCTCTGGAAAGTGTTCTTGGAGTGTACTCTGGATCGCGTGTGGTGGGAACGGGACAGTTTCCAGGAATGCGCGTTACCGATAAAGTTATCGGCAGGGTTATTAATGGGACCGGTGTTCCCATGGACAGGGCCGGAAAAATTTCCGAAGGGGAATTTCGTACACTACAGGCTTCGCCACCGAATCCCGTGGAGAGACCTTTGATTCGAGAGAGAATGGAAACAGGCGTGCGCGCCATTGACGCTATGCTCACGATTGGAAAAGGCCAGAGGATAGGAATTTTTGCTGGATCCGGTGTTGGAAAAAGTACACTCCTTGGAATGATTGCGCGCTACAGCAAGGCAGACGTAAATGTGATAGCCCTGATTGGAGAACGGGGCAGAGAAGTATCAGAATTTATACAGAAAGAACTGGGTGAAAACGGGATGAAAAAATCTGTCGTTGTGGTAGCGGCAGCCAATGAATCTCCCATGCATCGGGTACGCGCTTCTTTCCTCGCGACCACGATTGCAGAATATTTTCGCGATCAGGGAAAAAATGTCATGCTCATGATGGATTCTCTGACCCGTCTCGCCATGGCACAAAGGGAAGTGGGATTATCCGTAGGCGAGCCAGCAACTACGCGTGGTTATCCGCCGTCGGTTTTTTCCATGCTGCCCAATCTTCTCGAAAGAGCAGGTTCTGCCAAAAAAGGCAGTATCACCGGGATCTATTCTGTTCTGGTCGAAGGGGACGATCTCAATGAACCTATTACGGACGCTGTGCGAGGTATTATAGATGGACATATCGTTTTGTCTCGAAAACTTGCGGGAAGCGGTCATTATCCCGCCATAGATATTGTTTCTTCTATCAGCCGACTCATGCCATTTGTAGCGGGAGAGGGGCATATGGCCACTGCAAACTATATGCGCGAAATGCTTTCCGAATACAGAGATAACGAAGAGATCATCAATCTGGGCGCGTACGCGAGAGGAGCCAATCCACTTCTCGACGAAGCTATTTCTGCCTATCCAGAAATAAAAAGTCTTTTGCGACAGAGAATGGATGAGTATTCTAACTGGAACGATAGCATTGAACGATTGCAGAATATTGCGATGAAACAACGCCGTGGAGGTAATCGTTAATGAAATTGCCCTACGGTGGACTGCTTAAAATTCGCGAAGCAAAAGAGAAAGAAAAGCTTATGCAGTTTTCGAAAATTTCAGGGGACATGGAGAAAGCGCGTCGAGGAATTGCAGAGTATTATACAGAAACAGATGCAGTACTGCGGCAGCAGGCTATGGTACTGAAATCAGCGGATGGCATTGCAGCGCGGCAGCTCCACGATTTTCAATTGTATCTTACCATGCTGGCAAAGCGCAAAGAAGCCGCAGAACGAAAAATAAAAGAAATAGAAACAGAATATGAGGAAAAAAAATCAGAGCTTTTAGAGGCCAGGAAACAGCGCAGAATTATCGAGATCCTCCGCGAAAAAAAGAAAGCGGAATGGGATTACAATGTGCAGCGATCTGTGGCCAATGAACTTGACGAGTTTAACCAGAAGAGGAAACGATAATGAAAATGATAAGGCATAAAACAAAGTCCTTTGTCGAAATTTCGGGGATGTTTGCGCATGTCAGCCTAGGATTTTTATACCGAAAGATGAAAAAGATAATCCGTAATTTATATACGCTGGAAAAAAATCTCTACCGCATCCGTCGGCGAATAGAAATGCTCGGAGGTTAACATGCAGGAAAAGCGCACAATCTTAATACTCTTACTCACTATCCTTTTTTTTGCAGGGGCTACATTGTATATATTCGATCAGATTGGCGTTTTATCTCTCGAAAAGTATTTGCCTTTCTTAAAGCAGAAAAATCCTCATGTAATTGAAGACAAAGAGTACCCAACGGAAGTAGAAAAAATGGAGTTTGCCAAATGGCAGGAACAACTTCTTGGGAAAGAGGAAGAACTCGAAAACCGTCGAGCAGATCTTGCATCCAAAGAAGCCGAGCTCGGTGCCAAACTCGCAGAAATTGAAGAGCTGAAAAAGGGAATACAGGCAGAGCGCGAAAAGCTTGCCGTTTTTTCTTCGGATCTTATGGATCGACAGAAAAAGGTAAAAGATTTAGCCGGAAAAGTAACAAATATGCCACCGGATAAAGCGGCGGAGATGATGGTAAACTGGAAAGATTTTGACGTTATCGATGTCCTCCGACAGATTGACGAAAATGCCCTCCGGGAGGGCGCACCTTCTTTGACCCCATATCTTTTGACTTTGTTTACGCCAGAACGCCGCGCAGAAATTACGCGCAAAATGCTGTTGCCGCCAGTAGAGGCAGAAATCGCAGAACCTGGCGCTCCGTAACAAAAATTCATCTACATGCTGTCTGCGCCTGCGGAAACGGACTATGGCCATCGTAAACAAAAAAGCGCGTTTTGATTACGAAATCGAAGAAGAAGTAGAAGCAGGTATTGTGCTGGTCGGCAGCGAGGTGAAATCCATTCGTGTCGGCAAAATTAACATTTCAGATTCCTACGCCGTCTTCCGCCGCCACGAACTCTACCTTATCAATTTAAGAATTGAACCCTACGCCAACGCGAGCCATTTTAACCACGAGCCGGAGCGCTCGCGCAAACTGCTGCTGCACCGCAAAGAGCTTGACCGCCTTGAGACAAAACTTAAACTCAAAGGATATGTCATCGTAGGTTTAAAAATGTATTTTAAGGGCAGCACGGTAAAAGTTTTGCTGGGCCTTGGGCGTGCCAAAAAGAAATACGACAAAAGAGAAGTAATAAAGGAAAGGGAAACAAAGCGGGAGATGAACCGTGAACTTAAAAAGTATTCGCGATAATCTGCTTTTTCTCGCGCTGTTCTTATTTGCGGGGTTCGCAGATAGAGCAGAAGAACCTCTGGATTTTAAGACCCGTCCTGCGGTCGATTTGTTCTCATTGCATCCCGGCGTCTATTTTGCGCGCCAAGGTAATTATTTTGAAGCCATTACCGAATTCAGGCGAAGTGCCCACGAAGATCCAAAAAATGCCGGAATGTATCATCTTGCTGCCGGCGACGCGTATTTTTTTTCGGGCAGTTATTCTGCTGCACGGCGCATGTATTCAGTTGCCCCTAAAACGGCAGAATCGGATCTTCGCGAACTTGATATGCTCTACCGCGAAAAAAAACTTTCGGTCTCGGACCTGCAGACATTTCTAAAAAATGATCCGGCAGCAAATGCCGATTTTTTTCGACTGGAGTCTGCGCGCGCATTGGCTGCACGTGGCAGTTACGAAAAGTCTAAAATACTTTTGTCTTTAGCTCCTTTTACAGATTTGCAGTATGAGCAGCGGCGTTTAGCGTTGCTGTCTCTGATGCAGCAGAGGCCGCGCTACCATTCCTCTGGCCGCCTTTTATTTGCGGTGATTCCGGGAGGAGGTTATGCAGCACTTGGAGATGCGCCCCGGGCCATGCTATCCTTTGCTACGGTAGGCCTTCTCTCTGCCGTTTCCGTGGTTTCGTTTTCTTCTGGTATGGACGTGCTTGGTCTTATTTCCGGGGTGTTTGCGGCGCGTTATTATTACGATTCTATTCGGCTTTCTTTTTCTTTGCGCGAAGAACAAAACCATTTGTTTCGCGAGGAGTATAACCGAACTTTGCTCTCTGTTTCTGGGGGGGACATATATTTCTCCCGCCATGTCGATTTTATTTCTACCGTCCAGCGCTGAGGCCCGCCAAGGGGAGGGGTCCCTCGTTCTGCTCCTCGACGGAGCTCAAAGTAAATTAAGCTGCTTGCGTCGCCGCTTGGCAACGGGAACGCCTCACAGTGTAATAAGAGCAGAAAGCCAAAATGATGTGAACGCACAAAGAACCGGCAGCCTCTTTAGCGAATACGTAATTCCTGCCGGGGGGAATCTCAGCCTCCCTTATTTGGAGAATCTAATGACGAATTCTTTTGGCTTCGATAGTGAAAAATATCGTAGAGCGCGAGATAGCGTGCAAAGTGTTCGCGGAAATACGCCTCGGGAGTATCCCTTGCACGGCCCATATCGGAGCAGAATCCAATGGCTTCTATTCCTGCTGCATCGGCAAGCATGAGGGCGCGGGGCATATAGAGTTCCTGCGTTACAATGACAGCTGAATCTATGTTGAATTCTGATTTGGCCCGCAGCATGGTTTCAAACGTGCGCAGGCCCTGGGTATCGGTGAGGATATTTTCTTCTGGTACTTTGTAGCGCATAGCGTAGCGCTTCATTACGATGACTTCGTTGTAATTTTTTTGCTGGCCGTCTCCCGACAGTAAGAGTCTGGAGATTTTTCCTGCACGGTACAGGTTGACGCTGCTCTCTAATCTCTCGAGGAGAATTGCGGATGGTTTTTCGTTGGATACGACCGAAGCCCCGGGAATGATCGCTGTATCGTGGTAGGGAATTTTAGCGGCTACTGTAACCATTCGCGCTGAATAGTATAACGGCATGAGAACATTCCACAGAATCGGTGCAGAAAGGAGGGCGAGGGGGGAAAGAATGAGAACCCATTTTTTCATAAAACGCTTTCCGGACAGAAGAGTTCAGTGAAACGTGCTGAAAAGAACAATACCTTTTTTGGATTGGCCTTGAAACATAGCAGCATGATAAACAAGGATTATCGCAACGACCTGAAAAATATGATTGCTCTTTCGGGCGTTGTAGCTTTCTTTTTTCTTCTGGTTCTGCTGCATCTGGTGAGCAGCATTCGACTGAGCAATGTTCGCTATGAAATGAGCCACCTCGAGAAAGAGAAAAAGAAACTGCAGCTTGAAGTGCAGAGTCTGCGTTTTCAGGTTGCCACGGTTTCCCGGATGGACCGTGTAGATTCCCTGTTTCGCGAAAAATATGGATATCTTCCGGTGCAGTTATCCAATCATATCGCTACGATAAAACTTCCCCGGGAGCCTGCAGCAGGAGAAACAAAATAATTTTTACATTACAGGCTCCGTTTGCCCCGGCCGGAGACCAGCCCAAAGCCATAGAAGAACTCTCTGTCGCACTGCTGCCAGCCGACGGCAAGGCCACCTTGATTGGCGTTACGGGTTCTGGCAAAACGCTCACGATGGCTGGCGTCATCGAAAAACTGCAGCGCCCCACATTGGTCATGACGCACAATAAAACTCTTGCGGCCCAGCTCTACCGCGAATTTAAAGATTTTTTTCCTGACAACGCAGTAGAATTTTTTATTTCGTATTACGATTATTACCAGCCAGAGGCCTACGTTGCATCGAGCGATACTTTTATAGAGAAAGAATCTTCCCGGAATGATGAGATTGAAATGCTTCGGCTGCGGGCAACATCGTCTCTTTTGGCCCGCAGAGATGTCGTCGTGATTGCGTCAGTGAGTGCCATCTACGGCCTGGGTTCTCCCGAGGAATACCGGGAATCGCGGTTGTTTCTGCAGAAGGGCGAAGAGATTTCGCGGGAAAGAGTCATGAAGAATCTCCTTCGGATGGGGTATGCGCGCAATGACACAGATTTTTCGAAGGGGAATTTTCGGGTGAGGGGAGATATTCTGGAAGTGTTTCCGTCCTATGATTTTGAAGGGATCCGCCTCGATTTTTTTGGTGACGAAATTGAGAATATCTCGACGTTTCATCCGGTGTCTGGCATACGCAAAACGGGCTACACGATGATTGCGATTTATCCGGCGCGGCACTTTGTGACCAGTCGTCCAAAGTTAGAGGCAGCCATGGAAAAAATTCGCGCTGAACTAGAGGAACGTCTCGACTATTTTGTTAAGTCTAATAAACCTCTGGAAGCAGAGAGAATTCGCCAGCGAACCATGTACGATCTTGAGATGTTGCGAGCCATGGGAACATGCCCCGGTATTGAAAATTATTCGCGGCATATAACAGGGCGGGAAGAGGGCGAACGGCCTGCCTGTCTTATCGATTATTTTCCAGAGCCTCCTCTCATTATCATAGATGAATCTCATGTGTCTATTCCCCAGATTGGCGGCATGTATGCGGGCGATAGAAGCCGCAAGGAAACTCTCGTCAATTTTGGTTTTCGATTGACCTCTGCTCTCGACAACAGGCCGCTCAATTTTACGGAATTTGAATCTTTGGCCAGTAACATATTATATGTCTCCGCTACTCCGGCAGATTACGAGCTCAACCACACTGATTTCCACGTGGAGCAGATTGTGCGGCCAACCGGCCTTCTCGATCCCGTAATCGAAATTCGCCCTGTAGAAGGACAGGTAGACAATCTTGCTCGTGAAATTACACTGCGTGCAGAAAAGGGCGAGCGCGTTCTAATTACCACCCTGACCAAGAAAATGTCCGAGGAGCTCACGGATTATTATCTGAATGCGGGTTTGCGCGTTCGCTATTTGCATTCTGACATTGATGCGATTGAGCGCGTGGAGATTATTCGCGATTTGCGCAAGGGCGAGTTTGATGCGCTGATCGGAATCAACTTGTTGCGGGAGGGGCTGGATATTCCCGAAGTATCTCTAGTTGCCATTCTCGATGCAGATAAAGAAGGATTCCTGCGCAGCCGTCGCTCTTTAATCCAGACGATGGGTCGTTCTGCCCGCAATCTGAATGGCCGCGCAATTTTATATGCCGATACCATTACCGACTCCATGCGTGCCGCCATGGAAGAGACAAGTCGCCGGCGCGAAATTCAGCAGAAGTATAATGAGGAGCATGGTATTACCCCAGCGAGCATTGTAAAAAAAATTGGCGACATTATTGAGCGCGAGCTTATTGTATCGGAGCAGGACACCCGCGTTGTAGACGAGTATCTTGCAAAATACGATCGATCCAAATTTTCTACAGAAAAGGAGTGGCGAGAGACTCTGGAACAGGACATGCTTGCTTTGGCAGAAAAACTTGAGTTCGAGAAAGCCGCCTTGCTTCGTGACATTCTCATCCACGCGGAAAAGAAGAGTTGATTTTGAGGAAATCTATGAAAAATTTCGCAATCATTTATTGGGGTTTATGATTCTCTTTCTGCAGTGGCAAATCTGACCCCAATGATTCCGCACGCTTACATTCTTACAATACCATAACAAGACGCTGCAAAGTATTATCAGAATTAAAATATTTTCATTTTACCGAATTGAACGATGGATGGCATCCCGATGTATTTTCTTCTTGGGAAAAACAGGGCTGCTTTGATGATATAGAAGCCCAATTAAGCTATCGATTTTCTTTGAAAAATATTGTAACTACGCAAACGGTTTCTCCCGGCGGCATATTGGAAATGTCTTTTACGATAGAGAATGACGGCTTTGCAGCACCCGTCAATGAACGCATCGCTTGCGATTGCCATACGCTTCTCCTGCAGGAAAATACAAAATTGGCCTTTGGCTGCCAGATAAGGAACCCAGCTTAAAAAATAGTCCATGCTATTCCATTGCCGTAAGCGGGGAGAATATTTGGGATTCTACAACGGGTGTGAATTTTATGGCAGAGGTTAGCATAGATCCAGCGGCTGGGGGAGAAATAGACTCCACTGCCACGGCACTCTTTGTGCAGGTATGAGATTACTTACCACGGCTGCCTGGTCAGATTGATATCAGCCGAGCATTTCGGCAAATTCGTCAAAGACTATGTGAGCGTCGTGGGGGCCGGGAGATGCTTCGGGATGGTATTGGATGCTGAGTATCCGCGAGCCACCACGCGTGAGAAAATATCCCTCTGCCGTGGAATCGTTGGGATTAAATTCGAACTGGTTGGCTACCGATGGCTCTACTGCGCGCAAGGAGTCTTCGTTTACGGCAAAGCCGTGGTTCTGTGCGGTAATGAGAACATTGCGGCGGTGGGCAGCGCGAACTGGCTGGTTCCCTCCATGGTGGCCAAATTTTAATTTATATGTTTTGGCACCAAGCGAAAGGGAAAGCATCTGGTGACCCAGACAAATGCCAAACATGGGGCGCGTGAGGTCCTGAATTTTGCGGATGTTTTCTACGCCCGTGGTAACAGCAGCGGGATCGCCCGGACCGTTAGAGAAGAAAAATCCGTCGTACTCTGCTGCATTAAAAGCTTCCCATTGTTCCAGAGGCGTGTTCCCGGGAAACACTGTGGGCAAAATATTGCGTTCAAGAAAATTATCTAAAATAGCAAATTTAATTCCAAAATCGAGAACAGCGATTTTTTTCCAGCCATCCGGATTTTTCGGATTTTTTTGAAAGTAGCGCTGTACATACGCATTGGCTGCTTTACCATCGAACACATCGGTGAGATTCAGGCCTTCCATACTGGGGGTAGATGCAATGGCCGCTACATTTTCCTGGAGCCATGCCGATTTATCTTCTCCCGGCTGCGGGCAGAAAAAGAGGCCACCCATCAGAGAACCGTGGCTGCGGATATGGCGCACCAGAGAACGCGTATCAATCCCGGAAATACCCGGAAGATTTTTTTGAAGGAGATACTCTTCGAGAGTCATGGTGGAGCGGAAATTGGACGGGGTGGGGCAGTAGTCCCGCATGATAACGCCCTCCAGCCAGGGATGGTCGGACTGGTCGTCTTCTGCGTTGATGCCGTAATTGCCTATGGAGGGGTACGTAAAGCAGACCATCTGGCCCCGGTACGATGGATCGGTGATGATTTCTTGGTATCCGCTCATGCTGGTATTAAAGACGATTTCTCCAATTTTGCCATCTTGGTCCAACGAGCCAATGAGCTCTCCCTCGTAAACGGTACCATCTGAGAGCACGAGGGCAATTTTTTTGCGGGGTGTATCCATTGCAGTTAATTCAGTGGAGGCCATGTTCTTTGGCTACAATAAAAATGTTTCCTGTGCGGTCAAGTTCCTGGGAGAGTTCATCGCTTTCGAGAATCATTTTTACTACTTCGTCCGGGAGATCCTGCATGCGCGCGTATTGATCGCGGTACTCCTGTATTGCCATTTTTCGGGCAAAAATATTTGCTTGAAAATAATGAACCTGGTGGGCAATCAAAAAATGCAGCGTATCGTAATCGTCTACGGCCTCTGCCGTAATAATGGCGTCCCGGTTTCCAGCGAGTCGCGCACAATAGTCAATAAAGGCAAGGTTGTCGAGAAATTTGGTATGGTCTTCTTCTGGTTTAAAACGAAAGCTGATGGGATCGAGTTTAAACTCTTTAATCATTTCTCCGAGATCGAGAACCACCTGGTGGGACTGACTTTTTACGCCAAAATCGTCGGCAGCAAATGTAATGCCGAACTGAAAAAAATAGCGGCACACATTTTTTAGCGACTGCTCCTCTTCCTCTTCGTATGGTTTTTCTACGAGTTCAAGCCTGACATTATGGGGAGACAGTTTTTCCTTGAGAAGCAGCTCGTTAAACCGGTAAACTTTTTCTGGCGAATTAAATGTATCGATCAGAGTCTGCGGCGATATATTAAATTTCAAAAGACCGGGAGCATCGTGGCAGGCCATGACGAGTTTTTCAAGAATCAAAAGTTCAATCCGGTTAAGATCCTGCTCCTGTGGAATATCGCGGATGAGTTCGGCATAGCTCTGGTAGAGAGCACCGCCTACAAAGACTTCGCCACCTTTGAGTGAGTATGTTTCCGTTTTATGATTGTAACGGATCACGGGTTGTATTACGGCGTTGGATTCAATATTCGCAAAGTAATCGTTTGCGCGGTTCAGGTATGTCCAGCTCCAGCGCACGAGATTGTCGCGCAGATTTTTTTCGGAAGCTTTTTCCAGGTCTTCGTAAATTTCATCGACCGTAGATATATAATTGCACTGCGTTCTACCGATTCCAAAATCGAACGTGCACCAGGCGTTGCGCAGGGCCTCTTCGTGGAGTTTTCCCACCGCTCCGTCTATATTGGGCAGAATACCGGGTTTTGAATCGGGAGTGGGCGCTACACCCAGGATAAGAGTGTTCTCGTCCCCGAGAATATAATAATGCAGGCGAATGGGTTTTCCGGAATTTGCCTTGTCGATATACTCCGGAATTTTTTCAATAAATTTATCTGCCTGGGTTCCGCGCAGATTGCGCACGCGCAGCAGGAAAAGGGGCTTGCCACGGTTTTCGTCTATAAATGATGTTTTAAATGAATCGAGAGCATTCCGGAATCCAAAATTGCTGACGCTGTGTCCGTCGCGGAGATGGTTAACGGGTACTTCTTTTCTTTTCATTCACCTTACAGCAAGAATGAAACGATTGGGGTTGTCAAATCATTTCCTCGATTGACAACCTGTCTTTGTTCGCGATTCTGCCAGATTATGGGAAAAACACTGTTTGAAAAAGTATGGGATGCCCATCTCATTGACATCTGGAAAAATCCTGCCGCACCCGATAAGGCTGCCAACAAAAATTTAATTTATATTGATTTACATTTAATCCACGAAGTGACCTCGCCGCAGGCATTCGACGGATTGCGCCTGGCCGGCAGAAAAGTCCGCCGAGCGGATCTCACGTTTGCCACAATGGATCACAACACGCCAACGACAGATCCGGCGCTTGGAGTAAAAGATCCCATTTCCCGCAAACAAATGGAAACTCTCGTCATGAACGGAGAGCAGTTTGGCATTCCCGTTTTTAAGCTTGGAGACTACGACCAGGGAGTAGTCCACGTGATTGGTCCGGAACTTGGTCTCACGCTGCCGGGAAAAACAATCGTTTGCGGAGACTCCCATACGGCAACACATGGAGCGTTTGGAGCTCTCGCTTTTGGTATTGGAACATCCGAGGTGGAGCATGTTCTCGCGACGCAGACTCTAGTGCAGGCTAAGCCAAAAACCATGCGCGTAATTTTTACGGGAAAGCTATCCAGGGGAGTTTACGCTAAGGACATGATTTTGGCTCTCATCGGAAAAATTGGTACTGCCGGTGCTACGGGATATGTCCTTGAATACGCGGGCGAGGCGATTGAAAATCTTTCCATGGAAGGCCGAATGACGATTGCCAACATGTCCATTGAAGCGGGCGCGCGTGCAGGGATGATTGCTCCCGATCAAAAAACATACGACTATATTCGCAACCGCGAGTATGCTCCCAAAGGGGCAGACTGGGAAAAGGCAATGGAATACTGGAAAACCCTGTATACCGATGCCGATGCCAAATTTGATACCGAAATTGAAATTGATGTGTCGCAACTTAAGCCGCAAATTACCTGGGGTACCTCGCCGGGAATGGTCATCGATGTGGATCAGTATGTTCCTCGCGTAGAAGATGGAAAAACAGAAGTTGAGAAAACGGGCATTCGCCAGGCTCTCAAGTACATGGATCTTTCCGAGGGAACAGACATTAAGCAAATGCCGCTCGATAAAGTGTTCATTGGCAGTTGTACCAATTCCCGCATTGAAGATCTGCGCGCTGCTGCGTCTATCATTAAAGGGCGCAAAAAAGCCGCCAACATTAAACAGGTTCTCGTGGTTCCCGGATCGCACCGCGTAAAAGACCAAGCAGAAAAAGAAGGCCTCGATAAAATTTTTTTGGATGCTGGTTTTGAATGGCGCGAACCAGGCTGCTCCATGTGCTTGGCCATGAACGACGACGTGCTTGAACCTGGCGAACGCTGTGCATCTACGTCCAACCGCAATTTTGAAGGACGGCAGGGCAAGGGCTCGCGCACGTATCTGGTGTCGCCCGTAATGGCTGCACTCGCTGCCGTGCACGGACATTTTGTAGACGCAAGAGAAGAAGCCTGATTAACAGGCTTATAGGTAGACTGTTGAAGAACAACAGCCTGCCTAACCGGTACATGGATGTACCGGCAAAACGCGGAGGGACTTTTTAAGATGTTACTTCAGGAGGAACCATGAAACCATTTACAACCATAGAAAGCCAGATAGTGCCGTTAGATGTGCCTAATATAGATACAGATCAAATTATTCCAAAGCAATTTCTTAAAAGAATAGAGCGGACGGGCTTTGGCCAGTTTCTTTTTTACGACTGGAGATTTCTTGAAAACGGACAGCCAAACCCGGATTTTGTCATCAATAAGCCGGAATACCAAGGAGCCAGAATACTGTTGGCCCAGGATAATTTTGGTTGCGGTTCATCCCGCGAGCATGCTCCGTGGGCTCTTCTCGATTACGGCTTTCAGGTAATTATTGCGCCGAGTTTTGCCGATATTTTTTACAACAACTGTTTCCAGAACGGCATCCTCCCGATTGTTCTTGGATCCGACAAAGTAAACAGCCTGTTTGCCGCTTCGCAACAAAATCCATCCTTACAATTTGTGGTGAACCTTCAGGAGCAGACTATTGCTGCGTCCGATGGTTCGATCCAGATTTCTTTTGAAATAAAACCGGATTTGCGCGAGAAGCTTCTGAAGGGACTGAACGATATTGGCTGGACCTTGCAGTTCGCGGATCAGACTTCTGAATACGAGAAAACCCGCGTCTTTGCGTGATCATTGTTTGCTGGCGCCTCTGCATAAACGTTCAGCTTTTGATAGCGTT
>DYPL01000012.1:41191-50462 GCA_020719945.1 Turneriella parva
ACTCGCGCAACAGTAACATTAATTACAGCGAGTCGTATTATCTCATTCCGCCGTTTGTAATATTTTGAAGCGAAATGGAAAGATAGACCGCTTTAATCAAACTGTCTAAAGAGAATTTGCAGCCAGGGGTTCCCGATAAACTACCTTTGAGCGAGTATCGACGGCGCCTTGCCATTTATTTAGATTGGTATAACAAACAAAGAGTTCATTGAGCTTAAAGTACTTGACCCCGCACAAAGCTTTCTCCCAATCGCAAGCAGCCTGATTTTGCTCTGCGCTCGTTTCTTTCTATAGTAATACTCCCGTTCCGCTTCATGCGCCGTCGTGGGGGCCCTTTTCGCCACGAGTCTGGCATTCAGATTGACGGCGTTCTTAAAAACAGCAAAAATTATGAACCTTTTTCTCCCGATGAAATTGGCGCGGAGCATGCCTTTTCTCTCGGTAAGCACACGGGGGCCGGTGCAGTAAGCCACATGTGCAAAAAAAATAGACACCCGGTCTTTTTATCAGGCAATGAACCATGCAGATACTCGTAACAGGCACAGCCGCGTTTGACACAATAGAAACTCCTTTCGGGACAAAAGAAAATGTCTTGGGTGGGTCCGCTATTCACTTTTCCGTTGCAGCATCTTTTTTGTCACTGGTTCGAATAGTTGCCGATGTTGGGCCAGATTTCTCCTCAGCGCATTTAAAGTACCTGGAAAAAAAAGGCGTAGATACGCACGGAATACGAAAGTCAGAACAACCCACATTCGCATGGAAAGGAAAGTACGAGTACGATATGGCCGTTGCCCATACGCTGGAGACCAGACTGGGGGCACTGGCATCGTTTGATCCGGAACTTACCGAGGCAGAAAAAAAAACTCCGTTTTTGTTTCTGGCCAATCTTGACCCCGACATTCAGTGGAAAATTTTGTCGCAAATGGAAAACCCCCGCTATATTGGTCTGGACTCCATGAACTTCTGGCTGGATCAAAAAAAAGAGAAAGTCTGGAAAGTGCTCAAAAAAGCCGATGTGTTGTTCCTGAACGATGCAGAGATTCGTCAATTGTCAGGGGAGGCTTCTCTCATTAAGGCAGCAAGGCTGGTGCAGAAAAAAGGTCCGTCTATTGTTCTCGTGAAAAAAGGGGAGCACGGCGTACTCGCAGTCGGAAAAGATTTTACCTTCATTACCGCCGCGTTTCCCACAGAGACAGTTAAAGATCCCACGGGGGCGGGCGATAGCTTCGCAGGTGGATTCTTCTCTTACATGGCGGACCAGGTTCTCAATGCACAGGCGACGGTTTCGGAGCAGTTGATTCGCCAAGCCGTAGTCTGGGGGGCAGCTGTGGCCAGTTTTAACGTTGAAAACTTTTCTACAAAAGGCCTCGATAAAATTTCTCGCGAAGATATTGTTTCCCGTTGTCTGGACATTCACGAATTTACACGGTTTGAGAGGCATGGCTGATATCCGAAAAATCGATTCCCCGGAAATTCTGACTGCTCTGGAGAAAATATTTGAAAAAAGTCCAGAGTCGGCCATGCGCAAGGCCGATGCAGCGGTGGTGCTTCAGAAAATACAAACCAGCTGGGCGCGCATCGTGGGCGAGGCTCTTGCGACGCATTCCGCACCCACGTGGTTTGATGGCAACACGCTCCATATAACGGCGGACCACCCGCTGTTTGCCAGCCAGCTTGCCATGCTGTCCCGGCCAATTGTACAGGCTGTTTGGAAAATTACCGGGGTCCGAGTGACGGGGATCAAGCCGGTTCACGGCAAAGTTAAATTCGCACACGCAAAAGAGGAAGACATTATGTCTCCCCCTCCAACAATGACGCAAAAGCCAGAAGAGTCGCCTCTGAGCGACTGGGTTCGGGAACTCGAAAGCATCTAAGGATTAAATATGTCAGAAACCAATAATACGGTAAGTGAAAACTACGGTGCCGAAAAAATTCAAATTCTCGAAGGACTCGATGCAGTCCGCAAGCGGCCCGGGATGTACATTGGAAGCACCGACGAGCACGGTCTTCACCACATGGTTTACGAGATTGTCGACAATTCCATTGATGAGGCCATGGCCGGCCATTGCGATACGATTATTTTAGAAATTCTGCCCGATGCGTATATTCGCGTGACCGATAATGGTCGAGGCATTCCAACAGATATTCACCCCAAGGCAGGCGTTTCTACCGTAGAAGTGGTTCTCACAAAACTGCATGCCGGGGGAAAATTTGGCGATGGAGCGTACAAGGTCTCCGGTGGGCTGCACGGCGTGGGCGTTTCCGTGGTCAATGCTCTTTCTGAACATGTCAAAGTAGAGGTGTTCCGCGAAGGCAGCGAGTATGTGCAGGAGTTTGAGCGTGGCAAGCCGGTGTACCCGCTTAAAGTAGTGGGAAAAAGCAAAAAGCAGGGCACTACTGTCAGCTTTAAGGCAGACGTTCAGATTTTTGAAACAACGAATTTCAATTACGATACGCTTACTAAAAGAATGCGCGAGCTTGCTTTTCTCAATAAAGGCATTTCTATTACCATACGCGATATGCGCAATGCAGAAGTTCGCGAAGATCTTTTCCTGTATAAGGGTGGAATTGTTGAGTTTGTTCGTTTACATACAGAAAAGAAGAAACCAATTCAGAAAAAGCCGATTTATTTTTCTACGGTAAAAGAAGACGTTCAGGTAGAAATTGCGATGGAGTATTCCGAAAATTTTTACGGCAATGAAACGTTCACATTCGTTAATTCCATTTTTACCAAAGAGGGCGGTACGCATCTCGAGGGGTATAAGGCAGCCCTCACGCGCGTTATCAACGATTACAAGAAAAAGCTTGGTTATGATAAAAAATTTGCAGAGGCACTCAGTGGCGATGACGTTCGCGAAGGTCTCACTTTAGTATTATCTGTTCTGGTTCCAAACCCGCAGTTTGAAGGCCAGACAAAGGCAAAGCTCGGTAACAGCGAAGTCAAGGGAATTGTCCAGTCGGTTGCTTACGAAAGGCTGGTGGAATACTTTGAAGAAAATCCCAATGAAGGGAAAAAAATCATAGAGAAATGTATAATTGCCGCTTCAGCGCGAGTAGCCGCTCGCAAGCAAAAAGAACTCGTACGCAGAAAATCTGCCCTCGAGGGATCCGGATTGCCCGGTAAACTCGCGGACTGTTCTTCCAAAGATCCCGTCATTTCTGAGATCTTTATTGTCGAGGGCGATTCTGCGGGTGGTTCTGCCAAGCAAGGGCGCGATCGCAGTTTCCAGGCGATTCTTCCTCTCAAGGGAAAAATTACGAATGTGGAAAAAACCAGCAAAGACAAAGTTCTTTTAGACGGAGAGGTGAAAGCTCTCATCACGGCCTGCGGCACTGGATTCAGTTCAGACTTTGACATTACCAAATTGCGCTACCACAAAATTATTATCATGACAGATGCCGATGTGGACGGAGCGCATATCCAAACCTTGCTGCTTACATTCTTTTTTCGCTATATGCAGGAAGTGATCGATAAAAAGCATTTGTATATTGCACGTCCTCCCCTGTATTTAATCAGCCTAGGCAAAGAAAAACATTACGCGTATTCCGATGAAGAGCGCAACAAAATTCTCGCTGGAATGAAAGATCCGGAGAAAGCCACACTGCAGCGCTATAAGGGGTTGGGGGAAATGAATCCGGAACAGCTTTGGGAGACGACGATGGATCCCGCGAAACGCGTCCTGATGCAGGTGAACATGGATGATGTCGTGATCGCCGACGAGGTATTTACAACTCTCATGGGCGACGAGGTAGAGCCGCGCCGCCGCTTTATTGAAGAGAATGCCCAAAAAGTAGGTGAGCTCGATCTTTAATTTGCCGGTTTTTGTTTACTTTTTTTCTATTGCCAGCCGCAATGAGAGAACAGCGAGTGCGGCTGTCACCGGCGTGAAGACAAGTTTTTCCAGCATGGATTCAGCGAAAAGATTGCCGATGGTGTTCAGGCCGAAAATAGCAACCATAACCCACATGGCAACCTAGGCTGCCGTCTTTAGAACGGGAATTTTAAGATAATCGGCATGGATGGCTGTAAAGGCCCAAAAAATTCCCTGTAAGCCCAGCGAAACAATTTCAAACACGAGCAACTGTTCTTTTGTCTGCATTTTGCCACCCCACAGGTATTCTACCGGGGCAAAATCAAAGAATACGATTCCCCCCGAGAATACACAAATGAAAAGAGAAAAAAATGGCGTATAGTGCCATAAGTATTTTGGCAGCAACGGAAAACGGAATCAGCGTTTTCACGACTTCTTTTTAGAAGAAGGTTGTCTGCCACCTTTGCGCTTATTTGGTTTGTGGAATGGTTTGCGGCCATCTCTGTGCTCGCGCGCTTCTCTTTCGAGAAGTTCCATCGTCTTGCGGGAAATGGCGTGCTTCTGCTCTTTTTTACCGGTAAAGAAGTTGATAATCCGCTGAAAGAATCCCACTTTGGAGTTGCCAGATAACGCTCTTGCCACTACGACGGGCGCTTCACGGCGGCTTTCTCGCGGAATATCTCTGCGTGGGTTTTTCTGCTTGGACGGCAAGCCCTCCGGACGAAGCGGCTTTTGAGCAAATTCTTTGGTAGGGTGGTGGCGATGCGTTGATTTTCGTTGTTCTCTGGGAGCCTGTTGTCTTTGCGGAGGGCGTTCTTTGCGACGGCTGTTGTCGTAGTCTTCCCCGCGCGTGGCTTCCTTTATGCGAACAAATTCCGTATTGTCTATGAATCGTTCTTCCGGCTTTTTTACATCGAGTTTGTATTTTAGATAGCGTTCCAGTTTTTCGAGAAAGTCGTAATCGTGTTCAGAACAGATGCTGATAGCCTCTCCACTTTTTCCGGCCCGGGCTGTTCTGCCTATGCGGTGCACATACGATTCTGGATCCTGGGGAATATCGTAATTGATAACGAGTTTAATGTCTTCTACGTGAAGACCGCGCGAGGCAACATCGGTAGCCACGAGGATGCGAAATTTATTTTCCTTAAAATCTTCCAGAATGCGCAGTCTCTTTTTCTGGTTTACCGTGGAAGAAAGTCCCTGTGCGGGAATGCTGTGGTAGTTGAGATTGTTTACAATCGTATCGACGTAGCGGCGGCTGTTGGAAAAAATAATGACCGGTTCGAGTTCGTTGTGTTCGAGAAACTGGATAAGATAGGGCAGTTTTTCGTCGCGCGAGAGATGCAGAACGGACTGGCTGATTTTTTCGTGATCGATGAGTTCGGGGTTGATGAGAATTTCTTCTGGTTCTTTCATGTAGTTCCAGACAGAATATATGGCAGAATAATCTATGGTGGCAGAGAACAGCAGAACCTGTCTGTTTTCGGATGTGGATGCCATAATTTTTTTTACATCGTCTATGAATCCCATATCGAGCATGCGGTCTGCCTCGTCGAGAACCACACGAACGACATCGCCCAGATAGATTTCTTTATTCCGTAAAAAATCGAGGAGTCTGCCCGGTGTGGCAATAATCAGTTTAGGCTTATTGGACAGATTTTTTCTTTGCAAATCGTAGTCTACTCCGCCGTAAAGTGTTGCTATGGCCACTTCACTTCCAGAGAGTTTTTCTGCTTCTTCAGAGATTTGGACGGCCAGTTCCCGGGTGGGGGCCAAAACGAGTGCGCGCGGGTTTTGGTTTTCATCGGATTTATGTTGGATGAGATAGTCGAGAACGGGCAGCAAAAAGGCGAGAGTTTTTCCGGATCCGGTTTTAGCGCAGGCTATGAGATCTTTTCCCTGCAGGGAGAGTGGTATGGTAGCGGTTTGGATGGCTGTAGGTTCCTGAAATCCCAGTGATTGTAGTTTCTCCAGGAGGTAGGTATTCAGCGATAGTTCTTGAAATTGCATTATCAGCGAACGTTTGTTCTTTTTTTATTTTGTCAATCCTTTAATAATTGGGGATTGAAGCTTGTCCTTAAATGCAATGCTGCACAGAAGGGCGCTGCGCGCAGGGTGCTTTCAGCCGGAACGAGTTATTTTTTTGCCAGAGTCGTTACCGTTCTATTGCACTTTGGCAGAGGTGGTCGTAACGCTCTATTCATTCAATGAGAATCAGGTCCATTCGCTGGAATAAAACTGCCGAATGAGCAAAGCAGCATAGGGAGGCATTTCCTGTTTCCGCCGCGCCATAATTTTGGAAGCGTCAGAAAGAAAACGATCTACCTCGTATAGGGTCGCATTCTCCCCCCCCCAGAAAAAAGAAGGATAATATTTACGTTCTTCCCTGCCGGTAAAAAGCTGAGAACCAAAATCTATAATAGTACCAGTGCTGAGCATGGTGCCTATACCGGTTTTTACATAGTCGCCAATAATGCTGCCCAGTTTGATGCGCCCGGAAGAATATAATCTGTTTTGAAACGAAAGGCGGATTTCTCCGTAATTATTTTTAAGATCCGATGTAGTCGTGAGAGCGCCAAGATTTACCCAGTCGCCCACAATAGAATGACCTAAAAAACCCTCGTGGTGCTTGTTCGAAAAACTGCCAATGAGTGAGTCGGAGATTTCTCCACCAAGCCTTGCCATGGTTCCCGCCCGTGACGAAGAAATAAAAGCCCGGTCTATAATAGCATGTTTTCCAATGTAAACCGGTCCGCGCAAAAGAGAAAAAGCAGATATTTCTGCACCCTCGTCTATAATGACGGGGCCACCCGTTGCATCTAGTTCACATAAGGGAGAAAGCTTTGCGCTTTTATGAACCCAAATATTTTCTGTGTTTCCAACAATAGAGCAGGAAGGCTTGTGGGTAAAATCATTTTTGTCTAACAAAGAAATATCCTGCTCAATTTTTTTTCCCAGCGAATCTATCAGCATGCCGGGAGTTGTCATCTCTCCTTCTGGTTCAACGACTTTATCGCAACCAGTTACTTCTTTATAGAAAAGCGCCAAGCGATGCCCTGCTACGCGGCATTCACCGTTTGCTCTTTGCAGGGGTGAAAAAATGCCGTCTGCGAGGGCAAAGAGCGGCTTAAGTCGCAAAACGGGGAGGAGGGTTTCTTCGTACAGATCTGAAAGCACATTAAGCATGCGGTATTTTTTTAGCGGGGCAGGGGTAACAACAAATTTTTTATGGGGGAAAAAATATCAGAAGGGGTAGCTGGAGTGAGAAACAGTGTGAGCAATAATAGTACAGTGGCTCCCGTGAGTGGTATCAGAAAATTGTCGTCGAGACATATTGCGCAGGAAATGAGCTCTGCCATCAAAGAAGCAATGCCGGCAAGAGAGACTATAAAGATGGAAATGGTGAGCGATGGAGGAAGAGCGGTTTCGCGAAAGGGATCGGTCGATACAGGTGGTAGCAGAAACAGGAATAAAATTGCAAGGAGCGTGGAGGAGGTGATGCCGGCGATAGTACCCTCCAGTGATTTTTTTCCGAACAGGCGAAGAGTTCCGTAGCGCGTTCCCACAAAAGCTGCTGCGGGATCACCGATGATCAAAAAGATCATGGAGATGGCAGCAATGTCGCGCGGGAGCAATGCAGTCAGTAGAGTGAGCGAGAAAAAGTAAGGAAGTGATGCGGGTATGCTGTTTTTTTCTTCTTTTTTTAAAATGCTGCCAAGAAATTTCATGTAAGCGCGCGACCACCATTTGTAGCGAAACCGGATAATCTCGAGAACAACGAGCCAAGACGTAAAGGCTAGCAGCAGATAAAACACGATGGAACGAGTATTGTCGATAAAAATTTTCGGCAGGATGGCGAACATATCGAAATACAGAACCGCCGGTATGAATACGCCGGAAGCATGCACAATTTTTCGCTTTGAATTAAAATGGCTGGCTATCAAGAAAGCATACCTGCTGCGCTTTCCCGGCTGTCTGCCCGGGGAAATAAATTGCCAAATCCCGTGAGTTCCAGGATTTCATCTACTCTGTAAGACGGAGAAACGAGAATAAGTTTATGGCCACTGGCAGATAGTTTATCGTATAGTTCAAAGAGGAGACCAACTCCTGTAGAAGTGAGCGAGCTGACTCCTGACAGGTCTAACAGAAGATTGGAGTTTGCAGAAAGCAGTATGGGTTTAATATCGAGAGCCGCAGCCGTTGAATTCACGTTTCCCGAAAGCCGAAAATAGGTGTATTGATCTGCGCTTTCGCGAAAAAGTTCTATGCTCTCTGAAAGCTTTACGGAATCGCCCATATATGCCAGACTTAGAAATTTCCATGAACGGACAAGAAAATTTAGAAGAACTCGAAAAAGATAAATTTCAGCAGATTGTACTGCATCTACCCAAGGATGACTCCCTTGCCGTGGAGCAGTTTTTTATGCAGAGTGGGGCTGTCGGCTACTATGAGCTGTTATACAAAGAAGGAGAAACTGATAATCTGAACGAAGATCTAACAACTCTGTACTTTTTTTACGATATACAGTTTCCGCTGGACGCCTTTGCGCCCATGGCTCTCGCTCTGCTTGGCCTTTCCGAGGTTTCCTATTCTATTGCGCCGGTCAATTATCGCGATTATGTAAAAATCTTTGAGGAGACTTTTCGAGCGTTTCCGCTTTCGGAGCAGACCTGGCTCGTTCCACCCTGGGATAATCCCCCTCTTGCCGATGGCGTTAAAAAAATTATTCTACAACCGGGCCTCGCCTTTGGCACGGGACAACACGCTACGTCTCGGCTCATGGTTCGGTATCTGGAAAGAGCCATTCAGCCGGGAGACATTGTCTTTGATTTGGGAACGGGCACGGGAATACTCGCCATTGCTGCGGCACTGTATGGAGCTTCTCAGATACAGGGGGTAGATGCAGAAAAGCTCGCGGTGGAATCTGCGCGTGACAATTACAGTCTCAATGAAAAGATTCCCACTGCAGATTTTCAGTTAGGGGATTTCTCCTTTGTCGATTCTGAATCAATTGTTCCTTATACCGTGTTTGTGTCTAACATTCTTCCAAAGGTTTTCATGGCAAACCGCGCGAATTTAACCAGATTTCTGGAAAAAGCAGATCGCTGGGCTTTGTCTGGAATTACCATGGAGACGCTGGACGAATTCCGTACATTTTTACGGGACATAACGAAAGATCCCTTTGAAGAAGAAGCCGAAGACGACTGGGTAATTCTGTATAAGGTTTAAAGATGTTTTAAAGGAGCGACGAGTCACTAAATTACATAGCTTTGTTTAGCTTCAAATAAATTGGTTCTTCTACCCATTAGATTTCAATTGCGTAGCCCTACCCGAGTTTATACCGTCACAAAGCGGACGCAGTTGTAGCCGCAGGCACAGGGCTTTACAGCGGGTCAAATTATCTTTAGAGGGGCTACCGATCTATTATTCGTTCCTTAGCCATCGGCTTATCTGGCCAA
>DYPL01000053.1 GCA_020719945.1 Turneriella parva
TACCTAACAAACATCGCCAGCATTATGTCTCATACTCACGGGGTTTTAGTACCTACCAATCGCCCGGAAATATTATGTCGCATCACCTCCCCGCCAGGCGACATAACCCGTCGCCGTTGGAAGCGGCCCTGCTTAATTAGATCGGATTCGGCTCTATCGATACAGTACTTTCTGCCGGGAAGAAAGTGCTGCCTGCATAAGGCACCCCCAGTTAACATTTTACGACCTGCGCAACGTGGAAAGACCAATCCCCCAGAGCACTGTAAGGCTTACACCAAACAGATAAAACCACAAGGTGAACGAGGCGCCTTCAAAGGGAATTACGCGCGACGGAAACAGAACGGTGAGGACATACAGCAATGTCATCAGTAAAAGTGAAACCGTAACGAGGATGCGGCGCAGAAATAACAAATCGCGGCGGTACAGCGTCTCTAACAGGCTGAACAATGGCGCCGTAGCAAGTGCTACCGTCAGCAAAAAGTACCAGAGAAAGTCATCCGTCCCTGCTCCATGCCGACTGGAAACCGTTTGAGAGAACTCAAGGGTATAGTGTAGCCAGGGTCGCGTCGTGAGAAAAAAGGTCGTGAACGCAACCAGCCACAGCAGTTTTTCGGTGAGCGGAACCAGCGCAAACAGTGCAGGCAGGGATGCCGCAGCCGATCTCAACAGGCCGAACAGGCCCGTAAAAAAGTCGATGTATAAAAACGCTATCCGGCGCAAATAAGAGCTCATATCCTCTTGACAAAACGAAAGCGCTCCCTGTCAAGATATTAAATGAAATCGCCGATAATACATTTAATGAAAACTCGCCATAGTATTGCTTTCTTTTTTCTGCTTTCCGTGTTGCCGCTTGCAGCCAAAGACTATAATACGGCAAAGCTCAACGAATCCCGCCTGCAGCGTGCAGAAGAAGCCAGGTATGCGCTTCCCGAACAGCGTCTTCTTGCAATTCGCGAATGTGGTCTCGGAAGACTATACTTTTGCCAGCGCTCTCTTATTGAAAACCTGCAGGATCCCGATATCGAAATACGCACCAAAAGTGCCTATTCTTTAGGTCTCCTTGGGCAGGAAATTTCTGTCGATTACCTTAAGACTCTTTTAGACAAGGAATCCGAAAAATTAAAAGAGCTGCAAAAAGACTGGCCGACTAAAACAGCAGAGCAGCAGGAAGAATTCCGCCTGACGCGCCAGGAAATTTACGAAACTCTCTGGGCGGTCGGCTTTATCAAGTCCCCTAAATCCAAAGACGTTCTTCTTCCCTACTTAGCATGGGAGGGAGAAGATTTTGCTCCAGTCCGCCGTGGCGCTGCTTCTGCTCTGGACTCTCTGGGAGATCCCGCTTCTGGAGAAGACATTAAAAAACACTTGGAGATCGAAAAAAAAGATATTATTCGCTTAGAACTTTACCGCGCCCTTTTCCAGTTTGAGCCCACGAATTATCAGTACAAAATGGAAGTTGTAAACCTCCTGAAAAGTGACGAAAAATGGGTTCGTTATCACTCTGCAAAAGCCATCCACGACTTTCACATCAAAGAAGGTTTTAAGCCTCTCGAAAAGGCCATGCTGATAGAAGAAGATCCTTCTGTCCGTGAAACACTGCACCAGGCTTACATGATTCTGTTTTATTATTAAGTTGTCTCTGAAAAAGTCCCTCTGTGGACTTTTTCCCTGAGGCTCGCTTCGCGTTTACCCTACGGGCACAGGCAGACCGCAAAACCCAGGGGCGAAAGCCATGGCTACTTCGTCCTCTGCGTGTCGACAAAGGCCATTTCCGCAGCAAAATGCCGGAACACTTTATCTGGATTCAATAGTTTGACCATCCTCGGTCATTCAATATTGTTAGGGAAGATTTTTCTGGCGCCACATACTCCTCGCGCGGGTGCGCCGTTCCCCGAAAAAAAATAGACCCTCTATCCAAAAGATTCATTATGTCCCCAATGGCAAAAAAGGACAATCTTCCCCCTGAAAACGTAACCCCGGCAAAACAGATCATACCCGTAGAGATCGAAGAGCAAATGAAAAAATCGTATCTTGCGTATGCGATGAGCGTGATCGTTGGGCGGGCCCTGCCAGATGTCCGCGACGGACTTAAACCAGTGCACCGCCGCATTCTGCACGCCATGAACGAACGCGCTTGGAGATCCGACCGCGCGTATGTTAAATCGGCGAAAATTGTCGGAGAAGTGATCGGTAACTATCATCCACACGGCGACGTTGCCGTATACGATACCATGGTTCGCATGGCGCAGGACTTTGCCATGCGCGTTCCGCTGATTGACGGTCAGGGAAACTTTGGATCCGTGGACGGAGATCCACCCGCTGCCTACCGCTATACCGAAGCCCGCCTGACGCCCATGGCCGAACATCTTCTCGCAGAGATCGATAAAGAAACGGTCGATTTTAATCCAAACTTTGATAATACGCGCAAAGAGCCTCAAGTTCTTCCCGCCGCCTACCCCAACCTGCTCGTAAATGGTTCCACGGGAATTGCCGTGGGAATGGCTACCAAAATACCACCCCACAATCTTGCCGAGGTCACCTCTGCTCTCGAACTGCTGATAGAAAATCCAGAAGCTCCTCTCAAGGATCTCATGAAACGAGTTCCAGCGCCGGATTTCCCAACGGGTGGAATTATTATCGGAAAAGAGAATCTCAAGAAAGCATACAGCACAGGGCGCGGTTCCATTAAAATCCGTGCCGTGCTCGACATTGAAACGATTGCAAAAAACAAGGATGCCATCGTTATTACCGAGATTCCATACGAAATCAAAAAAAACGATCTCATCACCAAAATTGCTGCCCTCGTAAACGACAAAGTGATCGAAGGCATTTCAGAGATCCGCGACGAATCTGACCGCACCGGAATGCGCATTGTCTTGGAACTCCGCCGCGATGCCAATCCACAGGTCATTATTAACAACCTGTACAAGCATTCGCAGCTGCAGGTCAATTACGGCATTATTTTTCTGGCTCTCGTAAAAGGAGAGCCGCGCCTTCTCAACCTCAAGGAAATGCTCGTATACTACCTTGAGCACAGAAAAGAAGTCATCGTAAGGCGCACGCAGTACGAACTTCGCAAGGCAGAAGAGCGTGCCCATATTCTCGAAGGCTTAAAAATTGCGCTCGATTTTATTGACGAAGTCATTAAAATTATTCGCGGAAGTCAAACAGTAGACCAGGCCCGTTCCTCTCTTATTTCCCGCTTTGGCCTCAGCGAAGTCCAGGCAAATGCGATTCTCGACATGAAGCTGCAAAAGCTTACGTCTCTGGAGTCGAAAAAAATTATTGAAGAGCTTGAACAGTTGCACCACAAAATTCTCGACCTCAAAGATATTCTCTCCAAAGAAAGCCGCGTACTTGCAATCATCAGCGGCGATTTGGGCGTCATAAAAAGCAAATACGGCAAAAAGAGAGCTTCCGTAATTTCTACAGATGACTCCGACGACCAGGTACTCAGCGACGAAGACTTTATTTCCAACGAAGAAGAAGTCGTCACGCTGTCAGATAACGGATACGTCCGCCGCGTTCCCCTCGACACGTTCAAACGCCAGCACAGGGGTGGAAAAGGTGTTTCTTCGGCTGGCAAAAAAGAAGACGCGATACGCGAAGTCACGTTCTGTCGCAGCCACGATTATATTTTGTTTTTCACGAACAAAGGAAAACTGTTCTACACAAAAGCACACGAAATACCAGAGGCATCTAAAGATGCCCGTGGAAAAAGCGTAAAAGCGATTCTTGGACAACTAAGCGGGGAAGAAGAAGTAAACGTGATCCGCTCCATTCCGGAATTCTCGGACGACTACTTTCTGCTCATGCTGACCCGCAAGGGAATTCTCAAGAAAACAAGGCTGAGCGAATTTGTGCGTGCACAAAAGCGGGGCCTGCTGGCCATCAACTTTAAATCGGGCGAAAACGATTACCTTGCGGACATTCTCATCACAGACGGAAAAGAAGATATCATCATGGCTTCTGCCCAAGGACAGGCACTGCGCACCAACCAGACCAGCATGAAATCACAGGGCCGCAATGCGAGCGGAATTATAGGAATGGTGCTCGAAGAAGATGACTACATGGTATCGCTCGATGTAGTGCGCAAGGACGCCCCCCTTCTGCTGGTAACGACAGCGCTCGGAGCTGGTAAGCTGGTAGAGGCAAAAGAATTTACTGCCAAGGGACGCGGCGGCAAGGGAATGGCCTGCCTCAAGACATCCGTTAAAACAGGTGAGGTGGTAAGCGTGCGCTCCCTCAAAGGCGGAGAAGACCTCATTCTGATTTCACAGTCCGGCATGACGGTTCGCGTAAATTCCACAGACATCTCTGTGCAGAGCCGCACGGCAACGGGTGTCAAGGTAGTCGATATCCAGGAACAGGACACACTGGCCGGCGTTGCGATTATTCCCGGGGAAAAGGAAGGCTGAGATTTTCGCCGACAGGGGGATAATTTTCTTTCTTCAGATGAGAAAACTAAGCCCTCTGCAGACGGTGAGAAAGAACTGTCAGTAACTAAAATACTGCAAAGAGTCATACCAAGCGGTCAAAGGAAGACCGCTGTTCTCAAATGGTCCTGTCCAGGAATCGACTCCTGTACTATTCCACAGATTGATCATTATTTTTCCGGGTGTTTTTGGAACATCGGCACTACTTACTTCATGTTTCAGCACTCCATCCACATACCATTGGATGCTGCCATTGCGCCATTCAATGGCATAATCGTGAAAATCAGCAGAGGCATCAAAACCAAGGGCAACTTTTTTCTCATGCCCTCCCTGCCCGTTTGAATAATAATTAAACTGAACTTCCTGCGTATTTTTTCCGAGAAATTCTATGTCAATTTCATCGTGGATAGTCCCCTCTACAGGTCCCGTATAGATAAAAAAAGAGGAAACAGTACCAGAACTCTTTACCGGCTTCATCCGGACATAAAATTTCCCATAGCCAAACTTGGCTCTGCTTGCCAGACTGCCGCAATCATACGGCGGTTGTGAGCTTCCCTGCGAAAGAACAATTTGGAGAAATCCATTTTGCGATGACACCTGCTGTTGTTGGAATACGCAACCAAACGGAGCTCCATTGTACCAGTCAGCTTTTTGCCAGATGTCTTCGTTCAGGGAGATAAAATCTTCCTGAAATTTTGTTTCGATTTCTCCCTGCGAACCCGCACAGCGCAAGACAGCGATGCCTACCAAGGCCAAAATAGCCAAACGGGGTATACTCATCATAGTTTAGTTACACGGATTAGAATGGTTTTTCGATTGTCAATGTAAAAACTGTACATCCTGTAAATCTCAATAATCACCTCCCTTGCCCTCGCGCAAAATCTCTACGGGAAAAACACGGGCATCGGCAATTGTCGTAAGCTCCATGGGAACAGAACCAGCGTCTACAATAGCATCGACAAGTTTCTCGTAATGAGCGCGGAATTCTTCCGGGTCAGAAATATATTCGTCTTCTGTCTGAAGAGTCGTGCCAATAAGAGGCATGTCCAGCCGCGCAAGCAAACCCTGAATAACAGGATGATCGATAATGCGCACACCCAGAGTTTTCTGGTGCGTGAGCGTGAACTGTGGCACTTTTTTAGAAGCATCGAGAATAATGGTGTACGGCCCTGGAAGAACTTCTTTCATCCAGCGGAAAATGCGGTTGTCGTCGAGTTTCACAAATTCTGACATTTGAGAAAAATCCCGAAAATACATGCTGAGCTCTTTATTGGCTGGCAGCTTGCGGATCTGATAAATTCTCTCGAGAGCCTTTTTTTCGCCCAGCAGAGTCGCAATGGAATATACGGAGTCCGTAGGCAAAATGGCTACCCCGCCCTTTTTAAGCATTGCGGCAACGGCGTCGAGAGAACGTAGCTGCGGATTGACGGGATGAACGGTATAATACATGGATCAGAATTTTAGATGAATACAGGTTGCCAAGTTTTTTGAAACCGTCTGCTTCCTTTGCATAATATGTCGAACTTTCTCAAAAAACGCAATTAATCTTGACGATTTTAGTCAACATTACTATACTACTTACATGGTCTTTTCCATGAGAACAGAATATTCTATCCGGGCACTGTATTATCTTTCGCGCCTTCCCGGCGGAGCCACGGCCCGTCGATCGGACATTGCCAGCACTCAGGAAATCCCTCCTTCTTTTCTCGACCAGATCCTACTAAATCTGCGCAGAGCCGGGCTCATTGAAAGTGTAAGAGGCCCTTCGGGCGGATACAGGCTCGCTCGCGATGGCGGGCAAATTAATCTCTGGGATATTTTTCTCGCTGTAGAATCGCAACCCAACGTCACGGCCCTTTCGGAAGAATCCTGTTCGCCCGCCGTTCGCGGAGAGTGCAGCCGCATGGGGAACTGCCGCATTCAGCTTGCCTGGTCAAAAATCAAATCGGTTTTGCGGGACCAAATGAAACAAATTTCACTGGCAGGTATTTAATGGCAGGCGGCAACGAAGAATTAATAAAAATTGGTGAAGAAAAATACCAGTACGGATTTACGACCAATGTAGAAACCGAAGAATTTCCGCAGGGCTTAAGCGAAGAAATTGTTCGCGAAATTTCACGCCGAAAAAATGAGCCAGATTTTCTGCTGCAATGGCGCCTAAAAGCCTACAAGGCGTGGACTCAGATGGAACAGCCAGACTGGGCGCATCTGCAGATTGCCCCCATTGATTACCAGGCCATTACCTATTTTTCGCGCCCCAAAAAGGTTCTGGAAAGCTTGGACGATCTCGATCCCGAAATACGCGCAACGTTCGAGAAACTCGGCATTCCTCTCGAAGAACAGAAAGCTCTGGCCAATGTAAAAAGCAATGTAGCTGTCGATGCCGTTTTTGACAGCGTATCGGTTGCCACCACATTCAAAGCAAAGCTTGCAGAACTTGGCATTATTTTTGGTTCTATCAGTGAAGCATTGCAGACACATCCGCATCTCGTTGAACAGTATCTTGGCTCTGTCGTTCCCGTCCGCGATAATTATTTTGCTGCTCTCAATTCGGCGGTTTTTTCGGACGGTTCTTTTGTGTACATTCCACCGGGCGTTAAATCACCCATGGAGCTTTCTACCTATTTCCGCATTAACGCAGCAGGAACCGGCCAGTTTGAACGCACTCTCATTATTGCAGATAAGGATAGTTATGTATCGTATCTCGAAGGCTGCTCCGCTCCCCAGCGCGACGAGAACCAGCTCCATGCGGCAGTCGTGGAACTCGTAGCTCTCGACCGCGCCAAAATAAAATACTCCACCGTTCAAAACTGGTATCCCGGCGATAAAAATGGAAAAGGCGGCGTATACAATTTTGTCACCAAAAGGGCTCTGGCCAAAGGCGAGGGCTCGCATATTTCTTGGACTCAGGTAGAGACTGGTTCTGCCATCACCTGGAAATACCCCAGCTGCGTTCTTAAGGGCGATAACTCCGTTGGCGAATTTTATTCTGTCGCCTTTACCAAGCACCACCAGCAGGCCGACACCGGCACCAAAATGATTCATCTTGGAAAAAACACAAAAAGTACTATCCTCACCAAGGGAATATCTGCGGGAAAAAGCCAGAACACGTATAGAGGGCTCGTAAAAATTGCGCGCTCTGCCGAAGGGGCCCGAAATTTTTCCCAGTGCGATTCACTCCTTCTCGGTGCCGAATGCGGTGCCCACACGTTTCCCTATCTCGAAACCAAAAACAGAAAAGCCATTGTTGAACATGAAGCAACCACTTCCCGTGTTTCAGAAGCTCAACTGAATTATCTGCGCTCGCGGGGAATCGGGCGCGAAGAAGCGGTTGCCCTGATCGTCAATGGATTTGCCAAAGAGGTATTCCGGGAACTCCCGATGGAGTTCGCCGTAGAGGCCCAAAAACTGATGGAAATAAATCTCGAAGGAGCAACCGGCTAATGAACCCACTATTGCAGATACAATCGCTTACAGCAGGCCCTGATGAGGCCACTATCCTCCATGAACTCAATCTCACGATTCACCCGGGAGAAGTGCATGTCATTATGGGACCGAACGGTGCCGGTAAATCCACTCTCTCCGCTGTCATCACGGGCCGCGAAGATTATCCCGTTCGTGGTGGTCGCGTCTATTTCAAGGGTGAGGATATAACAGAGCTGCCAATGGAAGAGCGCGCCCGCCGTGGGATTTTTTTAACTCACCAGTCGCCGCTTGCAATTCCGGGAGTAAACAATCTGCAGTTTTTGCGCTTTGCCGTAAATTCCCACCGCAAGGCGCGCGGCGAAGACGAAATGAAACCCGGGGAATTTCTCAAAAAGGCGCGCGAATATATGGCTTTGTTGGGACTTCCCGAAGAATTTTCGCGCCGCTCTCTGAACGACGGTTTTTCTGGCGGTGAAAAAAAACGCAATGAAATGTTACAAATGCTGATGCTGCAACCCGACCTCGTGATTCTGGACGAGATTGATTCCGGGCTCGACGTAGATGGCATTGCCACCATCTCTGGCATTATTAAAAACTACCACAACGAAAACCGGGCTCTGCTACTCATTACGCACTACCAGAAAATTTTTGAAACCATACGACCAGATTTTGTTCACATTTTTGCGAAAGGTAAAATTATAAAAACAGGCCGGGCAGACTTGGCCGCCCTGGTAGACGCCGGTGGCTTTGAACAGTTTTTGGGGGAAAAGGAATGAGCGAAGATCTATCTTCTTTTCTGAAACTCTGTTCAGAAGTGGCATCGGCTTCTGCCTTCTTTAGCGATGGAGAGAGCCGCTTCCAGAAAATTTCTGAACGCGGAAAAATACGGGATAAATACCGGTATCTGTCCTCTTTCCCACGGGAGGCTCTCTTGGCTGCCGGGAGCGCCGATGTAACAGACAAAATCAAAAGCCTAAAAGAAGAACATTCTTACTTCCCTGAAAAAGACTTTTCTCCTTCCTTTATCAGAGATTCGGAAAGCGATCCATTTGCACTCGCCGCACAGTCCCTGCCCTACCGACTTGTAATTCCCGACAGCAACCTGTTGAGCCTCGATCTATCTGAACCATTATCGCGCTTTGTCATACTCATGAACCATTCTTCTCCCGTTACCGTTACGGTAAACACGCAGGCCCCTGCCTCTGTCCTTTTTATCCTATCTCCCGGTTCTTCGCTGAAAGTTCTTGCTGGCTTTACGAATTCTTGGAGTGCATCGTTTGTATCCATGCGCGCTCTGGTTGGCGACAATGCTCATTTTTCATTGGAAACAGCGCAGGCCGGTTCGGGAGATCTCACGATAGACGCCATGGCTTATTTAACCGGAGCCGGTTCTTCTGCCGATATTTCCTCTGTAAACGCAACGGCACAGGGCAATTTTTCTACCTTCGTAAAAATTCATCATCTTGCCGACAACACGAGCAGCAACCAGCGACTGTACAGCGTAGCTGGCAGGGAAGGCCACGAAAACTTTCGGGGAGAAATTTACGCAGCCAAAGGAACAGCAGAAGTAAAAGCCCACCAGATTCACAAGTCCCTTCTGCTCGACGAATCCGCCTCTGCAAACGCCAATCCTTTTCTTGAAATTTATACGGACTCGGTGGAGTGCTCTCATGGTTCTTCTACGGGCTTTTCTGACGACGACGCCTTGTACTACCTGCGAGCGCGCGGCATTTCTGCCGAAGACGCCCGCTCTCTGCTCATAGGCGCGTTTGTAGCAGATGGTTTTTCTACCTTCAGCAATCCAGGATATTTTTCAAAATCTTTTTTAGAAACAGCCGGATCCATACTCGGCCAAAAAATACTAATTTCCGAGGAACCATAATGCAAAAAGAAATCAATCCCGTCATGCCTCCCAAACCAGTCACAGAAGAAGAAGTAATCGAAATATTAAAAACATGCTACGACCCGGAAATCCCCATGAATATTTACGACCTGGGATTGATTTATGGAATTAATATTGCAGAGGATAACTCTGTGACCATCGACATGACACTCACCTCGCCATCGTGTCCAGCCATACAATCCATGCCAGATACAATAAAGGCGCGCATTGAGCTCGATCTTTGTCCTCCGAAAGTTGATATCAATATCGTCTGGGATCCACCGTATCACCATTCCATGATGTCAGACGAAGCCCGCATGATACTCGGTTTTATGTAAAAAAGATTGTCCCGCTGCAAGAGAATCGCAAAAAAGCTCATGCGCCGCTATGTACTCCTACTAAGCTTTTTCGTCCTTTTTATGGGAGGATGTTCTTCGCTGCAGAAGGCATTTTTTCAGAATCCAAAAGTAACTCTGGAAGATATAAAAATCTCCGAACTCGGATTCTCTGGATCTACTCTGCTCGTTACGCTGGCTATCCACAATCCCAACGGCATAGAACTCACCGTCTCTAATCTGGAGTATGCAGTCGATGTGGAAAAGGAAAGACTGCTCACTGGCTCAAAACGGGAAAAAATTACCGTTAAAGGAAAAGACATTTCTAAAATTACCTTTCCGGTCGATTTACGCTATGCCGGATTGCGCTCTGGCGTGCAGAGTGTTTTCGGAAAAAAGAATCTGCCCTACGGCATACAAATCCAAACAACAATAGAAACTCCGATTGGCCCGCTCTCTTTTAAAATCAACCGCGAAGGCAATGTTCCCATTCCTGCTTTTCCGCGCTTTTCCGTGGAACAAATTACGCTCGGAGAAATGTCTGTAAAATCGGCTACATTGAATTTTCATATCCGCGTGGACAACAACGACGAAGTAGCGCTGGATCTCGATAATTTCTACTACCGCGTGGAAATAGGCGGACAGGAGGTTTCGGCAGCTAAAATATCTGTCAGCCGTTCTCTGGAAAAAGGGCGCGCTCTAAATATCACACTGCCCGTAAACCTGCAACTGATGAATTTGCGCAACTCGGTTGTGGAGATTATACGCTCCGAAAAAATATCCTATGCAATCGATTTTAATCTGAATATTCAATCGCGCTATGGCCCCTTTGCACTGCCGTACAGCGAAAGGGCCATAACACCTTTGTTCCGGTAAACTCCCGCTTTTGTTCACTATCTCACAGAAGAATCTGCTATCAATACTTTTCTGTTCGCAAAGCTATGTGAAGGGCAAATCACAACAATCTTAAAACAGCGGAAGAAATTTCTTCACCCGACTGGTCCACAGATACAAACAGAATCTGGCGCGAACCCGGAGCAAAGGGTACAAACATGGAATCTCTTTCCTGGTGGTACAATGAAACCACAGGGATTCCGAACGATGCGGCGAGATGCCCCGCGTACCCGCCGAGACTCACAACCAACCGGCTTTCTGCAACGACCTGCATTACATGGCTCCATACGGGAAATGGAAAAATGCAGGGAATATCGTCTCGCAGCTGCGGCGATACAATCACAGATGGAAGCGACAAGTATTTGCGTACTGCATGCGCTTCTTCAAGATTTTCCGGAGAAGCCGAAATGACAGCAAAACGAAACAGGCGACACTGAGACAGAAAAGCAGAAATATCTTCCTGCACTTCCGGATAACGCTGCCATTCCGGATAGCCTGGTTCAAGACTCTGGCCGGAAAAGTTTTCTAACAGATTTTTTATTTGAAACGCATAATGCACTTTGCCATCGAGATAAGAAATTCTATGGTTAAGAAATGACTTAGAGTTTCCCCGTGCAAACCCCACTCTGTTTTTGACACCGGCTAAATAGGCAGCCATGGTTTTTCCAGAAGAAGGTTCTGGAGAAATAAAGACAACTGTTTTATATTGTTCCGATGTGAGAAAAGCAGACAGTTTCTGGTCAACCGGCAGTTCCAGCGTTTCGTGAATAGCGGGGTGCCGCACTCCAAAATGGCGGGATACGTGCAGCTCGCCCTCGGGATCCACTTTTAAGAGAGTTACAAGATGTTTCAGAGCGAGAAGCAAAACAGCGGGAGGATCCGACGGATTCGAAACAAGAAGAGTTTTACCGGGATTTGTTTCAGGAGCCGTTCTTTGTGAGCGCAACGAGGCCGTAACGCTCACGGGTGGAACGAGTCCATCCCAAAACATTTTTTTCCAGCCGGGCATCAGCCAAGTTCTACCCGGTTGCGGCCATTTCTTTTGGCTGCGTAAAGAGCGTCGTCACAACGTTTGATAATATCCGCATTTGTTTTGTCTCTGGCTGTATCACATTCCGCTACGCCCACAGAAATAGTTACCCTCAGGATTTCTCCACTGACGGGATGTACAACTTCGGTTTTCTCTACAGACTCGCGCACTTTCTCGGCAATTCGAATAGCGTCGTCCAGTCTGGTCTTTGGCAGAATGATAGCAAATTCCTCCCCGCCATAGCGCGAAGGAACGTCAAGAGCCCGCCCAATTCTGATAAGAGTTTTGGCAACCTCAATGAGAACGAGATCTCCTATCTGGTGGCCAAAAGTATCGTTGAATTTTTTAAAATGATCAATGTCGGTGAAAAGCAACGAAACGGGTGACCCGCTCTCCTGGCATTCTTCCATTTCTTCGCGAAGTTGCGTCTGAAAAAAATGATGAATTTTGAGGCGAGTCATCATGTCCGTAGTGGCCAGTTCGTACAAGCGGGCGTTTTCTACCGCAATGGCCGCAATAGATGCAAGATCCGATAAAAATTCTTTTTCGGAAGAGAGATACGGTTCTCCCGTGGTTTTAGGCCCGAGCACAATCACACCGTTTACTCTGCCCCTGGCCCGCAGAGGAATCAGCAGAAGCCTAGGGCTCAGGCTCTCGAACTGGTGGATTTCGTCTGTGATGGTTCCGCGCGAATTTTCGTCTATTTCGCGAAGATCTTCCATAGTGAATGTGCCCCACGAAGAGGTGTTGAGCGCGTTGATAAAGGTCGTTTTATCGTGAATTTCATACGCGATATTGGGATCGAGATCAAAACCAATATAATTATCTTTGAGAAAAAATTCGTGTCGGTCTATCTCTGGCTGAAGATAAATACCAACCTGGAATGTCTGGCTTTGCGCCAGAGAAATATTGAGAATGGAATCAATGAGCGAACCTAAATCGAGATTAGAATTCAGTGCTTTAGAAATAAATATGAGCTGTTTCTGGTCATAGATTTTTTTTTCGTACTGCTCATAATAACCCTGTTGCAGCGCGTCTTGAACAATCTGTATCTCGTCGCTCATAGTCTTATAAAAGAAAACGGTTCCACAAAGCAAGTAAAATATTGATTCTGCGAT
>DYPL01000013.1:0-5832 GCA_020719945.1 Turneriella parva
CTCAACTCTCTACAAGCAGACGAGGAAGCCGGTTGCCTAAACCAGTGATAATTTCATAAGAGAAAGAACAGGACAAATCTCCAAGCTTTTCTATGGAGCTTTCGTCCTCAGAAAAAAAATTGATCTCTGCCGCATTCTCCACCTCTCCAAGAATAATCTGGTCCATGGTAACGCGGCCTAAAAGCGGATAACCGGAAAATGTAACGCCCTTCCCGGAAATGCCGCGCGGGAAACCGTCCCCATAGCCAATGGGAAAAACTCCCACGGGATATTGATCGCGCGGAGAAACAAAATGAGAGCCATACGAAACAGGGTGACCTTTGGGAAGCAGCCGCAGCGAAACCGGGCGAGCCATTAACCGAATTCCGGGACGAAACGGATGCTGCGAAGAAAATCGCATGCGATCTTCTTCTGACTGAAAAAAGCCGTAAAATAAAATCCCCGGGCGAATCATATCCAGATGGGAATCTGGATGCAGCAACACTCCATACGAATTGGCCGCATGCAGCAGAACATCCTCTCTGCGCAATTCCAGGGAATTCAGAACATGAGTAGAGATTTCAAGAAGTTGTTTTGTCTGGCGACTGGTCTCTAAAATTTCAGGCTCGTCTGCTCTGGGGAAATGGGTAAAAATCCCACTGACGGAAATGGTATCGTGAGCGCGCAGCAACTTAATCAGCTCATCTATTTGTTCCGGCAGTACTCCAATCCTCCCCATTCCCGTATCTATTTTAAGGTGTACCGAAAACTTAGTGCCATTACTTTCAGCATATTGAGACAGCGCCGCGATCTGCCAGAGATCCGTTATCGATGGAATTAGATCGGCCTGCGCAATCATGGCAACGTGTTCCCTGAAAAATCCGCCGAGCAAAAGAATCCCGCCAGGCCAGCCAAGGTCTCTTGCCACTCTGCCTTCCTGAGGATTGGCAACGCCGAGCATGTCGAGCAGACCTTCCCGATGCTTTTGCAGAAAAAATGGCATCATGGTTTCCAGATCAAAGCCATAGGCATTTGCCTTAACCGGTACCAAAACCTTTCGTCCTGGTGCAAGGGAACGCAACAACCTCAGATTTTCGGAAATCGCTTTCTGAGAAATTTCAAGCCGGGGATAAGGAGACGGCGAATGCAGCCCTTCTGTCATGCGAACGAATATTGTTTGGAGTCAGCGCGTCAAGCTGAGCAGCTCTTCCCGAAACGGATTTTTTTCGCCCGGCGTTTCATAGTCCGCGTAGCTCGCATTCAGAAAAAATAGACCGGTCGGAGGAATGGTTGCACCGGCCACTTCTCGGTTGCGGCTTTGGAGAATTTCAGAAACGTCGCCTGGAGTCAGCTCTCCGCGCCCAACAGCTAAAAGGGTTCCTGTAATGATTCGTATCATATTGTGCAGAAAACCGGAACCGTTAAAATAAAACCACAGCAGAGCCCGGTTTTCAATAATTTCAATTCTGTCTACCCGGCGGATTGTTTTTTCTCCACTCTTTCTATAGAACGCGGGGGTAAACGCTGCAAAGTCAAGTTCACCGATCAGATGGGACGTGGCTTCGCGCATCGATGCAATGTCTAGAGGCCCGCGCACCCAGAGAGCCACGTCCCTGTAGTGAGGTAAAAAAACCGGGAAATGCAGAACCTGATAAACGTATTCGCGGCCCGTGCACGAAAACCTTGCGTGAAACTGCTCTGGCACCTGCGCCATGTGGGTTACGACGACGTCTTTATCGAGTATACTGTTTACAGAATACAGAAATGTCTCTGGCTGGAGTTCTCCCTGTTTTTCCGTGTATCGCGACAAATCCAACTCGGTGTGCACGACCTGTCCAAAGGCATGCACACCCGCATCGGTGCGCCCCGCAGTATGAATTCGGAGCTTCTGCCGGAACACAATGGATAACGCTCTTTCGAGCTCTGCCTGGACGGTTCTTCTGTTCTGCTGGATCTGAAAGCCCGAAAAATTTTTTCCGTGATAGGCGATAGTAAAGGCAAAGCGCATGGCTCAGATTTTTGTGCGGGCCTGCTCTGGAAACGGAAAAATCAGAAAGTAACTAATACCAAATACCCGTCTTCTATTTTCTGCTTAGCCTCGCCAAATTTTTCATTTTTAACATCTGTTATTAGTGCCTGTATTTTTTTATCTTCTATGTCCGACTCGCTTACTACATAGCCTATTGTATATGTATTAATTTTTTTCATGTTAGGACTTCTTTAATATAATGAATCAGTTCCTTGTCTTCAAGGTCATAAGCTGTGATGATAAATAATTCATCCATGGCAGATTTTCTGTACACCACTGTAAGGATTCTACCCGACTTTAGAATTCCATAACCAACGAAATAGCCATCCTTCCTTTTGCGCTCGAGTATGTCTGTCTCCTCAAAAAACTCAATAATTTCCTCTGGATTAACTTCATGATCCAATAAGATGTAATCAAAAAAAATATATGTTTGATGCGGTCGTGGTTGGTAGCTAACAAACCTTTAGTATGAGACATAATGCGAATCAGCGGGGCTCTACCCCGGAGAGGTAGAAAATTTTCTCTGGAGAAAAGCCAGACAGTATACACTTGCTCCGGGCTGCATACCTGCCAAAAATTATGTGGTTGACGCGCTCAATCCAGAGAGCGCGTCTGGTTTTTTGGTCTGGGCAAAAGCCCGGATACTATATTCAAGAGGAAACTGAATGAACAAAGGATCTAGAAACATTCTCCTGATACTCCTGGTAATTGTACTGGTAGCTCTCATGGCAGACTGGATGCGCAAAGAAGAAGGAAGGGTTGAAGATCTCTCCTACTCAGAGTTTCTCGGCTATCTCGACAAAAAGCAGCTTTATACCGACAAAGAAAAGCCGCTGTTAATTAAAGGAAGCCAGATCGAAGGATACTTTTACAAGGATAAAGAGGGAACAGAAACCGTTCGCTTTAAGTCTTATATTCCCTATCCAGACTCCAGCCTTCTCGACACCCTCAACAAGAGCGGCATCGCTTTTTACAAAGGTGTACCGCAGGAAGGAAGCCTCTTCTGGAGATCCTTTATCACCATCATCCCGTGGGTTCTGTTCCTCGGTTTTATTTACTTTATCATGATGCGCCAGGTCCAGAATAATGGCAACCGCGCCATGAACTTTGGTCGTTCCCGCGCGAAAATGAGCGCAGACTCCAAAAACAAAGTCAACTTTAAGAACGTGGCGGGAATCAAAGAGGCCAAAGAAGAGCTCGTAGAAGTCGTAGACTTTCTCAAGGAACCCAAAAAATTCGCTGAAATTGGCGCTAAAATTCCACGCGGCGTTCTGCTCGTAGGCCCGCCCGGTACCGGAAAAACCCTCCTCGCCCGCGCCGTAGCTGGCGAGGCTGGAGTTCCGTTCTTCTCTATTTCTGGTTCTGACTTTGTTGAAATGTTTGTGGGCGTGGGCGCATCCCGCGTGCGCGATCTTTTTTCTCAGGCCAAAAAACAGGTTCCCTGCATCGTCTTCATCGACGAAATCGATGCCGTGGGGAGACTGCGCGGAGCCGGACTGGGCGGCGGCCACGACGAAAGAGAACAAACCCTGAATCAGCTTCTCGTAGAAATGGACGGCTTTGAAGAAAACGAAGGTGTGATCGTTATCGCCGCTACAAACCGCGCCGATGTTCTCGACCCGGCGCTTTTGCGGCCCGGTCGTTTTGACCGCCAGGTTGTAGTCGATGTTCCCGACGTAGGTGGACGCGAAGATATTCTCAAAATCCATTCCGAGAAAGTTCCACTCGAAGAAAACGTAGATCTGTCTGTCGTTGCGCGGGGAACCCCCGGATTTACCGGTGCCGATTTGTCAAACCTGATAAACGAAGCCGCGCTCCTTGCCGCACGGAACAACAAAAAGAAAGTGGGCAACGACGATCTCGATATGGCGCGCGACAAAGTACTCATGGGCCCGGAAAGAAAATCTTTCATTATCTCGGACGAAGAGAGAGCCGTGATTGCCTACCATGAGGCCGGCCACGCTATTCTTGGCGAACTGCTGGAGCATGCGGATCCCATCCACAAAGTGACTATTATTCCGCGCGGAAGAGCCCTCGGTTTGACACAAAATCTGCCGGAACATGAACGCTATATGCGCTCTAAAAATTACTGGATTGATGCGATTTCTGTCCTCCTTGGTGGGCGCTTGGCCGAAGTAATCCAGTACAAAGATGTTACTACGGGAGCCTCTAACGATATTGAACGCGCAACGGCTATAGCCCGCAAAATGGTCATGGAATGGGGCATGTCTGACAAAGTAGGCCCAATCCATTTGAGCGGAAATGAATCTGGTGCTGTATTTCTTGGAAAAGACTATGCGCGCCCCATTGATCACTCTGAAGCTTACGCCAAAATTGTAGACGAAGAGGTAAAAGTCATTATTGACAATTCTTACAAGCGGGCAAATGATCTGCTCCAAAAGAACTGGAAGTATATGACGGCCACCGCAGAGGCACTTCTCGAGAGAGAAACGATTACAGGTAATGAGCTTCGCCAGATTCTTGCCGGAAAAAAACTTCCCCCAATGAACAAGGGAGAAGAACCTACCCTTGATGCTGAATCGCCCGCTCTTGCCTCCAAACCTGCCAGAGCACCCCGCAAGCCCAGGGCCAAATAACCCGGGCCGCATACTCTACTTCTTCGTAGACGGGATTGGTCTTGGACTCAAAAATCCGGAGATCAATCCTTTTGCGCGCTTTAGAACAGGTTTTCTGGGCGAACTTGGCGGCTACAGCTCTCACCACCCCGGCACTCTCTTAGTGACCGATGCACATATGGGCGTACCTGGGTTGCCTCAGTCTGCTACGGGACAAACCGCTTTGTTTACGGGGTTTAACGGAGCGCAAATCATGGGGCGGCACGTAAACGGATATATCGCCCACACTCTGCGCCCCTATTTTCAGCAATCTTCCCTGCTACAGCGGTTTGCAGATTCTGGCTACAGCGCCACTCTGTTAAATGCGTATTCGGATCTGTTTTTACAGCGTTTCAGAGACCCCCGCTATGCCCGCCTGCTGTCGGGAAGTTCCTGGCTGCAGCTTGCCGCCGGTTTGCCCTTTTTTTCTCTGGATGATCTCCGCGACGGCAATGCCCTCTACATGGACATTACGTACTGGTTTTTGCGCAGGCGCGGGGAAAACTTTCCCATGATCTCTCCCAAAGAGGCAGGCCGCCGCGCTGTTAGGCTTATGCGAAAAAATCACTTGAGTGTGTTTGAATATTTTTTTACCGATAAGGCAGGGCACGAAAAGTCCTTTGCTGCCGCAGCACGCATCATTCGGCATGTAGACGGCTTTATTGAGGGTCTCTTTGAAGAATTAGATCCTTCCACCGAGACTTTTGTCATGTCCTCAGATCATGGAAATTTGGAAGATTTGTCTCATTATGCGCACACAGAAAATCTGGTTCCCACGCTTGTTTACGGACAACATGCTGATCTACTGCAAAACCGCGTCCACTTTTTATACGACATTCCCCGCGTTCTGTATGATATTTTTGGGATTCCTTTTGATCCTGATTTTATTCCTGTAATTTAGGGGCAATAGGCCTTGGCTGCCAAAGTTCTGCGAAGACTTCGGATCAGAACGGGTCACGGTGTAAAGTAAGCAGTGCCGGAGGCACTCCGGCGAGTAACCGACGCTCAGGTATCTGCAACTTTGTCCACTTGGTGCCAAGGATCAAGGCCCCCCCCCCCGCATTCTTAAACAATTTTATTATCACGCAGCTGTTTATCGGTTAAACCCGTTACATCCAGCACGAGCGATAGATCGATGTTGCGAGCCAGCATATTTCGAGCGGTATCAAGCTTCGCCTGCAGTTCTCCCTGTTGAAGACCTTCTTGTCT
>DYPL01000013.1:5932-40107 GCA_020719945.1 Turneriella parva
TGCCTTCCAACTTGCCTTCCAGCTTGCCTTCTTGTCTACCTTTGTCAAACCATGGTTTAACAAGATGCGTAATTTCCGCTTTCATTATTGCAGGCATAATAGACTCCTTAAATTCGTCTCCCTCAAAGCTATCTATCCGAAAATATATAAACTGTTTGAATATGTCGAGTATTTTTTGATTCTCCACGTTTATTTCTTTTTGAAGACTTTCCTGAAAGCTTGCCGTTTCTGCAAAGTCACGAAAAAATGCCTGGTCTATACTTGTAAGCTCGGTTTTATTAATATCGACAAAATACACATAAAACAGACCATAATGAATTTTCCACACACCTGCGGATACGTTATCTATATTGTCATCATGTGCTTTTAAGAATTTTTTGGGTACGTGGTTGGCCAGAATGGTCATGCTGGTATTTTTGTAATTAGATCCGGTAGTGAGGTTGATATACCCATTCAGATAAATAAGCGCATCGCGGAAATCTTTTTCGCGCACGCGATCAGCAGGTGATTTATAGCTGATTAAATTATGGTTTGTAAACCACGTAAACAGGGCAAAATCTTTTGGGGGAGATATTTTTTCTGTTTCTATCACTATAACATCAATTTTCTTTGGGAGCTTGAACAGTTCAAATTCTGTTGAAACCTTATAGCCATAAGTTTCGAAAAATATTTTGGCTCCCAGCTTGAAAAATTCATCAAAGGTGAGATAAAAGCGTTCCACTTACTCAATTTATTTGTCTCGATCATTTGTCAAATACAATGGCGGGGCTTGTCAATATTTGTTGCCCAATAGGCAAATTATGTGTTCTACTTTTTCACGAAGTATGATTTTAACTATGTATTTTGGGTACCCAACCATTATTTTCATAGATTTACAAAGTAAAAGTATAACCAAAAGTTGGCCATGAACATTGCCATTGTCGATGTGGGATCTAACAACATAAAACTGGAACTCTTTGAAGTCCACAGCAATGGTTCACCATATCTTTTGCTCAGCCAAAAATTTCCAGCGCGCCTTGGGCACGATGTCTTTTTAACGCAAAAGCTGAACCATGAAAACATGGAGCTCGCCATGGAGGCATTCCACCACATTGCCAAAATCAGCAAAAGCCACGACGACAAAACAATCATTGCCCTTGGCACAGCTGCCCTGCGCGAAACCAACCACGAAGACTTTCTCAAAAAAGTGCACAAAGAAACCGGGATTCAGATTCAGGTAATCCCCGGCGTGGAAGAAGCGCGGCTCGTATATCTTGGCGTGCTTGCCCATACCCGCTTTGACGGGCGCACTTTTTTTCTGAACGATATTGGCGGCGGCTCTACAGAAATTTCAGTAAGCGACGACAAGCAGATGTATTTTGCAGAAAGTCTTCGCCTTGGTACGGTGCGCTTAAAAGAAATGTTCGATCCCGATACACAACCCGATGCCATAGCCATGATGGAGCGCTATGTAAAAAAAATGTTCGCGCCGCATCTCGAAGAAATCAGATCGTATCATCTCGACATGGGGCTTTCTACCGGCGGAACGGCTCGAAACCTGATGGAAATTGTTAGACACCGCATTGGCAAACTACCCGAAGAAAACGGAATAGCGATTCTGCCCACGGATGTCCTCGTCTCATTTGTAGAAGATCTAAAAAAAATGAATCCCGTCGAAATTGCGCATCTCAAGGGACTCGACCCCCTGCGGGCCGACATTATTCTTGCAGGCGGAATTCTCTTAGCCACTCTACTGAAAGAAATCGGAATCAAACAATCGCTCATTTCGTTCCATGGCCTGCGCGATGGAGCCATCTCTGATTACATATACCGAAAAATAGATAAAAAGTTTTATCTGCAAAGGCAGGAAAACTACAAACTGCACTTTCTGGAACAGGCCGCCAAAAAGCATAATACGGATTCCGAGCATGCGTTTCAAACTGCAAAACTATCTTTGCAGATATTTGACAATCTTCTGTCTTTGCACGGACTTGGAATTAATGAAAGGGATATTCTGTATGGAGCCGCACTGCTGCACGACGCCGGGAAAATCATTGATTACTCCCATCATCACAAACATTCCAAATACATTATTGAAAATATAAAACTGATGGGGTTTTCGCGGCACGAAATTAAACTCATGGCGCTCATTGCGCGCTACCACCGCAAATCCATGCCCAAAAATTCACATCCGGAATTCATGGAATTAACAGATGGCGACAAACTTATTCTTAAAAAGCTGGCATCCATTCTGCGCATCGCCGACGCTCTCGATAGATCTAACACCAGATCGGTTCGTTCCATCGATTCCATCAGCGTTGAGCCTGCGCGCATTGTACTGCATGTCTCTGGTAAAGGGGATATTTCTCTGGAGCTCTGGAGCCTGGAGTCCAAGAAAGATCTTTTCTTAAAAGTTTTTGCAAGAGATGTCCGGCTCCACCAGGCGGAGCCATCCTGAGCTGCAATTATCGCAAAGCATCATAGGGAGAGATTAACTCAACAGGCGAGACAGGTTTTGAGCCAAGCAGAAAATCAATGCTCCCCAAAAGCAATTCCGCTTCTGGATTTTCTTTTAGTTCCAGCAGAATAGCCGTCGCCTCTGCCATATTCCCCTGCTTTTTATGATACAATGCTTTATAGTACAAATAGATAGAGGAAAGATTTTTAGGAATAGATTTCTCTTCTGGAAACTGGGCCATGGAAATACCATACGGAGCAAGAGCAATAATTTCTGCTATAATTTTTGCCTCTCTGCTTTCTTTTCCCTCGCGCAGAACATACAGCATTTCGTAAGCGGTTTCACTAAATAACCCCGGCTTTTCCAGATAGCTTCGCAGTTCTTTCCCGTATGGTTCACCCATCGCCATTTTGTGAATAGCCAGAAAATACAGCTCGTCCCGGGAACCATGGATCTCCTTAACCTTCAGAGAAAATTTTTCCCAATTGCCGTCATAGAGCAGAGAGTACAGATAAAACCCTGGCTCGCTGTAATAAACATTTTCCATATAATGAGCAGCCTTATCCCATTTCTGGAGCCGAAAGGCATTCTTCCCCGCCATCAGCAGAGCATCGTCAGAGAGACTGGGATTCTTCGATTCAAGCTCTGCAAAAACGGAATACGCTTTCTCGTAACTCCCCGTGTTGTACAAAGACGATGCCAGTAAATAGGTCTCGTATTCGTTTCGATTGACCTTCTCTGCGAGCAGCTCTACTAAGAAAGAATGCTTCTCCATTAGAATTGCTTTCTGCAGAATAGAATCTTCCCGATACGATGGCAATGCCTGGCAGGTTTTTCTTGCGTCGCGAAATCCATTTAGATCATCGTACTCAAGATGGAGAGCAACTCTTTCCATGCAGACTTCGGGATAGATCTCCTCTGCCCACAGGAGCGCATTTTTGTACTGAAGAATTCCAAACTGGTTGATATATTCATTTTTAATTTCTGTTTTCTGGTAATCAGAGATAAATCCATTTTTATGATAGACGAGCAGCAGTTCTCCCGCCCTCGCTGAATCCCGCGTGGCCATGGCATAAAAAATATGTCTTTCGTGCAGGGGATAATTTTGCTGTAAAGCTTTCTCTACAATGCGCAACGCTTCGACGGCATCGCCTTTAGCAAACACAAATTCTGCCGCTGCCCGCGTTCCGCTGTAACCCAGTTTTTCCATTCTTTGGAGAACCTCGCGCATCAAGACTGCATTGTTGCTCAAAAAATATATGTCCGCCTCTTCCAACATGGCTGTCAGGTTTCCTTCTGCCCCGAGCTCCCGCACTGCCCCAAGAGCGCGCGCGTAGTCGCTGTGTGCCTTATATAATCTTGCTGAAAGAATGTTTTTTTGATACTCTGGAACCGGCGAAATTTCCAGAAGTGTTTCATTCTGTTCGCGGCTTAATACCGAAAATAAAACCGCCCATTGTTCATCGCTCAAATGAGTTGGCTGCATTTTCTGAAGCCGATAAACAAGATCCCATTGCTTGGCCTTAAATACTGCCTGCTTTAATGCGGAGAGGAGACCGCTTTCAGAAGATTTCCCCGACAATAAAAGAACCAGAGGAGAATATTCGGGCGATGCATCCATAGAAGACAACCTTGATATCCCCGCCTGGACTATTCCTGCGGAATCACTTCGATACTCCAACAAGTTTGCGTAAAATGCAACAATTCCCGTATAGTCTTTATTATCCCAGAAACACTGCATAGCTTCGTTGAGTTCTGCCGGAGAGAATTTTTTCAACAGGGATTCTTCGGGAACAGTGCATTGGCCCGTTTTGGCAAACGCGGGATATGTAAGTAATGATAGAAGAAATATATTTTGAAAAAAGACTTTCATAAGGGACTCACTAATGATTAAAAATTTTGAAAAACTTTTTTATCGCACCTCTACGATGCTTAAAAAGTCCATTATTAGAGGATCCAAATTTAAAAACCTTCCGGCCGCAAAGGCCGAAAGGTAGAGTGATTTTTCAGCGTCGGATCGGGGAGGAAATTAATTCAGTAACTGGAGGACTCCCTCAGGTTTCATATTAGCCTGGGCGAGCATCGCCGTACCACTCTGAACCAGTATCTGCTTTGTGGTCATATTGACCATTTCCTCTGCCATGTCTGCATCCCGGATTCGCGATTCGCTGGCCATCACGTTCTCATAAGCGCTCATCAGTCCTTTGGCGGCGCTTTCGAGTCTGTTGTAATAGGCGCCAAAATCGGCACGCTGTTTCATCAGTCTCTCAAGTGCGGCATCGATGACGCCCACTGTGCTGTTGGCCTGCGCTACGGAAGATATGGAAACGGGACCCCCGTTTGCCTTCAAGCTGAAAGAGTTGGCTGTCATTGTCCCCACAAAGACTCTTTCTCTCTGGTGCATATTGGGTCCCATGTGAAACCACATGCTTCCTACTCTGCTCTGCCGCGCAAAATCTCCCTGAAACAGTTTGAAGCGGTTAAACTCTGCCTGTGAGGCAATTCTATCCACTTCGTCTATTAGCTGGGAAACTTCCACCTGCATCAGCTGCCTGTCTTTTTCGGTATAAATACCGTTGGCTGCCTGCAGTGCGAGTACCCGGACGCGTTGCATGATATCTGCCGTTTGGGCAAGATATCCATCCGCCGTCTGGACGAAACTCATTCCATCCTCCGTGTTTCTTTCTGCCTGTCTCAGGCCATTTACCTGAGTGCGCATTTTCTCTGAGACGGCAAGACCGGATGCATCGTCGCTGGCCCGGGTTATTCTTTCCCCGGAAGCGAGTCGCGCCATGGTCTTGTCTACTTCCCAGTAATTGGTTTTCAACACGCGATGAGCGTTTACGGCGCTCATGTTATTGTTGATTATCATAGGACACTCCTTTGTCTCTGGATTTGGAGCTGATTTCTCAGACATCCACGAAGCATCTCCTGAGAGTGGCACCAGCAAGACCCCACCTGGGTGTCTGAAGGCCTATGACCGAAGGATGGGTTTCAAACTTTCCCTGCTATCCTGTGAAAGCAGAGAATGGGCAGCATACGCTGCCCTTAGCCTACTCGTTAGCGGATGAGCTGGAGAACGTTCTGTGGTTTCTGGTTTGCCTGCGCAAGCATTGCCGTACCACTTTGTATAAGCACCTGGTTCTTGGTGAACGCAGTCATCTCTTCTGCCATGTCTGTGTCGCGGATGCGAGACTCGGCAGCCTGGATGTTTTCGTATGCATTCATAAGACCTTTGGAAGCATGCTCAAGGCGGTTGTAATACGCACCAAGATTTGCTCTCTGCTTATTGATCTGGTACAGAGCTTCATCCATTGTACCAATGACTTCGTTGGCCAGAGCAGCTGTAGAGAGAGAAACGGGAACGCCGTTGTCTTTCATCTTGAGAGCTGAGGCTGTCATTGTGGCAATAAATATCTGCTCGCGCTGGTGCATATTGGCGCCAATATGAAACCACATGGAAGCAGTTCTGGAACCCCGGGCAAAATCACCCTGAAGAAGTTTCATGGTGTTGAACTCCGCCTGAGAAGCGATGCGATCTACTTCATCGATGAGCTGAGAAACTTCCACCTGAATCATCTGGCGGTCTTCCGGTGTGTAGATACCGTTGGAGCTTTGAATGGCAAGAGTGCGGACGCGCTGGATGATTTCAGAAACTTCGCCAAGGTATCCCTCGGTTGTCTGGATCATGCTCATCCCGTCTTCTGCATTTCGCTCGGCCTGGCGAAGTCCATTCACCTGCGTTCTCATTTTTTCAGAGACAGCAAGTCCGGAAGCGTCATCACCTGCACGGTTAATGCGCATACCGCTGGAGAGTTTTTCCATGCTTTTGGAAACTTCCCAATTCTGGAACTTCAGAACGCGATTAGAGTTAATCGCTGAAAGGTTGTGGTTGATTATCATTTGATTCCTCCGTGAATCCTGGTTAAATTCAGAGAAAAGGAGTCTCCCGAAAAACCACCTCCTGTGGTCTTTGCAGGGCTTTTACCTTTTCTCTCTGGTACTTTGTCGGAGGAATAGACACAAATACCTGACTCACGATAAGTCAGGTTAGTCAATGATTGATAATGTCTGGGTGCGATAGATCTTGTTATTCGTAAGAAAGAGGGTGTTTACATATTTTTCACTGTATTCTGATTTTCGGTTGTTTTTTCCCGGGTTTTAGCATTTTTTTTTGTTTTTCCTGAAAAATTGAGCCTGCATTCATAATTTTCTCAATCATCCACTAAAAAAATCACCTTTGTTTTTCGCAGGTTTTCCAGATTCTCGGCGTTGTCAAATAATAAGCGAGCGTCCTGGTTAGAAATAACGACATCCGTACCATGCTTTCCGCTCACGGCAAGTGCAGCCGTCACTAGCGGTTTTAGACCGGTTCTGCGCTGCAGTTCGGGATCGTTCATGGATTTTGCAAATCCCGCCACGCCTCTGTATATTCCCGTGTTTCTCATCAAATATTCCGGTCCATAAATGAGCCGGCCATCCTGAGCATAAATCCTGGGAGCGAGGGAGGGACTCAACCTCTGCTCACGCGCATCGACAACGAGGCCCGTGTACCGCACAGCTGCGCGCCCCCTGTGATAATCGTGGTGATCCGCAGGGTTTTCGTAGGCAGATGATTGGAGCTGTTTTCTCTCGGGTTGATACGAAAATGTATCCCACGGCAGGGGCAAAATTGCCAACAGGCTGCCCGTATTTCGGATGGGAAGAATCACCTGGCCGTTCAAAAATCCCTTCTGGTAGGCCACCCGGTTTAGCGATCTCGTTTGAAGATAATAGGAATATTTTTCTGCAAAAGTGGCATTTTCATCCAGATAATCTTTCAGCAGGTGGTCACCATCAATGGGAATAGACTCTAAAAAGCCGGAATGGCCTTCCAGAATTTCGTACAGGGCATTCTGTCTTGCAAACTGTTCTTCGCGTATGGTTGCATTCTTTTTAAGCGGAATGCTCGATTTCAGTTCAATCTGATAGCTGCTCCAATCCATGCTGGACTGGTGGGTGCCTATCCCAAAAACGGAGCCGAAAACGAGAAAAGCGATCATTTTTCGCATGCTACAGTTTCGACCAGTTTGGCGTCCGCTTTGAGCAGGAAAATTCTGGATCGGTTTCAATGGCGGACATCAGGTTGCAGCAAAAACGGAGAGTATGCAACCCGGAGAGATATCTGACAGATTCTTGAAAGAAGCACGTAGAAAAGCGGCCCTGTTGATCATGGTTCTGGAAGCCAAAAATATTTCAGAAGGTTGCCGAAGGGCAGGGCTTGTCAGGAGTACATTTTATGCCACTGTCAGGTATGTCTCTGGGTTGTACATTTAAGAGGCATGCCTGCTGCCGGTTATTTTACCGACAAAAAAATACATTGCGGTTTAATAATAACAATATGCCCACTGGTTGTGAACAAGCAATAGATCTTTTGCCTCTGTGGCAATACAGTAATCTCTGCCGGCAAGAAAGCAAAGTCTCCCCCCTTTCATAAAAAATTATCAGTTGTCAGCGCAAGTATGCCGATTTGAATACAACATGAACAAAGCAGGAGAAACAGCAAACAAACTTCTGAGAGCGGCTGCTCTGCACTACAAAGAGGGAATGTATGCACCCGTCCTCAAGGCATTTGGCGAAGGGCTCAAAGCAGAAAAGATAGTTGCGCTCGCCCGCGAACATGGAATTGATATCAAAAAAGATGAGGAAGAACAATTGCTGCACATGCTGAGCTCCCTAAAAATGAATCAGGAAATTCCCGCTGAACTTTTTGCCGCAGTAGCTGCAATATATGCTGAAGTAATAACGTTTCGTGAAGCAGGTTGATATGAAAAGCTACCCAGTGAGCATACTCAGGCCTGGAATGGCCTTTACCAAAGAAGTCTATATAGATAAAAATGATATTCTTCTGAAACCAAACGAAGTTCTCAGCGACGCCGATATTGAACGCCTCAATAAATGGAAAATTACAGAAGTCATGTCCGACGGGCAGCTCGTAAAGACCAGTACCGAAAAAAAGAGCCACATGTCCAATGCCGAATTAGCGGCCATTCATGAGGTAATCAAAGAACTGCGCAATGCTGTGAAATCTGGAGAAGCGTTCCAGGACTATATTTCAAAAGGGGAGAAACTGCTCGAAGGCGCCTACGACAACCTCTCCAAAGAAATAGCCATACAATTGTCCCCCATTCGTAATCTTGCAGAAGAAGCCGTTACGCTCATAGAGAACAGCCCCCTGCTGCCCATCTTTGCGGCGCCATACCATCGCAGCAATTCGCTGTACCGCCATACGTTAATGACCTCCTTTTACACTGCGCTCTTAGGCAACGCACTGGGACTGTCCTCTCCCCGCAATATTGAAGTGGTGACAGCAACTCTGCTCATGGATGTCGGTATGAGACGCGTTCCAAAAGAAATCCTCGAAAAAGATACCCGCCTTACAGATTCTGAAAGGCAGCAATTGCAGGCACATCCTCTTGTGGCCTACCAGCTCCTTACGCAAACGGCAAAAATAAAAAATCAGCTGGCCCTAGTCGCGCTGGAGCACCACGAACATTTTGATGGCAGCGGATACCCGCGAAAAATCAAAGGGGAAAATATGTCCGAAGGATCGCGCATAGCGGCGATCGCGGATTCTTACTGCGCTCTGATGGAATCAAAATCCTATAAAAAAAGTAAAAGCCCATACGAGGCCATGAAAGAACTTATTTCTCTGGGCATATACCGCTACGATCCTAAAATGCTCAAAGAGTTCTTAAACCGACTTTCCATTTATCCCATCGGTTCGCTCGTGAAACTATCGGACGAATCTCTTGGCGTGGTAGTAGGCCCATCTGCGGGAAAACCCATGCGCCCTATTATTCTGCTGCTGAGGACTGCCAAAGGAGCCAAACCGGTAGAACCAGCCTTTGTCCATCTTTTGCACAACATGGATAAGTACATTGTATCCTCGCACAATTCAGAAGAACTCGGCATGAACCTTACTGCCGAGCTGCTCGGAGAAATTGAGCGGATGAAAACATAATTACAGGGACTTTTTCATAGGTTACTTAAGTCAACTATGAATGCGAAGTTTGCCTAATATTTCATGAGAACGTACCCTTGGTACACGGAGGATCGGTTGCCCGCCATGTCCACGGAGCGAATCCATATATGGTGCAATCTGCCCTGCTGCGATCCATTTAAACCCGTATTCATGAGAAATGCTTTTCTATCGTAATCGTAGCGAACACCCAGTATATATTTGTCTTTTTCTGAGAGCTCTGCCCCATCCAGATACACTTCAAAACTGTTGGGGTCAATTCCAGATCCGGTTTCGGAAATGCCAAGCTCAAACAACTTTTGCTCCAGTGGACCATTCAAGGTTACCTGCCACATTTTGGGAGCCGAATTATCCTGCGCGAGATACACGCGCACAGACGAAGAAACCTCTGCTGCATAAGCTTTTCTCGCTTTGTTATACCACACATCGCTTACCGGTGTGCCCCCGACATGGTACAATGTAATTTTTTTGCTGTATGGATGAGCAATAAAGATCACAGCTGGTTGAACTTTGCCGTTGCCCGCATAGCGAATATGATAAAGGGAGCTTTTGGCGGTCAATGCTTTTGTCGATTTAGCCTTGCCTGCTGTTGCCGAAAGAAAATGCGGGGCAGACAATTTGGGCGTTTCTATCTGAAGCCCCTTGTAATTTCTTGAGTATGCCTTTCCCGCTGCTAAATTATACGACTGTTTTGCCGCTAAAACATTTTGCCCCAGACCCTTTTTAAGGCGCACATTTGCAATCGCAGAATTTCCATAGGCATCGCTCAACTGAACGCGCACGGTTTTGGTTTCGCCCTCTTTCCAGGGAGATGTATCTATCCAGCCATTGTTTTCATGATAGCGAACAAACGAAGGAATTGTTGCTTTTTCGGGCCAGTAAATATTGTATGTATAACGCGTCGGGGAAAACGACGTATAGTTGGAATCGTAAACCCAGCGATTCATCCAGCCTTCAGTAGAGGCAATGCTCTGAAAATTGTATTCAAATATTTTGGAGTTTTCCAGAAAAAGAAATATTTCTGCGAAGCCGATTCTGTTCACGGCCCGGGCGTTATCGTACCCCTGCACCTTTACGGCTGTTTTGCCATCGACAAGAATAGTCTCGGGGCATTCGTACACTCGAACCACGCCAGACCTTCCCGTCGCTTTTAGACCGCAGGCCTGCACTGTTCCATCGTTTACCATTTTTTTTTCTGGCGTAAAAATGCGCACATACTCGAGAATGGGAATATCGCGATCACTGAACTCAAGAAACGACGGCTGCAACAGATTGTGAAACAGCCCATTCCCTTCTTTTACTTCCACGTGCAGATGGGGCAGGCCTATGCCTGCCTCGCCAGCCCTTGCAATAATATCGCCTTTTTTATACTGAACATATTTTTCCGGAAATCTGATAAAAAATTTTTCATTTCCCATCAGATTCAGCAGTTGCCAGGATGCCTCCAGATCTTTATCTTCTGCCAGAGAATCAAGATGGCCAAGCACAGTCGTGTACTTTTCGTGCGCAAAATACAGTGCACGACCAAATCCGTAGCGCTGACCAGATCCATGGATAGCAGCGACATATCCATTTTCTGGCGCAAATACGGCGATGCCGTTTACGCCATACGTCCGGAAATCCACTCCCTTGTGCAGATGGCTGTTTCGGTATTCCAGAAAGCTCCCGCTCACCCGGAGTTCTGCATCCATGGTATGGTGAAAAGGAGCAGCATAGACAGTGGCGACGAAAAAGAATAGAACGGTCCGGAACATGGTGCATTATCGGGCATAATTCCGTTCGCCTAAAACAAAACGGCTTGACAGTCAGGCCGCAGAGCGCATCGCAAGGTATGCCTGCGGATACAAAGTTCCTGAGTCTGGTCAACATGACGACAGTGCTCAACTCTGAGCTGAATATATACCAACTTCTCCCGCTCATTATGATGTACAGCAAGGATATCCTGCGGGCAGAGGCATCTTCCCTGTTTCTTCTGGACGAGAAAGAAGAATATCTCTATTGCGAAGTGGCCATGGGCGAAAAAGGCGATATTATTCAACAATATCTGCGACTCCCCCTCGGCAGTGGCATAGCAGGATGGGTAGCCAGCCATAGAAAATCTCTGCTCATTCCCAATGCCTACGAAGATACCCGCTTTAACCCAGAGTACGACAAAAAATCCAGCTTTCGCACGAAATCTTTAATTTGCGTGCCCCTCTTTGTTAAAGACAAATTGATTGGCACGTTAGAAGTTCTCAATCAAATAGATGGTGGCGCTTTTGAACAAGACGATTTGGAAATACTCTCTGTGCTTGCAGACTCCGCAGCTGTAGCCATCGAAAATGCAAGGCTCACCGAAGGTTTGCGCAAGCGCGTTCTGGAGCTATCTCTGCTCTACGAATTTGAACAGATTCTTCTCACGCGCGCATCGTTATCCGATATCAGCGACTGGCTGCTCCACAAAACGCTGGAACACATGGAAGCCAAGTCTGGCACCATATACCGCTTTAACGAAGAGACACAGGTTTTGACAATTTTAGCTGCCCAGGGAATCCCCAAAGAAGAGCAGGCTAAAATTTTCGTGCTGCCGGGAAAAGGAATAGCTGGCTGGGTTGCTCAAAACCGCCAGCCTTTACTGGTTCCCAATCTGGAACTCGATCCGCGCTACGATAAAAATGCAAAATTCAAATTTGAATCCAATTCTCTCATTTCTGCTCCCATCCTTTCTAAAGAAAGGCTTCTTGGGGTAATCAGTATTAACGACAAATACTCTGGCTATGCATTTACTCCGCACGATCTAACCATTCTTGAAACTATTGCCGGCAGGCTGGCCTCGACTCTCTCCAATTATGAACTGTTTCAGACGGTAACCAGGGACCGCCAGGAAAAAAAGCGCGCCGCCGACCTCATGAAACAGGTGCTGCCAGAGACTATTCCTCCGCGCAATGGACTCAAAATACGCACTGGCTATTTCCCGCTTGAAAACATTGGCGGAGACTTTTATCATATTTACAGCATTGAACCTCATCTCACGGGAATTCTTCTCGCAGATGTTACCGGCCACGGAATATCGGCGGCTCTGCTGTCTATCATGATACACACTATTCTGCAAAGTTATGCAAGGGAACTGTTCCTCGAACCAGGCAAACTCCTCACAATTCTAAATGCCGATCTGCACAATCGCATGCGAGACAATTTTGTCACTGTATTTTATGCTCTCATAGACACGCAGAAAAATTCCATCACGTTTGCCAACGGTGGCCATTCCGCAGCGCTCGTCGTCCGCGACAATAACGCCCACGATGTAGAAGATCTGACAGCCAAAGGAAAGCTGCTCGGTTTTTTGCCATCTCTCGTATTTGAACAAAACGAAACAGTCTTTGAGCCGGGCGACCGACTGTTTCTCTATACGGATGGCCTGCTAGAACTTGCCTACGACAACCGGAGCTGTCTTTTGCCGGAACCATCTTTGCGATCCATTTTATCAGAAACGGCGGAAGACTATTCTTCTGATCTTCCAAAGACAATTCTTGAGAAAGTGAAATTCAACTGCCCCCATGCATTTTTTGACGACGATATCAGTATATTAATTGTAGACCGACATGATAGATAGCACGAGAGATTTTACGAAAGGACTTAACGAATCGCAAAAAGCAGCTGTTGAACAGACAGATGGCCCCCTTCTGATTCTGGCCGGAGCTGGATCAGGAAAGACAAAAACTATTGTCCACAGAATAGCTAATTTAATATCCTTGGGTGTACCCCCACAAAAAATTATCGCAGTTACGTTTACGAACAAGGCAGCCAAAGAAATGCGCGACCGCACGTTTTCGCTGGTGGGAGATCCTGCTCATGGAGTTCTATTGCGCACCTTTCATGCACTTGGGTTGTATCTGCTGCGCCGCTACCACAAGCATCTCGATTATCCACCTGAGTTTACCATATGGGATGAATCTGACAGCCGGGGCGTTATCGAGAAAATTCTGGAAACAAATTTTCCTTCCATTAACAAATTTTCTAAAACCGAAATCCGTTATTTCAATAATACGATCGCATCGTGGAAAGACAATCTGATTAGACCAGAAGACGTTCCAGACATGATAGACCTGGATCTTTTGGAAGGTGGAGATATTATGGTGCAACTCTACGAGCAATACGAGCAAACAAAGAGAAAATCCATTGCCTTTGATTTTGCTGACCTACTCTACCAGACTGTTCTGATTTTAGAGAGGAGCGAAAGACTTCTTTCTGATTTGCATAGAATATACCATTACTTTCTGGTCGACGAATACCAGGATACCAACAAGGCACAGTATACTCTGATTCAACTGCTGTCAAAAAAAACGAGAAACCTGTGCGTAGTAGGAGACGACGACCAAGCGATATATGGATGGCGCGGAGCCGACGTGCAGAATATTTTGAGTTTTAAGGCTGATTTTCCAGAAGCTGTTATAATTAAACTCGAGGAAAACTATCGATCCACGCAGAACATTCTCACTCTTTCTAACAACGTCATTCGCAACAACACTCAGCGAATGGAAAAGGTATTATTCTCTAACCTGGGCGATGGGGAACTCCCGCTGCTGCGCATTTTCCCGGACGATGAAACCGAAGCAAGGAAAACAGCGAGAGCTGCCACAGCTTTGGCCAAAACAATTAAGCCATCAGAAATTGTCATTTTATACCGGACAAACGCACAGTCTCGCCTGTTTGAAGAAGCACTTCGCAGAGAAGGCCAGCCTTACAAAATTCACGGCTCTACAGGTTTTTTTGACAGGCGCGAAATTAAAGACCTTCTCGCCTATATTTCTTTTCTCGTAAATCCTTATGACAGAGTTGCATTTTTCAGAATAATCAATACTCCATCGCGGGGTATTGGTCCAAAGTCTGTGGAAAATATTTTAGACTATGCTAATTCACAGAATGAAAATTTTAACTTTCTGGAATTTCTGAATGCGGATAAATCGGCTGCAGGCTTAAGCGACAAGGCATCTGCGAGTATGGCAGAAATCTATTCCTGGTTAAAGCCTGTTTCCGACAAAATAAAAAACCCGGTTGATATGTCTTTGTTTTTTGAAGACCTTCTAAGAAAATCGGGTCTCAAGGCAATGTACAAAGAGGAAGATAAGCTCATGAAAACGGAGCGCATTGCCTCTATCGAGGAACTAAAAAATTCCATGGTGCAGTTTCAGTCCGACAATCCTTCCGGAACCGTTGCCGACTATATTCAAGATATTTCCCTTTTCACTTCTACAACAGAGACAGGGGATGACGAAAATTCTATTACACTGATGACGGTGCACAATTCCAAGGGTCTTGAGTTTGACACCGTGTTTTTGACCGGTCTGGAAGAAGACAACTTTCCGCACGTTCTCGCCAAGAATTCGGGGTCTGTAGACGAAGAGCGCAGATTGTTTTATGTGGCCGTAACGCGTGCCAAAAAACGGCTCGTTTTATCGCGAGCAGAACGCCGCATGGTGTTCGGCATATACAGGTCACAAATGCCATCCCGCTTTCTGGATGAGGCAGGAGAAAAAAATTATCGAGTGGAAGGAGGTACGCCCACCACCTATCTGGAACGACACGACGCTGCCATCACAGAAAGTTTTCGAAACACCATCTCTTCTAAAATTCCACGCATACAGACAGATTTTAAATCTGGCGATAAAGTAAAACACCCAAATTTTGGAACGGGGAAAGTCCTTACACTGGAAGGCGGCGGCGACGCTCAAAAAATTTCCATCTATTTCAGCGACGGTAAAACGCGAAAATTTATTCTGCGTTACACCCAGCTTGAAAAGTTGTAAGGGAACGCCACTGTTACGCAGTAGACGAAGTAGCCTGTCGAAGGGTTAGATGATCGACATCCATGGCGGCTGGAAACGACCGCACACGAAAAGTATATTTTTCTACAGAATTAAATGTCTCTGTTTAATAAGAACAAAAAGCGCACCGCCTGTAAATGCTCAAAGAGTCTGCAGTCTCTTTGGCTGTAAAATAATCGTTTCCGGGAAAGAATCCATGCGCCCTTCGGCTCACTTCGGATACTTAACTTCGTCCACTTCGTGTCAGTGCAAGTCGCTCAGGGCAGGAATAGCAGCGCTCCCATAGAATGCTTGCAGCGTTGAATCCATCTTCCATATGGGCTTATGATCGTCCTCACTCTTCCCGATGGAAAACAACTAAACGCAGAAGTTTCGCAAACCTATTCGGATGTCATTGCTCAGCATCTTCCTTTTTTAACCAAAAAAGCGCTGGCCGTAAAAGTAAACGGAGAAGAGTTCGATCTTTCCCGCACGGTAGACCATTCGGGAAATCTGGAGGTACTCACCTTTGACTCTGAAGAAGGGAAAGAGGTCTTCTGGCATTCCAGTGCGCATGTTCTTGCCCAGGCCGTAAAAAGAATATACCCCAAGGCAGAGCTCACCTTTGGTCCCGTTATCAAAAACGGACCGGGATTTTTCTATTACGACATATATCTTGAGCATAAAATAAGCGAAGACAATCTTCCTCGGATAGAAGAAGAAATGCAGAAAATTGTACAGGAGAAACTTCCTGTCTCGCGGGAAGTGTACGAACGCAGCAAAGCCATTGAAGAATTCAAAGCGATGGGCGAAAACTTTAAGGCCCAGATTATTGCAGAAATTCCAGAAGGCCAGACAATAAGCGTGTATAAACAGGGCGATTTTCAGGATCTCTGCCGTGGGCCGCATGTTCCCAGCACTGGCAGCCTTGGCCATTTTAAACTCACTGCGATCTCTGGTGCTTACTGGAAGGGTGACCCTGCTAATCCACAACTGCAGCGCATTTATGGAATTTCGTTTCCGGATAAAAAGCAGCTCACCGCCCATTTAGAATTATTGGAAGAGGCAAAGCGCCGCGATCACAGAAAAATTGGGAGGGAGCTCGACCTGTTCAGTTTTCAGGAAGAAGGTCCCGGCTTTCCTTTTTACCACAACAAGGGCTCCATTCTGTTTAATAACCTTGCTGCGTATATTCGGGAACAGTGTACCCAGCGCGGTTACGAAGAAATCAAAACCCCCATTATGCTCTCCGATGAGCTATGGGTGCGCTCTGGCCACATGGCCAACTTTAAAGAAAACATGTACTTCTCTACCGTCGATGACCGAGGCTTTGCCATAAAGCCAATGAACTGCCCAGGATCGAATCTCGTCTATAAAACCAGAATGAGAAGCTATCGCGACCTTCCGCTTCGACAGGCTGAACTCGGTACCGTGCACCGCCACGAATTATCTGGTGTTTTGCACGGACTGTTCCGCGTTCGCTCGTTTACGCAGGACGACGCCCATATTTACTGCACGCCAGAGCAGCTCGAAGATGAAATCCAGGGAGCCATTGAATTTACGACCGATGTCTACAAAAAGTTTGGTTTTAACGAAATAAATACTTTTATTGCTACGCGTCCGGAAAAGGCAATGGGCTCCGATGAAGTCTGGGAAAAAGCGACCAATGGACTCATTAACGCTCTCACCCGAAGAGGACTTACGTACGGAATTAAGGAAGGCGAAGGAGCCTTCTACGGTCCTAAAATAGAATTTAACGTGAAAGATTCGATCGGAAGAAACTGGCAGCTTGGAACCATCCAGGTAGACTTTTCTTTACCCGAACGCTTTGAACTGGAGTACATAGCAGAAGACGGAAAAAAACACCGCCCGGTTATGATACACCGCGCAATTTTTGGATCCCTCGAAAGATTTCTGGGAATTATTATTGAACACTATGAAGGTAAATTTCCTCTCTGGATAGCTCCCGTACAGGTTCGCATTTTAACCGTAACACCAGCTCAGGAAGCTTATGCACAAGAGCTTAGGAAAATATTTTTGAACGCCGGAATTCGCAGCGAAGTAGATACCAGCAACGAAAAAATTGGCTACAAGATTCGCGAATGGACTTCTCAAAAAATCAACTATGCGGTAGTCATTGGCGCCAAAGAAGCAGAAGAATCCAAAGTAGCTGTTCGCAAACTTGGGGAACAGGAATCTGAAACCATTTCTGTGGACGAATGTATTTCCCGCCTTCAGTCTGAAATAGCTGAATATTGAAACCTCCGGGCAAGCTGACAAAAGTGAACCCGGATTTCTGGGAGTACCGATACATCGACCCCATTTCTCGTGGAACAAAGAATTTCCGGAACTTTATACCCTGATCTACGAGCGAATTTTAGAAAAAACAAATCTCTGACCAAACAGGCCAGAATCCTCTTTACAGTAAACAGAAAGTTCGGTTCTTAGCTCCATGGTAGAAAACTCATCTATTTTACAGGACATCAGCTTTTCGATTATCTTTGCTGTTTTTGCTGCCCACATCATGAAGCTGCTTCGCCAGCCACTACTTTTAGGCTATGTAATAGGTGGAATTCTTCTGGGATCCAACATGGGTTTTGGCCTTGTTTACGATAAACACTCCATAGAAATAATGTCGGAAATTGGTCTCATTCTTCTACTATTCATTATTGGACTTGAAATTAATTTAAAAGAAATTGCACGAATGGGAAAGTCCATGCTGGTACTTGCCATAGCACAGATAGGCCTTTCCGTAGTTTTAGGTTACATTGCCTTTTCTGCCTTCTTAGGGGGAAAGGCGCAGGGCTTTGATGTTCTGTACATTGCCATGGCCATATCGCTGTCTTCCACACTGATTGTCGTTAAACTACTGCACGATAAATTTGAAGTGAGAACGCTTCCCGGTAAACTGACGATTGGGATCCTGGTGTTTCAGGATATCTGGGCCATTCTGTTTATGGGAGTACAGCCCAATCTGGCAAATCCCGAAATTTTGACCATAGGCAAATCTATTCTCTTTGTAATAATCCTCGTTCTTGTTGCTTTTTTAACCAGCCGTCATATTCTCGCTGGTTTGTTTCACGCATCGTCAAAGGCACCAGAGCTGATTCTTCTTACCGCCATTGCCTGGAGCTTTTTGCTTGCAGCGGCTGCAGCCGAACTTGGGCTTTCGATGGAAATGGGTGCTCTGATCGCAGGGATCAGCATTGCGGCCTTTCCCTATGGAGTCGATGTAATCTCCAAACTCGCTGGAATTCGAGATTTTTTTGTCACGCTTTTTTTTGTATCACTGGGATTACAAATGCCGGTGCCCAGTGTAGATACTCTCGTATTTGCATTTGTTCTCATTCTCGTTGTTCTGGTAACGCGTCTCGTTTCTATTATTCCCGCCGTCCGCTTTCTCGAAGGGAACTACAAACCGGGAATTCTGGCTGCACTCAATTTGTCACAGATCAGTGAATTTGCTCTCGTGATTATGGCGCTCGGCGTTTCTTACGGTCACATATCGCATGATCTATCGGGAAACATTGTCACCACCATGCTTCTCTTTTCCGTTGTATCCACCTATTTAATTTCTTATAATAATGAAATAGCAGGCTATCTGTTCCTCCTATTCAATAGGTTAGGGCTAAGAGACAGGGCACAATCACAGCAGATTTCGGGAGAGACCAAACCCCAAAGGGATATTGTCGTACTCGGTTTTTTCCGCATTGCCGGGGGCTTTCTTGACATTGTAGAGCAAAAAGCTCCCAAACTGATAAAAAGAATCAGCGTAGTAGATTACCGCATCTCCAATGCCGCAGCACTTAAAGAGAGGGGTTTTAACTGGATATACGGCGATCTCGCGCATCCGGAAGCATTAGAACACAGTGGAATTGACAGTGCATCTACCATCTTTGTCAGTATTTCTGACACCTTTTTAAAAGGAACCAATTCCATGCGCCTATTATCTACGCTAAAAAAGATGTCTCCAAAAGCGAAAATCATAATGGTCGCAGAAGACGACGAAAACGCTCTTAAACTCAAAGAAGCCGGCGCCGACCATGTTCTCATTCCCGGGCAGCTTACCGGTGTCAGCCTGTATCATTATCTGTTTGACTTAACCGGCTCTTATGAAACTATCCCGCAAACGCAGCAGAACTGACAAAAATATCGGGCACGAAAACGGAACGTCTCCCGGGTTCATATTCGTCCGAAACGGCCTGTATTCTCGACAGCAGGTCAAAAAAGTTTATATTCATGGTCATTCGATCTATGGGATGACTGATCTCGCCATTTTCCACAAAATGCCCCTGTATTCCTATGGAAATATCTCCGGAGACTGGTGAAACTCCAGAGGCACCCTCCAGTTTTTCCACGAGAATTCCACGATGCATGGACTTCAGCAAATCTGAAAGAGTTTGTTCGCCGCGCGGAACCACCATATTATGAAATCCTGTCGAAACCTTGCCGGAATAGCTGCGAAAGCCATGGCCGGTTGGACGCTCTCCGGCTCTCCCGGCGGACTCCAATGTGTATAAATATGTCATTAGTTTTCCGTTCTGAATTACTTCTAAATCGGACGTGGGAACTCCCTCTCCATCTACAAGCCGGGAGGCAGCCATATCCGGATGATGAGCAATATCATGCAGTGAAAAAAATGATGGAGCGATTGATTCCCCGATTTTGCCCGCAAGTCGCGACATATTTTTCTGGACATTTTCTGCATAAAAAATACTTCTAAAAAAAGAAATAACCGATGGAGCAACTTCTTTAGAAAGAATAAAAGGAAATTCGCCGGAAGCAACAGGAAAAGCACCCAGAAGTTTTTTTCCTTTTTGAACAGCTTTCTCGGCAATGTATTCAGAGCTCACATTTTCCGGCCTCGGATGAGAATCCCCAAAATAGCCCATCTTCTTGCTCTCGCCCTGCTCTAACAAAATGCCTATTCCGGCACTCAGCGAAGAATGCTGAACCGAATACCAGGATCCTGTGCTGGCAGCAAGTATGGAGGATGACAACGCAAGACCAGCTCCAAGATGCGGAATATTGACAACTATATCTCCGTAACCCAGCGCATGCGACTCCATTTCAAGCGAAAGACGTTTAAGATAATCCGCATCAATCGTTTCTGCGGTCGCATCGTATCGTTTTAAATCTATGTCTGGAAGCGTTACAGGCCCCGGTAAAACTATTTGCACGGGGTCTGATAATTCTGCATGCTCCATCGCGTCTCGAATCATTTTATTCAAAGAGTCCTCAGAAAAATTTTCAGTATAAGCGTAACCGGGTGCTTCATTTCTAAATATGCGCACGCCTATTCCCTTCTCTGCCGAAGTTTCAAGATTTTTTATTTTGCTCTTATACAGTTCTACAGAAAGCGAGCGGGCCGAAGAAGCCATTATGTCAAAAGCATCGGCTCCTTCCCTGCGTATTGCCTTGGTTACAAATTCAATGGCCGCTTCTTTATTCATCATCTGCCCCCAACGAGAATTTCGTCTACTTTAATTGTCGGTTGCCCCACAGTAACAGGGACAGATCCCGAAGAGGCTCCACACATGCCTGCGGCAATTTCAAAATCATTAGCTACTCCCGAAATCTGCATCAAAATTTCCTGGCCCAGCCCAATAAGTGTGGCGCCGCGCAACGGCTTCGTAATTTTTCCGTGCTCAATTTTATATCCTTCTTCCACTGCAAAATTAAATTCACCCGTGGACGGATTCACAGAACCTCCCCCCATTTTTACTGCGTAAATTCCATCCTCTACAGACTGGATCAACTGAGCTGGCGTGCTGCTTCCCGCTTCTATGTATGTGTTGCGCATTCGAGATACGGGAGCATACCGGTAGGATTCTCTGCGGGCGCTGCCAGAACGCGGTACTCCCACAGCCTCTGCGCCAACTCTATCGGATAAAAATGTCTGCAATATACCGTCTTTGATGAGCTGTGTCTTTTGCGTTGGCATTCCTTCATCATCGATGGATATCGAACCCCATGAATTGAGGATGGTACCGTCGTCCACAGCAGATACAGCCGAGTGTGCAATCTGTTGCCCAATTTTTCCCGCAAACGGAGAAGCACCCAGCCGCACCGCCTCTGTCTCGAGAGGATGACCACACGCCTCGTGGAAAATAACGCCACCAAAACCATTTCCCAAAATCACGGGCATTTTACGTCCTTCCGCGTAATCCGCTTTGAGCATGGTCAAGGCACGCTCGGCCGCTTTAGCAGCCAGTTCTTCATAATTAAGGGTATCAAAAAATTCGAAGCCGGCCATCGCTCCTGGTGCTTCGTGCGCAGAAAATATTTCTCCGTTTTCTGACGCCGTTACATTAAGACTTAAACGAGACCTTACTCTTTTGTCTTCTGCGATTAATCCTTCTGAATTTGCAATCAAAATATGAGACGTTTCATCGCTCATGCCAGCAGAAACCTGCTGAATTAAGGGTGATACTTCTCGAGCTGCCTTGTCTGCTCTGCGCAAATATTCAGGTTTTGCTTTTTGTCCGCGATCAACGGGTTGTATCAAGATAGTATGCTGCAATCCTGGAGGACCGTATGCAAGTGGTTTCGCCTCTCTAAGTCCTTTGGAAGACGCTATCGCAAGAGACAAATCCTGGATCATTGACAATAGAATTTCTTCGGCATCTTCGCTGGTGTAGGCATAAAATACCTCTCCATCTCTTATGAGTCGAATACCAATACCATAATCAATTCCGGAAACAGCCGTTTCCACTTTCCCGTCCCGAAGGGCAACCGTTGCGGATCGCGTTTCTTCTATAAATATTTCTGAAAAATCTGCTCCAGCAGAAAGGCCTGCGGATAAAACTCGTTCCATTTTATTTTGTTCCATTACTCTGCTCCTCTCAATAATCGATAATGGTTGACCGCGTATCGGTCCGTCATTCCTGCAATAAAATCAGAAGCCACCTTCTGCACACCTTCTACGGGAATCCGGTCTCTGTACTCTAAAGACATTTCCTCCGGATTTTCCATAAAGTGATTATACAAAAAACGAATTGTCACATCTGCCCTCTCTGCCATTTTTAATACACTCAGATGCCTATATAAATGACGCATGAGAAACTTTTTCATCGCTGTAACTTTCTCACGCATGGTTATCGACAAGGCTGCTAGATTAAGGCCAGGGTTTCTCAGCTGAAAAGAAAGAACATCGTCAATCGTTGCAACTTGAAACTGAATAAGATTCTGCCGGGTCGTCTCTATGAGATCGTTTACCATTTCGTTGATTAAATTGCGGATGGTAAAACGAATCTTCAAATATTCCGCTGCATCCGGATATTTTGCAACGGTGGCCTCCCACTGCTCCTGCCACAAACTCATTGTAGAAAGATCTTTTAAGCGTAGCAGACCACTATCCAGACCATCGTCTATGTCATGGTTATTGTAGGCTATTTCGTCACAATAATCGACAATCTGCGCTTCCAGAGTATGGCTCATTCCTGCGGGCAGTTTATTATGCTTTTGCAGACCCAGCCTGGTCGCAAGAGTCAAATTTAAACCGGGGTGCGCAGGATAGCGCTGTTCCAAATGTGTAACAATTCGCAATGTCTGGTCGTTGTGATCAAAACCACCAAAGTCCCGCATAATGTCGTGCAGAGCCTTTTCTCCTGCATGGCCAAACGGCGGATGACCAAGGTCATGGGCAAGACCAAGAGTTTCTGCAAGATCTTCGTTGAGCGACAGGGCGCGCGCTACGCTGCGTGAAATCTGTGCCACTTCTATAGAATGAGTAAGACGGGTTCGGTAATTATCACCGAGGTGATTCACAAACACCTGTGTTTTATATTCCAGTCGACGGAAAGCGCGGGAATGGACTATGCGATCTCGATCTCTCTGGAATTCAGTTCTATACGCATGTGGCAATTCTGCGTATTCTCTGGTTTCTAATTCACCACCGTTTGCCGCAAGTGCGGAAGTCACGATTGAACCCTTCTAAAGATAAACTTAGTTCGACCTAACTGTATTTCGTCAAATTCGTGCAGAGGTTTTGGACGCAGTAACTTTCTGCCGTTTAAGAAAGTTCCGTTCTTTGAAATAAGATCGTACAGAAAAAATTTCTCATTATGAAATTTAATGGCACAATGAAAATCAGAAACCAATTCATCGTGAACAACTACAGAACACTCCGGATTAGTTCCAAGATTAATGGAATGCCATTGAATGCGGTAGCGCCTGTTTGCGTGGGCACCATTTTTCTCGTATAGATATGCTTTGTACTTTTGGACCGGTAACGGTCGCATGGTTTTTTCCCAGAGTTTTTCAGTTTCCTGGACAGGCTTAGGTTCTGCCAAGCTCTCACGTGAAGGGGGGACAATAACGTCGTCATCTTCCCCAGGAACCGGCAGAAATTTTTTGGAGGCCTTTTTGTGCGGCAGAAGAAGTAAAACAATCAGCAACAAAACGAGCCCTGAAAGCGCAATGCTTAGCTGCCAAATTGAAAATTGAAATGAAATCTGTACGGAGTCCTCTATGGGGGCTGCATGGATTGTAGATAAAACACCCAAAGCAGCATGGGTGCGCAAAAACATTCTAATCGTGCGATCTTTCTGCATTATAGCTTTGCGCACCAAAGCATCAATAGATTCTTTTAAATATTCTATCCAAGCGAATGCTGGCATCGGGGAGTTCTCCTCTTATCCACTGAGCAAGATTCATAAACGGGTTTTCGTGTACATCCCTGGAATCACTCCACTTGACAGAGAAGTAAGACAAAAACACTTTTCCGTGTATTTCTTCAAGATCAATTAGTCCCCATTCCGAGGCTCTCTCGGGAAATTTCCCAGCGATACAGGAATCAAAATCCGAACCAGATTCCGTAAGAGAAAGACAAATCTCTTCCTGGCGGGGATCGTTTTCAATGGCAAAACCAGAGACAAGCAGATCATTGAGGCGATGAAAAATCAGACAAACATTTCTCTCGCGCCGGTTGTTCAGAATACTGCAACCACGGGTGTCGTCGGAATTGTCCCGGTTATCTCCCATAACCATAAATTTACCTGCCGGTAACACCCAGCTGTGCAGGGGAGTTTTCATGCTCAGATTATAGCGGCTGTCCATTTTGATTATATGGTGATTGCGCACGTTCATTCCCGTGTAAGGATCGATAATATTCTCTGTATATAGCTTCATGTCCGGCGAGTACGATGCACCCAAATCCCGTATGGCAACCAGATCAGTTTCCTCTGTAACGGGATACGCCTTCCCGTTCACCGTAATCTCGTTGTCGCGCACCGTAACGGTATCTCCTGGAACGCCAACAACGCGCTTCACGAGAGTTTTGCCGTACAAGGCAGAACGTGGCCCTGGAGTAAACGTTACAATATCGCCGCGCTTTGGGGTATCCAGCCGAACCAGATGAATATTCGTAAATGGAATATCCAGCGTGTAGCGCATTTTATTAACAAAAAGAAAATCGCCTATTTTGAGAGTGGGCTCCATGGAACCCGATGGAATATTATTTGCATCGAGCACAGAGCTCTTAAACGCAAACACCCAAATCACGATAAACGCCAGAGATGTAATCTGGTATATAAAGGGGTATTTTCTATAAATTTCCCTCTTGCGAAAATACGCAGTATAATAGGCATGAAAAATCTTTTCCATAATTTACTGCACCCCGGTTTTAGCATGGCAGGCACCACATTCATTTACTATCGCAGAATAACTTTTTAAGACATAGTTCCAGTCGGTATCACCAGTGGAAGAAACTGTTTTAAAATATTTGTCCAGAGCTGCGGCCTCGGTTTCAATTTTTGCAAAATGGGAATCGAGGCCATTTTTTGCAAACAGGGCCCGCACTTTTTTATACTCTTTTCCATATTCCACATGGGCAATAACGGGAGAAGAAGCAAGATACCGCGCGTTTGTTTGGGCTGTGCTTTTGTACCTCATCGATATATTGCTCGCAAGTTCCCGAATGGTAATATCGTATTCCACCATTTCTCTGCGAAGTGCCGCCTTCTCGGTTCGAGAAAGGTCGGCCACAAACGCAGGCGCTGCATACAAAGGCAACAGAGCCTGCAATAAAAAAAATGTCTTCTTCACCGGAACAAAATGGAAGGCTTGTCCGTCCGGTCAAATCAATAATCGAGCATGCGTGCAATGATGCGGTAAGTTGCCTCGTCCAGAGCAGAGAAAAACATGATATCATAAGGACCGGTTATTCTATCCTCAATGACTATTTCTTTTTTCGCCATGTCGTACACATAGAGAGTCAAATTTACGATCCTTTCGCCATTGGTTTCATGCCATTCAAAAGAACCAGCCAGCACAAGGTCCGATCCTGTCAAACTTGCCGTTTCCAGAAAATCGCCGGGCGTAAATGGATTTCGGCCAGCTCGCTCAATCATGGATTTCCGAACTGTTTCACCGGCTGCTTCGGAAACAAAATTATAGCCGAGCTTTTTAGATATAATGGTGCGCAGAGTGTTTCCTATTTCGTCTTCCATCCAGTTAAACGTGAAGTCGCCGGTCACATTGTTTACATTGAGTATGGCCATCATTTTCTGTTTGCCGGGCTCAATCACAATAATTTCTGTACGGCGGTTTCTCGCACGGTTTTCTTCGCTGGTATTGGGAACTACGGGCTTCACGGAACCCCAGCCCCGAATGCGCATTCTCTCGGCCGGAACTCCGCGTTCAATCAGAGAACGCCTAACATTGTCGGCACGAGAATAAGACAAATCAATATTCTGCTGGTAACCTCCGACGTTATCGGTATGTCCCTCTATAGAAATTCCAATCGAAGGATTTTTCAGAAGCAGATCTTTAATAATGTCAATCTCTGCAAACGATGTAGCCGCCAATGCTGCAGATCCAGATTCAAAGCGAAGGGCTCGGGCTGTAATGGCAGATCCCGGTTTCAGAGGAACCAGCTTTGCTTCCACATTGAGAAAGTCCTGGTCTTCCCGCAGGGTAAACTCGTCGTAATAGTACAGGTGTCCGGCAGAACGCACGCGAAGGCTGTAACTTTTTCCACGGTGCAGTCGCATAAGGGGTGAGCTTTTGTAGAATTCTCCGAGGTATTGCCTGTTGTCCCCGCTCACGAGAGGAAGCATCTGTATTTCCGCCTGCAAAGGAACGCCAGTGGAAGAAGTCACATCAATAGCTACATTGACCACAGAGGAAAGTGGCTCCCCAGGATGCTTCAGTGCATAATGAACGAGTTCATTCCCGGTAGGATGCTCGCGCATATAATACAGACTCGGCTGGTTTTTGAACACGCGCACGGGCATAATCTCATCGCGAAAAGAATTGATATCTTTCAATACGTTCGCTGGTTTTCCGAGGGAAACAGAATAGCCGGAATTCTTTTCTTTTTTATAAAGGACAGGAATCGTGATTACATCAACACCGCCATAGCCGGCATGGCCATTGGACAGAATGTAGAGAAAACGGCCATCCTCACTAAAAGACGGATAGCGTTCGTCTTTGTCTGTGTTAATGGCATCAAGTCCGTCCACAGATATTCTAAACCATCCGGTGGTAGAAGAGCGCTTGTAAAAAACCAGGTCGCTGTCTTTTCTGCCGGACTTTTCAGAAGGGCATGCCGCTACGAGGATATCCATCCAGGGAGAAATAGCGGGAAAATCGCAATTTCTCTCTTCCAGATTTTTAAAGTGATTTACAATAATGGACTCCCCTGTGCGCGAAGCGGGGCGGTTTTCAAAGAGATAGTATTCTCCGCCAAAGGATGCTGCAAACGCGGCAACCGGGGCCGATTTTTTTGCGTCGAGATGGAATATCTCGAGATCAGAGAGCTGTGCCATTTTGGAATCGTATTCCTTTACGTCTTTCCAACCCTTAAAAAGCGTAAAAGGTTTTTGCTTTTCGCCCGTGCGAATATCCACAATCCAAGGGCCTTTTGCATCGATGGCAAACGCATACCCCTCCTGCATCAAAGGATAAAACCGTTTGAGTTTATTAAATTTTCCTTCCAGTTTTCCTAACGGCAATATCTCAGGGTCGCGCAGAGGGGGCAAACCGGCAGAGCTTTCGAGATTTTGTTTCATCCCGCTCAGTTCCGGTACGCGTTCAGATTCCGGAAACTTCTGGATATATTCATCGAGAAGAGTTTTTGTTTTCGCAAAGTCCTGAGAAAAATACGCTGCCCGGATTCTATGCATCGCATACTCTTCATTTTGGGGCTGCATGGAAGACAAAGCATCTGCCTGAACAGAAGCCGTTTCAAAGTCCTCGTTCAGAATAGCGGCGCGGTAGAGAGACTCCCGCCATTGCACTTTCCCAGGATCTTTTTCAATTCTGCCCGCCATGTCCTTTTGATAAGACTGATAATCTTCTTTAGAAATCTGCTGGGCTGCAACAACGCTAACCAGCAAAAATCCCAGCATCCAAAATATTTTTTTCATCGCGATCTCCACTGAAGTCCAACCGAGAAATAAAACGGCACAGAAGAATACGATCTGTCCAGCAATACCGATGAGCGCATTTGCTCCATCAGGGGAGCATAACCGTAAAACGGAGCCGGTGCAGAAGAATCTGCGGTGCGCGCCGTTAACGATGCCCCCATATCAAAATAATAAGACCACCCTCCGGCGTACTGGCTCGTCACGCGGTAGCCAATATCGGTCGTCGTACCGGCTTCGTCTTCGTAGCGCTCGCGAACCAACAGACCGCGAATTTTGTAAGTGAGTGAATGGCTGGCAGGACCGAGTCTTTTAATGTATGAACCCGAAAAAATGTAATTCTCCATCCAAGTAATATCACCCGTGCCTTCCATGATAGACAGGGCTGTGCGAATCTGGTGCGTATCCCAGAATACAAGATACGCAGTTTCTAATCCCAGGCTCTTATACTCGCCGTCCTGCGTGTAATAGGAAGTCGACGATGGATTGTAACGCATTAGATCCTGCTGCATCAGGGCAAACAAGGTCTGCGAAAAGCGCTTGCCGGTCGACTTAAATTCATACCCCGTTTCTGCTTCTGCGGTTTTTACCGTTTTCATGGGTGAGGCATCTTCATCTCCCGTGCGATTCAGATATAACACATCGGGCTTGCTCTGGTAAAGGCCGGCAGCCGCGAAAACATTCCAGTGTTTTGTAATGTCATAAGCTGCTTTATTGGCGGCAGAAAGATATATAGTTCCGGAATCACCATAGTGATCGGCCCGCGCGGAGCCATCCCAGTAAAAGCTGTCCAGCTTGAGGAGAGCCCTTCCAAAGCCTCCCGAAATTAAAAATGGATCGGGAGTGTAACGCTGGTGCTTGTTCTCCAGAGGCCTGTAGAAATCGCCATTGTCTTTCCAGCGATCTTTTGAATTGATCCGCAAATGGCTGCGCGGGGAGTAGTATTCTACTTCGGCACCAGCCTCCAACGATAAAATGGATAGAGGCTTAACCAGAACAGAAGGCCGGGCCGAAAAAAGGGCATAGCGCTGGTCTAAAAAAAGCGTTTCATCATTATAGGTCATTGTCATCATATCATACCCGGTTTGTTTATCCGTGTACGCTGTTTCTTCGTAGCGGGCCTGCCCCTCTAAAGACCACGAAAACAATCCAGATGCAATGTGCGTGTAGCGGAGCATATTGGCACCCGCGTACTTTCTATAACTGTAACCTTCTGCCGCATTGGCAATGGAATCAAGCCCCTGGATCGTGATGAGCTCTATAGTGTCTGCCTTTGTCAATTGAAACGTATTGGCAGAATGTATATCCTGACTGCTCGCCGACGAAGTAGTCTGCCTTGCCGTCAGGGATCCATACACTCCGGGAGTGAGCTGGTATGCGGCAGATGCCTTGATCTGCTGCGGATTGACTTCGGTAAAAAGATGATTTCCCGTGCGTGCATTTCTATTGAGTCGCGTTTCAGAAACGGCACCGCCAAGTCCATCGCGCCGCACAACCGAGTGCCCTCCCCTGTGGAACAGAACCTCGTAAGAATCATAGGGGTCTACATAGGGCGCACTGCCCCCATAATGAAAAGGCGAAGAGAGAGCCATGCCGTCATACAGAAACACGGTAGAAGAAGGCGCCATGCCTCGCGAACTCATGCGCGCGTCCAGAGTGCCAGACTGGTACACAGAAGGAGACAAAACCAGCGGATTGGTATATGCGCCCATGTTTCCGGGAAGTCGAATAATCTCGTCATTAAACCAGGTGTCGGTAGAGGGGGGGGTTGGGACTAACTGCCGTGCGGGAATTGCGTTCACCCGATCGACGACATCTGCCATATTAATCGCAATCGTAAAGTTACTTCTCGCCTTGATGAGAATGGTTTTTTTGCCAGTGGATGTATGCGTTACCGTGAGCATGTATCTGCCAGGCTTTACGTTCTCCGCAATAAATTCTCCCGACTCGTTAGTTTTCACAGAGTAGCCACCGGGAGCAGGAATTTTATTTAGAGGGCTCGGAGTCAAAAAAACGGTGGCGCCAGAAACGGGAGCCTCCCCCTTCGTAACTTTTCCAGAAACCGTAACCGCATCTAACGATACAATTCCAAAAATAAATAGAGCAAAAATAAGCATCGAACGCATCAGCGGACTCCTTCGGTAAACTGGAATACCAGATACACTACCGGGTAGTGGGCCTCGTTACCCACATAGGCCGGGGCAATGTCCCCGGGCTTGAGTTCCGAGAGCGCTTTTTCGGCCTGTTTAAAATAGGGTTCCGGAGCCGTTTTTATCAGCTTGCTGGATGCAATATTGCCCTCCGCAAAGGTTAGTCTGTACACGACAGATTCCGGAACGGGATAAAAAACGGCATCAACAGGCAAGGTAAGTACAATCTCTTTGGTGAGAGCGGCAGACTTCCTGTTTGTGTAGAACTCTTTATACTCTTTCTGGAAGGTTTCCTCAAATAAACTGGCGGTGTACTCGTAGGACAGTACGCTGCGCGCGGCAACGGGTTTGTGGACAACAGGTGCCGTGCAGGAAATAACGAAAAGCGAAAAAGCTGCGGCGATTATTTTTTTCACGGCTTACCTCCAAAATATTGTTTTGCAGAATCCAGCCTGTAACCAACCTGAAATTCAAAGCGCATATAGTCGGCAGACAATTCCGTTTCAGAATCGATAGCAGATTTAAGCATGCTGTAGGTTACAAGAGCCTGGTAATACAGGCCATAGGGATGAGGAGCAACTGTGATTCCACCACCACCGAAAAGATACATTTCCCCGTACGTTGCAAAGCGCACGAGAAAACCTTCGTCTGTGGGAATATACAACCCTGCCTTTACGAAAAGAGGAAAAGAGAAATCCCAGTTATTCCTTTGCAGAAAAACGGGCTCCACGCGAACATGCGCTGCCGCAAACGGTTTGGAATAGTTTTCGCCAACCGTGGCAAGCGGGTACATTACCCCGGCACCAAGAACGAGATCTTCCCGGTCTCCCTTGGTAAAAAACCGATAATTGAGAAAAGCATCGGCAGAGTGAACGGTAGGGACGGGAGCTCCGTCTTCTTTCCTAAAGGTGCTCTCGTTATTGGTTTTCGGATACTCGCGGGTTCCTTTTGCAGAAAGCTGGCCGTGCACAAAGGCATCCAAGCCAATTCTGTCGTAATATCCAATAAAACGGGCATTGATACCAGAATGGCTCACTTTGTAAAAACTCATGGATTCCTGTTTGGAGCGCGCCTCCACGGAATTTCCTAAAGGGCCGACTGTGTAACCGCCAGAAAAATCGAGAACCGTGTCTGCCGAGGCGAACGCCTGCGCGGTAACCATAAAAATTGCCAAGAATCCAGTTCGCATTGTTACCATTGAAACTCCCATCGCATGTGTAAATACTTTATCGGCATAAAAAAATCATGAGTTGCGGAAAAAAAACCGATAAATAATAGAACTGCGAACAAAGACTGTCATGAAACAATAAAATGGAGCGCCAGCGGGCTTTTCAGAGCCGGTTTGCCATTCCAGTGGATTATGATTGACAGTGAACGCACAACCAAAAAAGGAATAGATATACTATGTCGGGCCCCGTATTTCAAACTGCAAACTTTCAACAAAACGCATTTGTCATTGTAGAAGGAAAATCTGCTCCCGGCTTTTTTATAATCCGCCAGGGCCAGGTGCGTCTCACAGCAGAAATTCCCATTCCGGGAGAAGATGCAAACCTGCTCTTAGGGCCCGGAGACTTCTTTGGCGTCGTCTCCAGCATGAGCGGCCATCCGCACATTGAATCTGCGCAAACTCTTCAGCCCACCTCTTTAATTGCCGTAGGCAGTGGCCAGTTTGGTGCGCTCATCCAAAAGAACGCACCCATAGCCATGAAGATTATCCGCTATTTTTCCCAGCGGTTGCGCATTATCGATAAGGCCATTACCAAACTTACATTTCACGGAACAGTAGAAGAAGACCCCCAGCTGATGTTTCAGATTGGAGAGTTTTACTTTAACAAGCAGGAATACAAGCACGCTGCCTATGCCTACCAAAAATATCTGCGGTTTTTTCCAAACGGAACCTTTTCTGCAAAAGCCAAGATGCAGTTACAGACAATGGGTGCCCCGTTAGAACCGCCAGCCATACAGGGCAATAATCTTTCCCGCACTTTTCTCGATGGCCAGATGATCATGATAGAGCACGAGCCCGGTGCAGAGCTGTATATTATTCAGAGCGGGCGCGTAAAAATTACCAAAGTCGTAAACGACAAAGAAGTGCTGCTGGCCGTGTTACAGCCAGGAGATATTTTTGGAGAAATGGCGCTTCTCGAAAACAAGCCGCGTTCTGCCTCTGCCGTAACTCATGGCCAGGTATCGACACTTGCCATCAGCCGCCAGAACTTTGAGGCCATGGTGCAGGCCCAGCCGCAGCTTGCCACAAAACTGATTACGCTGCTCAGCGAACGAATCTGGACAGCATACCGACAGCTCGCTAACCTCCTTATTTTCGATCCCATTGGGCGCATTTACGATATGCTTCTCACACAGATCCAAAAAAAGAAAGTGCATATTCAGCCTAAAATACCGTACACATTTGATATTGGTGCACAGGAGCTCATGAAAATGCTCGCGTTTTCGCAGGAAGAAGGAGAGCGCCATCTCATGACGATTCTCGAAGACCGCAATATTCGCCTCGATGCAGGCCGCCTCATGACGATGGACGTGGCAGAAATGGAAAAGCAGGTATTGTTCCACCGCAAAAAGGCAGCCATGGAGCGCAAGCGCGAAGCATCGAGAACACAGTAAACCTCTGAACGCGAAGAGAGCCGCAGGCAAAAAGTCCCTCCCTGAACTTTGTCAAATTAAAGAAGCTATTTCAAACCATTTGACAATTTTCCCGGTTTCTTCGCGCAGACCACTATCAGTAAAGTCTATAGACTGCAATGCATTCTCAAACGCTTTCTTTTGCTCCCCTTTCAGTGCAGCAGAATTCACGCTCGCCAAATTTTCACGCACCATCTGGATAAGATCTAATCCACCCTTAATGGCCTTGAGCATATAGGTGCCAATGGTAGCCGCTTTAATATATTCTTTCTGCCTCTCTGAATTGAGCGTATCGAAATAGATCTTGTGTTTCTTATTCAAATACGCAAGATAATTGCTCATAGGCTTTGGAAACCGCGTCAGCTCCGTTACCATGTTCTGCGTTTCGTGCAATGGCGCCTGAATATCTCGATCAAAAGCAGTCGTAACAATCAGGATAAAATCGTGGTGACCTCCCGAGTCAATTTCTACCTCGGCGCGTTTAATGTTGGCAATAATTCCTCGAAAACGTTCTGATATTCGATTGCATTCTTTTTCGATTTCATTCAGGTACTCTACAATGTTCAGGCGCGAAGCCGGTGTAATACCAAGCTGGGCAATCCACGGGGGAAGATTAAACGGTGCCGGGTGCACCTTGACTTCCGCTACTTTGCTTTCTGAAGAAACTTTGGTTCCACGAGAACGCTGAGCAATGGCCTGGGCTTCATCAAAACCAAGTGCTATTCGGACAATTTCTACTTTTCGCTTTCTTTTGTTAAAGCGCGTGGCATAACGGTTTCCCTGAGAATCAATGTAGCGATTTTCAATATTTCCCACACCAATCCGCGAAAGATCGATATCGCTTACACTCGATATTTTTATATATTTTCTTGCCATTGTTTTCCGTAAAACGTCGATATATCAGATATGAAAAGGTTCATCCTTTACGTACTGCTCTCTGCCATTGCTTTATGGTCCTCTGATGCAGCCTTCCTTGAGGCTGAAAAGAAATTTTTTGCGCGTGAACATGCGGCCGCCCTGCCGCTTCTGTTAGCCGTGGCAGAAAAAAATCCTGCCCATCCAAAAGCTTTCTCTTATATTGGGGATATATATTTACTGCAAAAAGAATACAGGATGGCCATCACGTGGTATAACAAGGCGCTTGCGAATTCTCCGGATCCCGCTGCAGAACATTTCAGGATTGCTCAGGGATATCAGGAACTTCACGAAATAGAGAAGTCGCTTACTTCTTACCAGGAAGCTTATACACTGAATCCATCGCTGCATCCCGCCCTGTTTCAGATTGGCTATCTTCAACTCATGGAAAAAAGGGATAAAGAAAAGACAATCTTTTATTGGCGCACATTTATACAGGCGGCTCCGGACGATCCCCAGTCGCCAACCATTGAAAAAATTCTGTTCATGATAGAAGACCCGACTTTTGAACTTCCGCCGCCGGGTTCAGAAATTTCTCTTGAGGAAGTTTTGCGCCTTGGAGGAAAAAAAATCGAATCCTCAGAAATAAAAACAGAGACAAAAATTAAAGACTACGAAAAAGACAAAGAGAAAAACAAGCAGCTTGGCCTGCCGGATGATGACATGCTGGAATAAATTTTATAGACAAACGAAACAAAGAATGCAAACTACCGCATGAAATTCCATCCCACAATATTTCTCTTTCTATCTATTACAGCCGGAATCGCAGGTTCGCCCGTTACGCGATCCGTAACACAAATTGCTGAAGATCTTTCCTGGCAGCACGCTCAGGAAAACAGTAAGGCGCTGAAACCGCGCCTG
>DYPL01000013.1:40207-50208 GCA_020719945.1 Turneriella parva
CAGACGGAACGACTATGGGAAAGCCGCAAACCGGAGAATTTATCGTTATTGTAGACGGCAGCAGTTATGTCCTTAACAGTTATTTTTCGATGGCTGTAAACCGCCACGTCCATTTGTTCCTTATGCCCGGCCTGGAATATTCCATGCTTTCCGTGAATGGATATTTTAACCCAAGCGAAGGAAACGGGTTTGGCACTAACGAGGTTGGCCCCATTCTATACACCGAAAATTTTGGCTTTCGCATTTTTGCCGGAACAGAAGTTTTCGCGACTCCGCGCCTTTCCTTTTCTTTTAAGGCGGGGTATACGTATCTCCCCATTTCTGTTTTTTCTACCGGCGCTATTCAGCATTTGAATAATTTGCCCGATCCTCTGGAATCGGATCTAGGTGGTTTTACCTGGTCTCCTGCGGTGACTGTTTATTTTTGAGTATATTCTGAAAGCCCTGCTCGAAATCTGCGCAAGCAGCCAGTCTCCCTTCTGAGAATCTGCAAGTATTAACGCAGGGCGTAGCTTACGATAATAAACTGCTATTAATGTACTCGTCCAGAAAATCTATCTTAAGCTTGTGAAGAAAACGCACAATGGAGCGCAACTGTTCCTGGGGAATAAAATACCCTTCTGCGTCGTCGCGCTTGAGAACAAAAAATGTAACCGAAGTAGATTCGCTGTCTTTTAACTGAAATAGTTTTTTGCTGCTCTTTTCGGAATATGCGTACTCCGTAATGGAAAACTTTTTCCCAATTAAACCTGAGGTTTCAAACAGATTTAATATTCTGTCAAAATCGTAAGACTGACTGACTTTCATTAATGACTCCTGAAGCGATAGCACTGGTGGAACGACTGCAAAACTGCCAACATTGTAATGCTGAGTTCCTGATCCGTTAAACCCTTTAAACTTTCGAGATAGCTGTCTGTTCGCGGGCTGGGCGTTTCTCCAGAATTCTTGATTTGTATAAACGATGAAGCCGCTTTGGCAATGACACCTTCTTCTATCCTGTGCATGCTGTCGTGGTGCGCTTCCCAGGAATCTTCTCCCCGTATGTGCAGCGGATACCGATTGCCATAAATTTTATGCAGAGTTCCCTGCTGTGCGTGCGAAGCTATGTGGTATGCGCTAAGCGTTACAAGATCGTCCATAATTTCTGAGGCCGCCTCTTCATCGTTTGCGCTGCTGCTGAAAGAATACAAATCAAAGTCGAGGCAGTGACCTGCAATTGTTGAGTCGATTCTTCGCCAGAGCAGAAAGTGCAGCGCCGGCAAAAGCGAATTTTCGTGTACGGGCAAAGCCAGTATGCCGAGTGGTTTCATGGTTACACACTATGGCCGGACCATATTGCGTCAATGAGAATGCCACGCAACAACAAAGTCTGCATAGATAAACGGTTTGGGCAAAAAGCCTATCCGCGAATCATTGGCAGACACCGGAGTCTCTGACGCACTCAGTAAAAACAGTCGAACGTTGGCCAGGGTTGGATCTCTCATGATATGCGCTAACAACTCGTAGCCGGACATTCCCGGCATGTTAATGTCTGTGATGATGACCTGAAACGCTACTTCTCTGAGTTTTTTTAGGGCCGAAAAGGAATCTTTGCAGACCTCTACCGTATGGCCCTGTTTTTCCAGATTCTTCTGGAGCAAAATTCTGTTTATCTCGTCGTCGTCTACAATCAGAATTTTCTGCGGCTCTAATTCGCGAGAAGGATCCGTGTGCTCCGTATTTTTTGACGCGAGCAGAGTAAAAATGAACGTGCTGCCTTTACCCAACTCGCTCTCTACCCGTATGGTGCCACCCTGTATTTCTGCAAATTCTTTGACGAGAGTGAGCCCCAATCCGGTTCCTTTTTCTCCCGCTGTTCCCTCTGTACTTGCCTGGCCCGAGGCGGAGAATAGCGATGCCGCTTTTTCGATCGACATGCCTACTCCCGTATCCTGGACTCTGATTTCAATGTATCCATTTTGTTGAGAACCGCTTATAGTAATGGCTCCCCCCGGATGGCTGTATTTTATGGCATTGTTGACCAGATTCCGCAAAATGCTGAACACGAGATCGGCATCTGCTTCTGCCGCGAAATCTCCCGAAACACGGTTTTGAACGTGAATATTTTTTTCCAGAGAGACCTGCTTGTATAACTCTATGGCATTGTCTGCTATAATGGCAGGCCGCAGTGTTTTATAGCGCACGACAATGGACCCACTTTGAAGGCGCGACCATTCCAGAAGACTTTTAAGCAGAATATTGGTGCGCGATGCACCTTCACGCATGAGCTGCAGCTTGTGATAGATTTCTTCTCTGCTTAGTGTATCGGCAATTTCTGCAGTCAGCTCAGTGAGACCAAGCACACCCTGGAATGAATTTTTGAGATCGTGAGAAATTATAGAAAATAATTTATCCTTAATGTTGTTTAACTGAAGCAGTTCACGATTTTGTCGCAATAATCGCAAATGTGTTGCAACCCGTGCAATCAGTTCTCTCTTTTCAAAAGGCTTGGTTATGTAATCAATGGCGCCGGTCTCGTATCCCTGGATAATTGTATCTTTGGCGGTAATGGCAGACAAATAAATTACGCCTATATTGCGAAAAGCATTGTCCTTTTTTATGACCGACATAACGTCAAAGCCATTCATACCCGGCATTTCAATATCTAACAAGAGGAGAGCGTAGGATTCCTTTCTGAGCTTGTCGAGACCCTCTTGCCCGGACATGGCTGTATCTGCGTCGTAACCCTGGGCGCGAAGAATTCTTTGGGCCAGAACAGTATTGGCCTCGCTGTCGTCTACAATGAGAATTTTTTCGCTGCTGTTGGCCATGAATTCAGACCTGCATGTTTTCCATGGCCTTGTTGATTTCTGCTGCCAGTTTTTGCGCGACGCTTGAACCTGCTTTCGCGTGTGCCTCGCACGCTGCCTTAAGAGTTTTTAATTCTGAAAACGAAACATTCTCTAAAATAAAGCTCTGGTTTTTTTGTTGAATCTCCATACAGGAACGGCGCGCGTATACTTGTATACCTGACAATCTTTTTTTACGATTTTCCGGGATTCTCAAAAACAAGGGAGGATACAAATCAATATACTGAACTTCCGTTATATAGGACATGTCCCTGTTAATAATTGTTTCATAACCCCTGTTACAAATACAAAAGCCTCAAAGTATTTAGTCGTTATTTATCTATTTATTGAATTTGTAATTTATAAGAAGAACTGAATGAATAAAATTATAGACGTTCTGGAAAAGATTTGGTTACATTACCTAAATGGAAGAATTGCGGACGCTGTACACAGTGCTGGGACTGGTCACTTTTTTCAGCCTCGTTCTTTCAATATATTTCTATACCACCATTTACCGGTTTTCAGGCGGGAAAACCTGGATTGCTGCTATTGCCGCAGGATTAACGGGCAGCGTTCTTTTGTCATTGCGCGGGAAAATTCCCGATTTATTGAGTATTCATCTTGGAAATATTGCACTAATCTGGATGCCCGCCCTGGTTGGTGCATCCTTTCGCAGATTCATGCAGTTAACAACCCGACCCTTTCCAGAATACTCTCTGGCCATTTTTTTCAGTATTGCCTTTGTGGTTTCCGCAGAATACTTCACGTTACAGGAGAGGCTGCTCACGATGGATGCGGCCTATTTTACTTTGTGGATTTTTCCCGCATGGCATTCTATCCACAATTATATAACCGACCGCAAGCGCAGCAGCCCGTTTTTGTTTGCTCTCGCTTTGACTTATTCTCTGTTATCGGGAATACGCGGAATTCACGACATTCTAAGGCATCCCACAAACAATTTTCTAGCGCACGATACATGCCATCTGGTGAATCTCTATGCCATATTGGGCATCTGGTTTGCCATCACGGTTTCTCTCGCCATTTTCTTTAGCGAACAATTGAGCCACGCTCTCAAAGAAAATGCAGCAAAACTATCTGATTCGCTGAAACTGCGCGACAAGCTGATATCCGTTTTGGCGCACGACATAAAAAATGCCATTTCGGCATCACAACTGAGTTTGGAAGAGCTTTCCGAAGAGTTACAGAATAGTATGTGCGGCGAGTGCAACCCTCTGTTGGAGATAGCGAAAAAGCAAAATGACAAAGTCCTGAATCTTCTCGAAAAAACGATTTCCTGGGCAAAGTCCCAAAACCAGAACCTGAAATATAACCCTGTTGCCATTTCTGTAACCGATGCCGTGCAGAATGCTCTGTCTTTTGTGCAGATGCAAATTCATTCCAAAAGACTAAAGATTGTCCAGAATATACCAGATAACCTGCTCTTTCTGGCAGATGTTGAAACGATTGTGATTACCCTGCGCAATGTAATACATAACTCCGTAAAATTTTCACACGAGAACGGTTTAATATCTATTTCCGCAAAACCGGTGGGTAAAAAAGTTGAGCTCGAAATTTCTGACAACGGAATAGGAATGCAAGCTGACAAAATTCGGGAACTGCTAAGCGGCTCCATGGTACAATCCATGCAGGGCACAAAAGGAGAAAGAGGCACAGGGCTTGGCATCAGCATCGTGAAAGAATACATCGCAGGGAATGGAGGAACAATGCAAATTGAATCAGAGCTGGACAAAGGCACGCGCATTGTATTAACCCTGCCCGCTGCAAGTTAAACCTGCCAGAGCACAAACGGCAGAGATTTTAGCCTTCGCTCGCGCACAGCTTTTTCGAGAATAGAGACATCTCCTGCCAGCCATGCACTGCGTTTTGCCCGTGTTAAAGCCGTATATAAAATCTCCCGCTGCATCAATTTCTCTGCCGCTGTACCACCCGGATGCAGCATTAAAATTGTATCAAATTCGGATCCCTGCGCACTGTGAATTGTCTGGACAAATCCAGGCTGAAAAGCGGGAAGCCGCATGGGAGAAACCGCGCGAAAAGAATTGCCATCCCGAAACCACGCATACAGTTCACCATCATTCTGAAGACATATACCTTCGTCGCCATTAAACAGGTTCACGCTATAATCATTGTGCGAAATAATTATGGGCAATCCGTGAAAGCAGTTTTTGCCGACCATATCTGGAAACAGGGATTGAGTAATGATCCGGTTTAACGCAATAGAACCGGCCATGCCGTTTCGTAAAGGTGTTAATACTCTCGCGGAGTTGTACACGCTGAAACGACTGGGAAGTTCAGTGTCCATGTTGCCGCTTTGGCCATGCATCCACTGGCTGCCATACTGACTTGTGACAAAACTACTGGCGACTTTTGATAAACCTTCCTTGTCTGTCACAATGCGAAACAGGCCCTGCTCACCCATTTGTATCTCGTCGATTTTTTTCTCGATCACCAGGGATTCGTCCCATTGTCCGGCAAGTGCATTTGCCGCAGCCCGCCCTATTTTTCCGTCAAAACGTTTTGTCTCTGTAAGTTCTACCCAAGTGTCGGCCAACGGATTATTCTCGCACTGTGCTGCCTCAATGCCGATCTTTTTAAGCAATGCAGAAGAATAGCACGGCGAGCCATCGGGAGTGAGGCGCGGCAGAACGGCACCAGATTCTACGGGAGGCAGCTGGTGTCTATCTCCCACGAGAATGACGCGCGAGTTTTCGCGCAGGGCTGCAAACACGGCGTGCAGAAGTTCCAGGTTAACCATAGACATTTCATCAATAATCAATACTTTTTCCACCAGATGATTGTCCTTATTTCTCCTGAATCCTCTTCTTGAGAACTCAAGCATTCTATGAATTGTTTTGGCCCTAAAGGAGACTTCCAGTCCGGCGGCAGAGAGAGATGCTTCAATGCGCATGGCCGCTTTTCCTGTGGGTGCAGCAAGCAGAATCTGCGATACTTCTATGCCCGCTTTCAGCAGGGATCGCATTATTTCTGCAATCACTGTGGTTTTCCCAGTTCCGGGCCCTCCGCTTAACACCAGCAATGGCGAATGCATGGCAAGGTGAACGGCAAGCTGCTGGTTTTCATTCAGAGAAATTCTGCTCTTCCTGATGGTATCCCCTGCTGTAGTCTCTGCAAGCGATTGACCCTGCCTCAGTATTTTCAGTTTTTCTCTGATTTCGCGAAGCATTCTAAAATGGCGATTCCAGAAAAAACATTCTCCGTCTCGAATCACCGGAACTATGCTTTCGTTGATTTCAGTTTCGTCTGAAACAAATACATTTGTCCCTACATTTAGTTTTAACAGCCTCTCAAATTGACAAGCTTCTGTTTCCGGAATAGCGCGTGCGGCCTGATTCAAACTAACTGCCGTTGCGCAAATATCGCCCTCGCGAACCGCGCGCAACATGACAGCCGCTAACAAAGCCACGCAGGGAGTTGGCTCCTCTCCAGGAAATAAATCCTGGAATGTATAGACATCGAGTGAGTCGCTTAGTATTTCCTTTAACCATGGTTTCATTTGGTTCCCTCGCCGTATATAGCCGAGCCCTGGCCGGCTTTGGTGCCCCGCATGTAAATGTAAAAAACGCCGGCGGGTTTCCCAATTCCGCGCAGGCTTAGAAACTTTTCTAACGCCTTAGAGTAAATCTGAATCTGAAGAGAGTAATGAACAGAGACATTTTTCGTGATTGTATCGTCGCTATAATTTGGCAAGGCGTTGCTTTTGTAATCTGCTATATACCATTTTCCGCCATGTTCAAATACCAGATCTATAGAGCCTTTCATGAAATCTTGCGGACCCATTAGATTCTGAAAGTGTTCCGCAGGAGCAAAAAACTCCAGCTCGCGGAGCATGCGACTGTGGCCAATTTGAGCCAGCGTTGTCTGTATTCCAGGCAACATCGCATGGACGCTGTGGTAATACATCCGCGCTGATTCTGCCAGAAGAATCTCCCTCTTTTGAAAAGATAAAGATTCCATCCTGAATGAGGAAGAAAATAGGGCTGAAGTTTCAGGATGCAGAAAAGACAAATCCTTAGAGGACTGGTATTCAGGAAAATTTCGTAATTCAAGGACAGAGAACTCATGAAGAGCCAATACTGTATCGCGAAATTCGGGGGAGTTATATACAGCGGCCACCGAAGCGGCCTCCGCGAACAGGGCAGGGTCGAGAACTTCCATCACCTTGTGCAGAAATATACCGGTCGTAGTTCCGTGGGCAAGTTCTACATATTCCTGTAGCAATTCTCCCGAAGGCGACTCGTCGCTTTCTCTCGTAGAATCACTCTCCGCTATATATTCGTGCTCCTGCTCCCTGGCATGCAGGGACGAAAAAGAGTGAAAGTATCTTGCTCTTTCTCGGAATGGTACAAAAGTAATCGGATTGATTTTACCCTTATTAACTGATTGATTTCTGGTGGATTGCGCCCCCCCCTGCGCATATCCCGCTGGTTCCAGTTTAACGACAATTTTGTTTGAAATCCCCTGCTCAAGATAATCGTATAAAAAACGCCCTGTTTCTCCCTGACCAGAATGTAAACTGCCGTCTTTATTCAGCTTTCTATAAAATGGATAATAAACAGCATGGACAGCGCGCGTAATGGCAACGTAGTGCAATCTGCGGGTTTGCTGCTCCTTCGATTCACCATACTTTTTGTCGTGCTCTACATTATTCAATTCCAGACTCAGAGCTCTTCTGCCATTTTCTGCGAAATCGAAATAATCGGGCGATTGTGTCCGCAGGTTAAATTTGGGCACCACAAAAACATAATCGTACTCGAGCCCCTTAGATGAGTGTATTGTGAGAAGTTTTACTTTATCTGGATCGTCACTTTCTATCCTTAGTACTTCTTCTTCATCTTTTGCGCTTTCCATTTTTTCCATAAGCCATGCGACAAGCTCCGGCAGAGTAAACTTTTCGCTGGCCATAGCATGAGAAAGCAGATCCCGCAAATGGCGAAAATTTGTATAAGAGCGCTCCGTCTCTAACGGGCTTTCTCTCTGGACTTCATATAGAATCTGAGAATCGTGTAGAACCATTTCTACCAAAAGTGCAATATCTCTTTTTTCGGCATAACTTTTCCACATTGAGAACAGTCCCCCAAAATAAGCAGATGGCCTGCCGTGGAACATACTCTCGACAGGTACGGCAAATAGGCGCGATAACAAAAGCCGACGCATGGCGGAATCATCGTTATCGCGCAGTGCTGTTAACAGATCGAGCAACAATTGGGCCTCAGAACTATGAAACACGGAATGTTCTCCCTGTAGCAGAGAGCCAATGCCGGCTTCGCGCAAAATTTCCCGCACAGCTGCTCCGTCGTCGTTTCGCGCCACGAGAACGGCCGTTCTGCCAGGACTGATTCCCGCGTCTCGCATTCGCAGAATTTCATCTTTTATGAAATAAAAATATTTAGTCTTGGGCACACTGGAATGCGTGGAATTATTCCCGGCAAGATCTACCGCGTTAATGCTGCCACGATTCTGCACAGGATGGCTGCTTTCCACTTTTTCAGCGTGAACCTTCTCGTATTGAATACTGGGCAATTCAAAAAAGTTTCCTGTAAAAAATTGATTGCAGGCTTCTACAAAATTTTTCGACGATCTGTAATTTGTATCGAGGGTATATTTTTTTCCACCCTTAGCAAGTATATCTTCAACCGCAGCGAGATACGTATTGATGTCTGCACCTCGAAACTGATAAATAGACTGCTTGGGGTCGCCTACAACAAAAAGAGTTTTTCCTCTATGTAAAAACAAAGTTTTAAAAATCTGCCACTGGAGAGGATCCGTATCCTGAAATTCATCTATGAGAGCGGCATCGTAACGAGCGGACAATTTTTCGGATTCTACTGGATTCTTGAGCAAGGCAGCCAAATCAGAGATGAGATTGTTATAGCTCACCTCGTCTGTAGTTCGCAGTTGTTGAGAAGATTTCATGGTCTCGCGGACGGCGGAAGAAATAAACCGCTGCCGAAAGATTTGAATCTTTTCCTCGCATTCCAGCAACGCATTCAATGCGGAAGCAAAGGACGCAATAGCAGGATGCACACTGTTGCGAAAGTTATCCATTCCCTTAGTTGCGGACTGATAATTAAAGCTATTTAAGTACTGCAAAATTCCTTCTCTGTCTGACACGGTGGATTCCAAAGCAAGAGTAGCAGTAATAAAACTCTTATTAAAGGCCGAAAAAGATCTGCCACCGACCTCGTATTTCAGTTGTTCTAAAAAGGCAGGATCCTCTAATTCTTTTATAAATCGTTTGTGTTCCTTCAAAAAAGAATCTATTGTTACAGCATACTCCTTTTTCCAGGAAAGCCAGTCCTCCAGAGACAAATCATTCTGGGGAAACAATACGGTATCGCTCCCCTCAAGATAAACGCTCGATATTGCACTTACAATACGCTCCGTTGGGTCATCTCCCGTTTCCGTGTAACCAAACAAAGCAGAAAGTATTTCCGGGTATTCTTCGCCAAAGATTTCCGGAAAGCGATGGCGTAAAATTTCGTGGTATGCCCTCTGGTTTTCGCCAGAATCCGCGACTATATCAGCCTGGCTGTAAGAGCGCCGCAATACAGACAATGCACTGCGCGCAAAGCCGTGGATGGTAGAAACAGGCAGCTCTTGATAGCGGGACAAAACTTCTGTTAATATTCTTTTTTCTTCTGAGTTTACAGCTGCCGCTTCTGCGCGCGCGCGCAAAGTTTTGCGAATTTTTTCGCGAAGTTCGCGAGTCGCTTTTTCCGTAAACGTCACGAGAAGCAGGCGCGAAGGATCCTGTTTTCTCTCCAGAAAAAAACGAACCACAAGTTGCTCTATTGTATAGGTTTTACCAGTGCCTGCCGAGGCCTGTATGACTCCGTGCGCATGGATATCAGCAGTCTGAAAAACGGACATATCCCTGAATATTTAATGTTGTTATTCAGCAAAGAAGAAAAATGAAGGAGGCTGAGAATACCGATAGAAGAAAAAGCTTGTTTGCCGCAACTAAAACCCGTTCAATATTTTTTATCGCCGGGTTAAAAAGATAGCTCGTATTAAATCGCGATTTTTTCGGCTGTGTGCCGTGGCTTAGATTACAGCATGCTCGCGAAGCTGCTCTTCCGTTAAACCAGTGGCCTGGATTATCGTATCTACAGATAAATTCATGGACAGCAT
>DYPL01000054.1 GCA_020719945.1 Turneriella parva
GGAATCGTTAGTGCAGGAAATTAACGTAGAAAATAATTTTGACCAAAGCAAGGCAAGATTTGTGGAAGTGGTTTTGAATATTACAGTAAAAACAGAAAGTGAAAATCTATACTTATTTTTAAAAATTAAAGGTGGTTTTCAGGCAGAGGAGACTATGCCCGAAGAACTTTTTCAAATAACAGCCCGTCAAAATGCTCCAGCTATATTGTTTCCTTTTGCTCGCAGCATTATTACAAGTTATACAGCTCTGGTAAATATTCCACCGATTATCCTCCCAACCATTAATTTTGTAAATCCTCCGAAAGGTGAATGACCACCAGTATTGGGTCAGTTCAGCTCAACGAGCCCAAGGTATACGCGGGTAGGGCTCACCGTTTCTTCCTGCCGGCAAGATTGCCCTGCCCGGGTAGGGCTCACCCTGTATTTAGCCAGCCCTGACGGGGCTCAGTGCGCAGAAGGCTTGCGGAACAGTTTTTTTCCGAGCTCTATGAACGCAACCACGATGAGCCCAATGACGAGTCCCAGTACCAGCTCAAACAACAAAGCAGTTAACATTCGGGGGAGCGGTAAAGCGTGCTCCGTAGTTTCAAGCAGATGGTGGAGGAGTTGCACGTTGTGCGAAAAAATGCCGCCGGCCACGAGCAGCATGGCCAGGGTGCCTAACACGGTGAGCACGCGGATAATAACAGGCAGAGAAACGACGAGGGATTTGCCAGCGTATACTCCCAGCCGCCGCAGAAGTGGGAGTTCGCCAATAGTAACGCCCCGATTTTTTCCGGATCCGGATGCAATTTCAATGATTTTGAATCCCATGTCGTCCATGCGTACGATCAATGCGACAATTCCATACACGCCGACAGTGGCTATAAGCGCAACAGCTGTAACCGCTATAATCTGGACTGGCAGTCCCTGTGCCTGCACCGTACTCAGTGCGATGACGACAATTTCGATAGAGAGAATGAAATCGGTGACGATGGCGGAGTGGATTTTTTCTTTCTCGCGTGCGAGAATTTCCTCTTTAGTGGCAGTTTCCGGGAGGTCGTCTTTTTCTTGGTGGTCTTCGTGTTTGTGGAATACACTGAGAATTTTTTCTGCGCCTTCAAAGGCAAGGTAGGCTCCTCCTATCAGCAGTATGGGGATTATGGCCCACGGGGCAAAGGCCGAGAGCAAAAACGCCACCGGCAGGATGATGATTTTGTTTAATAGAGAGCCCATGCCAATGGCCCACAGAACGGGCAGTTCGCGCGAGCTTGCAAAGCCAGAGGCTTTTCGCGCATTGACTGCGAGGTCATCTCCGAGGATGGCACTTGTTTTTTGTGTTGCGACTTTGCTCATAGCCGCCGCGTCGTCTAACAGTGTAGCTATATCGTCAAATAGCGCAAAGAAGCTTCCCATGGCCCGCAGATTTTAATTTGCTCGTGCTAGGGCAACCTTTTTTTGTGTGGAGCGGTTCTCTATCCACTGTTTTTAGGCAGAAAAAAGGATAGATGGCGTTTGAAGCTTGACGTGCTCACTGTACAAAAAAACTGGTCAAAGCAATGTCTTCATTAATAAAGCTTTTTAACCGACCTGCGCATCTTGTTCGATTTGCCGCACTGGCGTCTGTAGCATCCGCCCTCTTTTTCTTTGCCGACAGTGGACATTCTGCTGCCGATCGGTTTTTAGGGAAAGAGATTACGCGCATCAACTTTGAAGGAAACGTTAACGTTTCCGACAGGGAGCTTCTCGATACCGTAACCATGCGGCCCGGATTAACCCTGACCCGCGACCTCATCAATGGCGATCTAAAAGCCATTTTTGCCCAAGGAACTTTTTCGAACGCCCGCATGGAGGGAGAGGACTACAAGGACGGCGTAAGCGTAATCATCATTGTAGAAGAAAGGCCTCGTGTTGCCGAGGTGAAAGTAAAGGGAATGCATAAACTCCAGGAGGCAGAGATTACTGAAACTCTGCCGATTCGCGTGGGCGAAACCTGGTCCGAAAACAAGGCTGCCCGCAGCGTGCAGATGATTCTTGCCAGCTACCGCGAAGAAGGCATGTTCAATGCCGCCATAAAAGTAACTAACGAACCCAAAAAAAATAAAGAGAACCAGCTCGTCGTCACTTTTCGCATAGACGAGGGCGAAGAGATGAAAGTCTCCAAGATAAACCTGATAGGCGTGAAAGTTCTCGATCCCGAGATGCTTCGGTCTGCCATGGAACTCGAAGAAGACGGATTCATTGCAGACGGCAAGTTCAAGGAAGAGCTGTTTGAAAAAGACAAAGAGACCATTCTGGAAATATACCGCACGCAGGGGTATCTCGATGTAGAATTGCAGGCAGCCCGCTACGATATCCGCTGGAAAAACAAAAAGCAGGATAAGCGCGTCGTCGTAATCACCTATAAAATATCCGAGGGAGACCAGTATTTTTTCAATGGCTATTCCATGGAATGGGATGCGCGTTTTCTCAATACGGAGACCGGCAAACCGCTATTCACAGAATCCCAAATCAATTTTCACTTTGAATATTCCAATTTTGATATTGGCGGGGTGTTCAACAACGCCAAATACCAGAAAGACAGATCCTACATCAACTATCTCTATTCTCAAAAGGGCTATATTCTCACGCGCGTGATACCGGAGCGCACAGAGATTGCATTAACCGAAGAGGCCATCGCAGAAAAGGAAAAAACAGAAGAGCAGGTTGAGGCAGCTAAATCTGGCATAGATTTTTACAATCTGAAAAGGCTGCGAAAAATTCTTGCCGAGAGACCCGAACTTGCCGGCAAAAAGTTTGTTCATGTTCATTTTCGCATCGCAGAGGGTGAGAAGGGCTATGTAGAAAATATCATCATTAAAGGGAACAAAAAGACTCTCGACAAGGTTATCCGTCGAGAGCTGCTCGTCAAGTCTGGCGATTTATTTAATGCCGATCTTGTCCAGAAATCGAGAGAGCGGATTTTTAATCTAGGCTATTTCAAAAATGTCAATCTCGATTATCGTCCGGGCAGCAGCGAAGGCCTCATGAATCTCATTGTAGAAGTCGAAGAGCAGCCTACGGGAACCATTTCTCTGGGGGGTGGTTACGGTACGCAGACCGGCTTCTCTATTTTCGCAGAAGTTTCCGAAAACAATCTCAATGGAACGGGCCAGAATATTTCTTCCCGAGTTGAGTTTGGCCCTCTGCGCACGAGTCTGCAGGCTTCCTGGACAGAACCTTGGATTTTTGACAGGCCGTGGTCGCTCACTTTGGGTGGTTCTTTTATTCACTATCGCCTGTTTGCACCTTCTCTTGCATCGAGCATTAACTCTGATTATGAAACTGCCTATTATTATAAAGACGCCGTTGGTTACCAGATTGGCGTGGGCCACCGCATTGGCCTGCACTGGGGGCATTACCATCGTTTTTCTCCCGAATATTCGCGCGCGGTGAATCCGTCTTCCCTGGTTCCCGATTCCGTGTTTCTGCTCGTAGAACAGGGCTGGCAGGTTAAAAATAGAATTGTCAACGGAATCTACTACGACAACCGAGACAATTATTTTAATACGACGCAGGGTTTCCGGACAGATCTTTCCATGGAACTCATTGGAAATATTATCGCGGGGGACGACCACTACAACCGCTATACCCTGAGTGGCCAGGCGTACTGGTGGCCGTTTGACTATACTTTCTTTAATGCTATCCGCTTTAACATGCTGCGCCGCTGGCGGATTGTCTTTGAACATAGAGGATCTCTTACGCTTACCCAAATGACTTCTCCCGTCTATAAATCGCAGGATCCCGAAGAAAATCCCTATGTAGAATTAGAAGACAAACTGTTTTTGGGTGGGTACGAGTCTCTTCGCGGCTGGAACTATTACGACATTTATTATCCGCGTGCGTGGCAGGATGGCGGAGCACACCGTTTTACGTATGGCACGGAGCTAAGGCTGCCCGTAGAACCTTCTCTATTGTGGATTGTCTTTTTTGCCGATGCAGGTGCGCTGTATGTAGATCCCGATATGTACTTTCTGGACGACAGCTATGACGAAAAATACGTAGACTCTATTAACGATTCTCAGTTATCCATGAAGAACGTTTCCATGGATTATCTTCGGTATTCATACGGTTTTGGCTTTCGCCTCCAGATTCCCATTATGCCACTGCGAATTTACCTGGCCAAGCGCGCCCTGTGGGACCGCAACCAGTTAAAGTTTATTGATCATCCAAGCCAAGAAGGTTACGAGTTCGTTTTTGGCATTGGCGACAAAAGGTTCTAATATGATTCTCCCATTCAGGGCATTGCTTGAAATCAGCATTAAGCCGGTGGGCGGCTTTGAATCGGTTGTACTCAAAACTCTTTCCCATTCTGGTCTTTCGATCATACGCATGGAGCAGTCTGTTTTATTGGACCGCCTGCATGCCGTTCTGTACGTCCAGGGTTCGCAGCAGGCTCTTACCGATGCTGTTGAGCTTCTCGATGCTTGGTTTAAAACGCATGAGCTGGAGCACGAGATAAGCTACAAAGAGCGAAATACCATTGACGGATTGTTTTCAGAGGGCGAGGCAAGGCAAACTTCCATTTTGCGCCTGCTCACAAAAAACGCTTATCCCAATCTGGAACCTCTCGCTGAACTTTACGGAGCAGCGGATGCAAGAGAAATTCGTTTTCGGCGGAATATATCCTTGAGCGGGCAGGAAAAAACAAATCTTACGGAAATTGTTTTGCAGCATGAAGCCGGAGAAACAGACGCACTGCTTACATTTTTGCGAACCCAGAGAGACATGGATTTTTCTCTTCTGCCAGAGATATTTTTTCCTTCATTAGTTATTTTCGATATGGACTCAACGCTCATCGAAAACGAAACGATAGACGAGATAGCGGCAGAGGCAGGCGTAAAGGAGCGAGTGGCCGACATAACCGAAAGAGCCATGAAGGGCGAACTGGATTTTTCCGGTGCGCTTCGCGAGAGGGTGTCTCTGTTAGAAGGCCTTCCCGCTTCCGTGTTAGAAACCGTGAAACACAGGCTTACTCTCACGACGGGCGCCCGTGAGCTTGCTGGCAGGCTACGCAGCCGAGGCGTGCGCCTGGTATTGGCCTCGGGCGGTTTTACTTTTTTTACTTCGCATTTTGCCAATATTCTGGAATTTGATTCTCATCATTCCAACGTGCTTGCGGCAAAGGATGGAAAGCTTACCGGAGAGGTAGAAGGTGAGATCACAGACGCTGCCCAAAAACAACGCGTGCTGCTCGAATGCTCTGCAAAGCACGGGATCCATGTTTCGAACACGGTTGCCATTGGCGACGGTGCTAACGATGCTCTTATGCTTTCTTCTGCCGGTGCTGCCGTTGCCTTTAACGCGAGAGAAAAGCTTCTCAGGGTTGCCAATGCAGCTATCCATTCGCGCGATCTGCTGCGCCTGCTGCCTCTCATTGGAATTCAGTAATCTCTGGATGCGAAACAAGCCGAAGAACTTCATCCATTTACAAGTTTAAAAAACTCTGGCGCAAGTCCGGTGGACCGTGTTGAGTAAGAAGATTGCGAACTCCCTGCGAAAAATGGCGGTCGGAAAAATTCTCTTCAAAATATTTTCGGATGCCATGCGCAGAAAACGGCAGTTTTCTTGCTGCATACACAGCAGCTAACAGTGCGTCTGGCGTTTCTTCGGAGAGAACATATCCCGTGTCTTTGCGAATGTATTCAGCGGCAGCTGAATTTTTCCAGGCAATAACGGGAACACCCATGGCGAACGATTCCAGAGCCGCTAATACGGATTCCTCTCCCGGTAAAAGAATTGTCGCAAAAGAACCAGAAAGAATATCTGTCTTTTTAGGTGGTGTCAGTACCGGCAGCGTTACCATGTTCGCTTCTGTTTTTACAACAGAGACAGATGAAACTTGTACTGGCACAGCAAGGTGTGGAAACAGTACATTGAGCAGCCGAATTTTCTGCTGTGTTTTTGCAGATAGTTCTGCATAAAACCATTTCCGCTTTTCTGGTTTGGGAACAAATGCCGGGTGAACGGGCGGGGGCAGAACATGAGCTTTTATCCCATAGGTGACCTGCAGTTTCATGGCGGTCCATTTTGAAGGTGCAGCGGACAAATCTATTCCGGCTGAAAAAGAAAAATCGAGATTTCTCAGGCGTGGCAGATCGTCGCGCTTTAGAAAATCTTGGATAAAAAATTCTGCATCGCTGCCATCTGTTTTCCAGAATCCCGGGTGGGGTTGCTCCACATACGCAAACTGCCAGGGGGATCTGCCTGCTTTGTATTTGTCTTTTTTTACCCAGCGAAGGGGACCCGGAGAATTGCTGAAAACTATATCGTAGTCGCTTAAGGAAAACTTTTTGCGATCGGTGGAAAACAGGCGGATCTTTTTCCAGAGGGAGAGCTCTCCTGCTTCATGGTAGCGCGCTGTTTGAATATTCATTTTATTTTGTGCTTCGGGACAGTCGCGTGCATTATACTGCAATGTGAAGAGAGAGGGATCTTCCAGAAAAGACGTTAGCAGTAACAGCCGGTGCAGTTCCGAAGAATCGCGCAACAGCCAGTCCTGTGTAATGGCCGTTTTCATAATTTGCGCACTGTTTTCTGGAAATCGCGGCCTCTCTCTTCAAAATTGGCATACTGATCCCATGAGGTAGAAGCCGGTGCAAGCAGAAAGCGGGCTTCCATATCCCCCGTTTGTTTATAATCTGCATACGCGGTTTTTACGGCTTCTGAGAGAGTCTTAAAAACGCGGGGAATGAGATTTTCGTGTTTGCTGATCACAGCGGACAGCTCGCCTGCGTTTTCTCCGAACAGGTATACGCGTGCGTTTTTTTGGGCGAGAGCCTCTGCCAACAGGGTATAATCTTCGCCTTTGGAGCGCCCGCCACCAAAATAATACAGCGGAGTTTGATCTGCGAGAATGGCGGTAATGGCTGCCTGTGTCGTCGTCGCTTTGGAATCGTCAATATACGTGATTCCGTTTTTTACGGCAAATTTCTGGTAACGGTGTGGGAGTGGCTCAAACGAATAGAGCGCTTTGCGGATTTCATCGACGGTAAGATTTCCCGCTATGGCATAGACTGCTTCAAGTGCAAACAGTATATTAAAATAATTGTGTTCTCCGGATAGTTTTAATTGAGAAAGGTCGGCTACCTGCTGCATGGTATCCGGGAAATAGATCTCGTTTCCGGTGATTACAAAGGACTTTGACTTTTTGGCCGATTTGTCAATGGCGACAATTTCCGGAATGCTGAAATGCCGTCTGGCGTTTCGTCCAGTGTTCCCCCCCACGCTTTCTTCGTCTAACAGAGACTTATCCACAATTAATGGGCCGCGCAACCCCGTCGCAATATTCCATTTTGTACGAGCGTAATCAGACAAAGATTCGTAACGGTCCAAATGGTCACTGGCAAGATTGAGATACAATGCAGCGTGGCTGTACAGGTTGCGAAAGAGTTCTAACTGGTAACTGGAAAGTTCGAGCGCAATGGCCTGCGGAACTTTGTTTTCAAAGAGGAGTTCGCTCAGAGGGGTTCCAATATTCCCGGCTGCTACAGCCTGGATTCCGGCAGCTTTGAGCAGATGCGCGATGAGTGCCGTCACGGTGCTCTTTCCGTCTGTTCCCGTGATTGCAGCAATGCGTGGTTGGATATTCTTTTTCTGCATCGTGTGGAAAGCAAACTCGGCCTCGGAAAAAACCAACAGGTCGCGGCGCTTTGCACGGGAAATTAGATGCGAAGAAAGGGGATAGCCGGGGGTCAGCGTAACGGCGATTGTATTTTCGGGTATTTCTCCTGGGGCTGCCATGGAAAAGGAGGGCGAATTTTTTATATCGTCCGGTATTTCAGGATCTGCTTTGTCGTCGGAACCGGCAACCCGGTAACCTTCGCGCAGCAGCAGTCTCGCGTACCAGCGGCCGGTTTTTCCGCCAATGCCGACAAGCAGCACGAGACCTTCGTTCGGTATCTTGAGAGTTGGGGACATTGGCTTTTTTGTTCTGAGCGGCCACGCGGTAAATCAAAATCCTGTTTACAAGCGCGCTCATGCGGCGACACGTACCCATGCAGGACCAATCCGTAGACAAAAAAACCGTATTTACGTCGCTGTACCGCGTAGGATTATTTTATTTTGCCGGTTTGTCGATTTTCTTTATCGTAGCGTTTGTCATTATATCGCTGCGCATTTCCGTAAAAGAAAAAGTGGAAATGCCGCTGCTGCAGGGGAACCTCTATCTCGATGAACACAATCGCCTAAACGATCTCGGCTTTCGCGTGTCCATTGAAAAAATGGATACCAACGAATATCTTCCAGGAACGATTGTGGCGCAGAACATTGCCCCCGGAAAAATTGTTAAGCAGGGCGCATCGCTCACTCTGCTCGTGTCGCAGGGAGATCCCGTCATAGAAGTACCGCGCCTTACCGGGCTTGCCATAGAACTGGCCAAGCAGCAGCTGCAATCCATTCCGCGCGGCTCGCGCATTTACACCCTCAAAGAGGGCACTATCAGCATTATCCCGTCGAACAAACCAGCCGGAGAAGTTCTGGCGCAGGATCCGCCTGCGGGTGCGCGCATAGCTCCCGGATCGCCCGTTTCGCTGCTCGTATCGGGTGGGCCCAAAAATCTGCAAACGCAAATCCTTCTCGAAATGCTCAAGGGAGCGCCGGCAGGCCTTGCATCCAAACTCGCCTTTGAAACAAAAATAATCGTGGAATATGTAGTCCAGACGACGGAAGATTATGCCAGCCATGGATTGATTCAACAAATTGAAATGTCAGACAAAAATAAAAAATGGGCAGAGGCGGAGGGCGCTACCGCGCAGGTCACGGTTGCCATATATAACCCCGGGGAGCCCTTGTTCCACCAGAAAAAAAGGGCTTTGTCATCAGATCTCTTCCCCAATAGAACGGTGTTCCAGGACGCCCGAAAGGCAGGATTGCCAAAGGGGGAAGTCGTTACAATGGCCCGGCGCCATATTACAAAAACCGGTTCTGTGGAATATAGCGACTTTGCGTATTTTCGCCCGGGTGTTTTTCCCGTGTTCCTTCTCTCCAACGATTCGTTCTCTGTCTGGGAAGGCTACCATAATCCCATGGAAGTAAAACAGGAGGAGACGACAGCTCCCGAAGGTGCCACGGCTGTCTTTGCGTCTTCTTCATCGTCATCTTCTTCCGAAGCTTCGGTTCTTCCAGAAAAAATCATTCGGTTTAAGACTATCTCGCTGTGATGGGCGGCGTGGGATAGAACCCTGTACAAGCCCGCTACCTAACAAAAAGCTTGACGCAGTGTCTCCAAATTGAACGCTTAACAACCGGAGCAATTCGGAATCGGGCCGTGGCGCAGTGGTAGCGCACACGCCTGGGGGGCGTGTGGTCGCTGGTTCAAATCCAGTCGGCCCGAAAATCCATGGGATTCTCTTTTTACAATACAATGGCACGGGAAATCGTGCCCTTTGCTCCCCGAGAAGAAGGCGTGGTTCGCATTTATTCGTGCGGACCCACCGTGTATAACTACGCCCACATTGGCAACTTTCGCAGTTACATGTTCGCAGACGTTCTGCGCAGATCATTGCAGTTAGGTGGCTACCGCGTGGAGCATGCTCTCAACATAACCGATGTGGACGACAAAACCATACAGGGAACTCTGCAGGAAAGCGAGGGCGGGCTTGAAAATCTCCGCAGTTTTACGGATAGATATACCCAGGCTTTCTTTGACGATCTTGACTCCCTTCATATTGGGCCTTTTGAACACCATCCGCGTGCAACGGACAGCATACCTACCATGGTGGATCTGGTGCAGCGCATTGAGGCATCTGGCCTCACATATACGCACGACGGTTCTGTCTATTTTTCCATTGCCAAAAAAAAAGATTACGGAAAGCTTTCTAAGATCGATTTGGCTTCGGTTGTAAAAGGGGAGCGCGTTGCTTCGGACGAGTACGAAAAAGAAGACGCAAAAGATTTTGTTCTCTGGAAGGCAGAAAAACCAACCGAGAAAATGGCCTGGGATACGCCCATTGGCAGGGGAAGGCCAGGCTGGCATCTCGAATGTTCCGCCATGATCCATCAGATTTTTTCTGGGCCCATAGATATCCATACCGGCGGCGTAGATCTTATTTTTCCGCACCACGAAAATGAAATAGCCCAAAGCGAAACCGCCTATAACCAACCTCTTGCCCATTACTGGATGCACTGCGAGCATCTACTGGTAGATGGGCAGAAAATGTCTAAATCGAGGGGCAATTTTTTTACCTTGCGCGATCTCCAGGAAAAGGGAAACAGTAGTGCGGCTATCCGCTATCTCCTTTTATCTGTTCACTACCGCCAAAAAATGAATTTTACGGCAGATGCTTTAGAACAGAGCCAAACAGCAGTTGACAGGTATCTCTCTACCATTGCCAGAATTCACGAAACCGCTGCTGTTTCAGGCGCGGAATTATCTTCAGAAAGTATCACTCAGTTTCAGAAGGAATTTTTGGAACACCTTGAGGCAGATCTCAATACGCCGCGCGCTCTCGCCGTCGTCCACGAAGCGATTCGTTTTGCAAATCATTCCATGGATCAGGGAATTACAGAGCAGGGCAGGGAAATGCTGCTTGTTCTTTTTCAATACTTTGACAGAGTGCTTGCTCTCTCCGAGTATTCACAAAAGGATTCTGTTCCGTCGGAATTAGAAGAGCTTGCCCGGCAGAGGCAGCAGGCACGCGCAGACAAAAATTTTGCCATGGCAGACGAGCTTCGCCAAAAAATCCTTGCAGCCGGGTACGAAGTGCGCGATACTCCCATGGGCCCCAAACTGGAGAAGCTTTAATGGCTCTGTTTCATGGAATGCATGCCGTAGAGCAGCTTACCGATAAAACCGGTTTTCTCGAGGGAGATATTCTGTATCTCGCTCGCAATGCCAGTCACCCCCGTCTGGTTAAAATGATCACCAAAGCAAAAAGAGCGGGCATTAGTATTCGCTATGAAAACTATAAGCGACTCGAGGAGCTTTCCGGAACGAGAAACAACCAGGGCATTGTTCTCGAAAGGGAATCAGCAGAGGAAATTGTGGAACTGCCAGAAGACGAAGTTTTTGGCATGACTTCCGGAATTATTCTCGCTCTCGATGGAATAGAAGATCCCGGAAATCTTGGCGCTATCGTCCGCACGGCAGCGGGAATGGGTGTGTCTGCCATTGTATTGCCAAAAAAGAAAAGTGCCCCCGCAGGAGCCATCGCTCTCAAGGCTTCTGCAGGGGCCATGCTGCACCAGCCATTTTGTTTTGTTCCAGGCATTTCTTCTTTTCTCCAAAGAATGCGGGAGAAAAACCCGGATGCCTGGATTGTCGCAACAGATTCTGACGGAAAAATACTCACTTTAAAAGAAGCCGCCCGCCTCAAAGAAAGGGATGGAGTTCTTGTTCTTGTTTTAGGTTCAGAGGGACAGGGTGTAAGCAGACTCGCGCGGGAACGTTCAGATGAGGTGCTGAGTCTGCCGATAAAAGAACCTGTAGAAAGCTATAATGTGTCTGTCTCGGCTGCCATATTTCTTGCGTTAATACTCGCAGAATAAGCAATTCCGGGAACAGAGGAGGGATTCCCATGAAACAAAAACTCGTATGGTATAAAACAATCAAATATAAGATAGTCCTCATCGGGGCTGTTATTGTAGCATTTGCCGTTTTTTCTACCGCCTTGTATTTTTTAACGGCATTTCCAAGACAGTTATCCCAGACAACACTTGCCCTCCAGAATACCCTTGGCGATGAAATCCAGTCGACCATAGAAATTTCTGCAGAGTCTCTGAAATCCGGGGTTCTTTCTATTGCTGCCAATTCGCGCATATCTGCTTTGTTTGCAGGCCGCAATCGCGAGGCTTTGTATGCAGAAAGTCTGCCGGTTTGGGAAATCCTGAAACAGCAGGGTGGCATTGTGCAGTACCAGTACCATACGGCTTCCGCAGTCAGCTTTTTGCGCATGCACGATCCCGCTAAATTTGGTGATGACTTGTCAGCGTTTCGGCACACTGTAACTGCTGCCAACAGTCGCAAAGAAATGATTGTGAGTATAGAGTCGGGGGTGGCCGGCATTGGCTTGAGAGCCGTGGCTCCTGTTATTTCCGGTGATTTGCATGCAGGAACCGTGGAAATAGGAGAAGATTTAACCAAACTGATTATCGATATTCCGCAAAAAAAATATGGCGGGAACTGGTATTTGTATACCTTAGGTGCGGGGGGCCGCTTTGTTTTGAACCACAAAATAATCGATCAAAATCTGGGTGCCGTGGAGCCGGATACCCTGCTGCAAACCCAAGGTACGGGCTTTACAGATATTATTTCCGGAATGGACAAGGCAACGGAAACGGTATACTCTCTCGTTCCGCTGCGCGATTTTGCAGGAAAGACGGCTGCCATTGTCGTAATAATTCGAAAAACAAATCTGTTTGCCATTATTCGCAAAGGCATGTGGGTGAGCAGCGCCATTGGGCTTCTCATTGTTGTTATTGGTTCGGCATTATTGCTGGCAGGCAGCAATGCCACGCTTCGTCCCATTCGAGAAATTCGTTCCCATGTTCAGGAATTTGCCAAGGGAAATTTATCCACTCCCATGCCGTCGCGCTGGCAAAACGAAATAGGGCTCATTGCATCTGACCTCGAAGAAGCGCGCGTAGCGCTGCGTTCCATGGTGCAGGAAATTCTCACGCTGTCCAGTGAGGTGAATAATGTTTCCGGAGTGGTTGGCTCTTTATCCCAGGGACTTTCTCAAACCGCGACTGAACAGGCTGCCAGCTTTGAAGAAACCTCTGCTTCCTTAGAACCTATCAGTGAGAGCGTAGAGAAAACTGTGGGAACGCTGCGCGAAATCAGTTCCAT
>DYPL01000055.1 GCA_020719945.1 Turneriella parva
AGGATAGATAGAACAGCTTGGTTTTTAAGCAAACCAAGAAAATGTATATTCAAAATGCAGTGCCAAAAGAGGGATAGATGATGTTCGCAAAAATAAAATTTGATTATCGTTTGGGATTTGGATTTGTTGTTTTTATGTCGATAGTTATACTCTCATTACTGACTATCAATTTTCTTGCCCCGGTATTTTTGAATGCTGATGTTTTGTTAAATTCAATAATGTCCTTGCAAAATGTAACTCTTTTTTATTGGGGACAAAATAGATTGTTGAACGTTATTCCATTTGTTTTGTCACCTATTAGTGATCCTACATTAAACCTAATGGCATTGTTGCTGTTGTCAACCTTTGTATTTTATGCTTTGTTGTATGTTTTGAGTATCTTGCTCTCTAAGATTCTCTATGGTAATAAAAAAATAGTTCCTCCATTTACTATTTTTTTGACTTTTGTATTGGTATCACTATTTGTATTAAAAAAAGAAACATTTTTTAGTTTTGCAGTAGGGCATATAGAATACACTCTTTCATACTTATTGCTATTCGTAGCATATTTGATAGTAGGTGATCCAAAAAAAGAGTATAATCCCATATTGTGTATTTTGTCTATTGCTTTTCTGTTCGTGGCAATGGGGATCAATTTTAGTATTCTACTTCCAGCACTGTCACTGTTTATTGCACATATGATTATCCAACGAAAATTTAACACCAAATTTAATATTGTGATTGTGAGCACAATAATTTCGGTTATAATTTGGGGAGTGATCTTAAAAACTTATGAGGTTCGTGGTAGTGCCGATTATGCGAGTGTGATACTTGACTCATTTGAAAAAAATATTTTTAGGGTATATGAAAATATATTAGATGCACTAAATCTGACTTCATTGATAGTAATTACAGTTTCATTGTTTGTGGCGGCATTATTGAAAAGAATTAGTATCGACAAAAAATCTATACATATATTGAGCGGAATAATGATCTTTCTTGTGTTTTGGTTTTTCTTATTCTCAAATCACAAGTGGATTAAAATGAATGAATACAATTATAGATATTTTTTCCCGATATTTGTTGGGTTTATTTTTTTTGTGACATTTGCTGTTTGGAAAAGTGTTGGCTCATTGGCTGAGCAGGTTAATGGATATATGTTAATGGGTTTACTTGCAATGTTTCCTTTGTTTATGCTGGCAGCACCCATAAATAAATTCGAGGAATATTCCGTTTTTAAAGAATGGGCAATGATATCCAAGCAAGATAAAGCCAATATTTCCATTCATGCGGGTGACTATTGGAGGGCTTGGCCTAGCGTCATGTATGATTTGATGCAAGGCAAGATATCTTATGGATTGGCTTACAGATCCAAGGGGAATGAAAAAAATATCACCCATTTCTTTCAGGACGAAAGCACAAAGCGAATCAATTTGTATTGTCATAATCAAAAAAGCACAGAGTGCAGTATGCAATTGCAGTCATATTATAAGATGGCTAACGCTTATTTTGACCTTGTAGACAAAAGGATAATAAAAAATGATTTAGAACTGTTGACATTTGAAAAAACAAACAAAACTTTCACGGATCAGAACGTCGTTGCCCCATGATATAGAGCCAAACGCAAGTGTTGAGATGGAAATTTTAATAACGAATTTGAAAAAAGGAAAAAATATTATAACAGTCTCAATGGTTCAAGAGCTCGTGGCGTGGTTCCATGACAAAGGCAGCAAGACATTGGAGTTTACAATAAATATAGATCAAGATACAAAAGAATGAGAAAAATGCGAAACAACAGGTAATGAGAACCTGACAAATTTCGAATAGACAGGTTATTTCTGAATTTTAAAAGGTAAGGTATGATGAATGTAATCCTGTGCGGGGGATCGGGAACCAGGTTGTGGCCTGTGTCTAGAACGCTCATGCCAAAACAATTTGTGCAGATGTTTCATGGAAAATCGCTGTTCCAGGAAACAGCCAAAAGAAATCACGCTGTGGCGCCCAGACAATTTATTGTGGCAAATGCAGAACAATACTTTATTGCGGCAGATCAATTGAGCGAGATGCAATTGCGGGCGTTTGCCTACTTGTTAGAGCCAGAAGGGCGAAACACCGCACCGGCCATTGCACTGGCAGCATTGGCAGTAGATCCGGACGATGTGCTTTTGGTAACGCCGTCGGATCACACTATAGGAAAACAAAAAGAATACGAACAGACTGTAAACCGCGCAAAGGAGCTCGCAGAAGAAGGTTATCTCGTCACTTTTGGAATAAAACCTCGGTTTGCAGAAACAGGATATGGATATATAGAAGCTGATGGGGAAAAAGTTGTGTCTTTTAGAGAAAAGCCCGACGCCCAAACAGCGCAAACCTTCGTAGAAAAAGGGAATTATTATTGGAATAGCGGGATGTTTGCCTTTAAGGCGGGAGTTTTTTTAGAGGAGCTCAATCGTCATGCACCCAAAATTTTTACGGCAGCTCGCAGCGCATACGAAAACATGAGTAAAACCCGTTCACCCGAAGATCCCTACATGCGCATAGGTCGCGAAGATATGCTGCAAATTCCAGAGGACAGCATTGATTTTGCCGTGTTGGAAAAGAGTGACAAAGTGCGCGTCGTTAGTGCCGACATTGACTGGAACGATTTGGGATCTTTTGATTCGATAGCTGGAGCCTTCCCGAAGGACGAAAACAGTACTGTTACCATAACGACAGGACAAGAAAACTTGCAAAATGTATCCATCGACTCGCGGAATAATATGATACTGCAATCAGATCGCATTATCGCAACAGTGGATATCGAAGATCTTATTATTGTCGATACTCCCGATGCGTTGCTGATCAGTAAAAAAGGTTCTTCGCAAAAAGTAAAAAAAGTCGTACAAGAATTAAAGGCGCGCGACTCTAGTCTGCCCAATATACATCTTACTGCCCACCGACCCTGGGGTACGTATACTGTCCTTGAAATTTCCCAGAGTTATCAAATTAAGAAAATAGTCGTAAAACCCGGGAAAAGGCTTTCCCTCCAAAAGCATTTTCATCGAAACGAACATTGGATTGTCGTGAGTGGTACAGCCAGCGTGGTTGTTGGCAAAGAGGAAATGATTATTCGCGCCAATGAATCCACCTATATTCCCATGGGAGAGGTGCATCGGTTATCCAATCCGGGAAAAATTGATCTGGTACTCATTGAAGTTCAGGTGGGGGAATATTTAGGAGAGGACGATATTGTTCGCATTGAGGACGACTTTAAAAGGTAAGGAGAGGATATGAAAAAAGCAATCATCACAGGAATTTCAGGACAAGACGGAGCCTATTTGGCACAGCAGTTGCTGGAGAAAGGATACGAAGTTTTCGGTACGTACAGAAGGACAGCATCAGTCAACTTTTGGCGCATTGAGGAACTTGGCATAGACAAGCACCCTCATCTTCATCTGGAAGAATACGATCTCACTGACATGTCTTCTTCCATTCGCCTTTTGGAGCGCACACAGGCAGAAGAAATATATAATCTGGCAGCCCAGAGCTTTGTTGGCGTATCTTTTGACCAGCCAGTGACGACGGCGGAAATTACTGGCATTGGCCCTCTGAATTTACTGGAAGCTATTCGCATTGTGAATCCCAAGATAAAATTTTATCAGGCGTCTACATCAGAAATGTTTGGCAAGGTCCAGGCCATTCCGCAAACAGAAGAAACACCATTTTACCCGCGCAGCCCGTATGGCGTTGCTAAACTGTACGCCCACTGGATTACCGTGAACTACCGCGAGTCTTACGGAATATTTGGCGTAAGTGGTATTTTGTTTAACCATGAATCACCGTTGCGCGGACGCGAGTTTGTTACGCGAAAAATTACCGACAGCGTTGCCAAGATTACACTTGGTAAGCAAGATATTTTGGAACTGGGTAATCTGGACGCAAAGCGCGACTGGGGATTTGCCAAAGAGTACGCAGACGGCATGTACCGCATGCTCCAAGCCAAAGAACCAGATACATTTGTCCTTTCTACAAACCGCACGACAACCATTCGCGATTTTGTTTCGCTTGCCTTCCGTGCGGCAGATGTGGAAATTGAATGGAAAGGTAGCGAGGAAAAAGAAACTGGGGTTGATGCAAAAACGGGAAAAACTCTGGTGCGCATTAATCCAAAATTTTTCCGCCCGGCAGAGGTGGAACTTCTTATTGGCAGTTTTGACAAAGCAAAACGGGTTTTAGGCTGGGAACCAAAAACAACTTTGGAAGAACTTGCTGCAATGATGATTAAGGAAGATGTAAGACGCAATGAAGCCGGCTTCTCTTTCTAATAAACGGGTATTAATCACCGGCATTGACGGATTTACCGGCAAAGCACTGGCAGATAATTTGCGCTCCAAAGGTGCGATTGTTTTTGGAACAACGCAAAACCAGAATTTTACTTCGGACGCAGTTTCGCTTATTGATATTTGTGAACGAAATACAATGAAAAATTACATAGCGCAAATTGCGCCGGATTTTGTAATACATTTGGCAGCGATTTCCTTTGTAGGCAGTGAAAACAAATTGTCTTTTTATCAGGTAAATGTACTGGGAACGGAAATACTTCTCGATAGTCTTTTGTCTCTTTCCCAAAAACCCCAAAAAGTAATTCTTGCCAGCAGTGCAACCGTATATGGCAACCAGCAGGTGAACATCCTTGACGAGGGACTCTGTCCCAATCCGGTTAATCATTATGGTTTCAGTAAACTGGCAATGGAACAGTTGGCGGCTACATACTTTTTCAAATTGCCAATAATTATCACTCGCCCCTTTAATTATACCGGACCTGGCCAGGCAGAACATTTTTTGATTCCTAAAATTGTTTCCCATTATAAGCGAAAAGAAAGGGTGATTGAGCTGGGCAATCTCGATGTTGCGCGCGAGTTTAATGATATTCGCGACGTTGTTGGCATTTACCGCGCCCTGTTATTGTCGTCCGCGCAAGGAAAAATTGTCAACCTTGCTTCCGGACGTGCAGTAAAATTACTCGATGTTATTGAGACGATGAATAAACTTGCCGGCTATGAAATGGAAGTGCGCGTCAATCCTGCTTTTGTTCGCGAAAACGAAATTAAGGAGTTAACCGGTAGCACAGAAAAACTAGAGAATCTGGTTGGAGCTCAGTATTCATTTAGTTTGGGCGATTTATTGAAAAGCATGTATTTACCCTGAATAGCAGCTACTGTATGCAGACCCAACAAAGTATCCTCGTTACCGGTGGAGCCGGGTTTATTGGATCCAACTGCGTTGATTACTTCCTATCCAAAGACACTCAACGTTATTATGTCAACCTCGATGCATTCACATATGCTGGCAGTGAACAGAACATTGCTTTCGCTAAAAAAAACTATAGGTATACTCTGGTAAAAGGAAATATTCTCGATCGAAATTTGCTCGATGCCCTATTCGAAAAATTTCGCTTTCAAGGAGTGATTCATTTTGCTGCGGAAACACATGTTGACAACTCAATTAACGGCCCAGGCGAATTTGCGCGGACTAATGTTCTGGGAACGCAGACGCTTCTGGATGCGGCACGCAACTATTGGATGACGGGGCCCTTCCAAAAAAAGGATGAATTCAGCAATGCACGGTTTTTAAATGTCTCGACGGATGAAGTCTATGGTTCTCTTGCGATCAATGTACCGTCTTTTACGGAAAAGAGTCCCTTTGCTCCCAATAACCCATACAGCGCCAGCAAGGCAGGTGCAGATTTACTGGTGCGAAGCTACAATAAAACTTATGGCTTCAATGCTGTTACAGTACATTGCTCAAACAATTTTGGCGCGCGCCAGCATTCAGAAAAATTTATTCCGTCAATTATTCACCGAGCTCTGGCCGGGGAGAATATCTTAATCTACGGGAACGGACAAAATATTCGCGATTGGATCTATGTAGAAGACCATTGTCGTGCAATCGACATCGCTTTTCGCAAAGGAGAAACGGGCGAGTCCTATAACATTGCGGGAAAGAATGAGCGAACGAACCTGGAGTTGGCCATGGCGGTATTGCAGATTCTCGATAAACTGAAACCGAGAATGGATGGAAAAACGTACAGAGAGCAGATCCTCTTTGTTGCAGACAGGCCAGGCCATGACTTCCGTTATAGCATGGATATTGCCAAAATTAACAGCGAGTTGGGCTGGCAGCCTCAAACAGATTTTCATAATGCATTGCTTGCGACTGTAACCGCGTTGCTGCTGGGTGCATAGTTCAGAATTAAAACTTGACGCAATGTCGCATTCAAAAATTGGTTGAAATTCACCGCTGGAAAATAAAACTTTAGAAGGACAAGTATGCATAAAATTGGAGTAATCGGAACGGGATATGTTGGGCTTGTTTCAGGCGTGGCCTTTGCCGAAACCGGAAACAAAGTAATCGGGATGGACATTGATGCCGCAAAGGTGGACATGCTTACAAAAGGGAAATCTCCCATTTATGAGCCCGGTCTTGAAGAGCTGTTGCAGAAAAATCTCCAGGAAAATCGAATTCATTTTACCACTTCTTTTGAAGATATGATCCAGAATTCCGATGTCATTTTTATCGCAGTGGGAACACCCACAGGAGAAGATGGCAGCGCAGATCTCAAATACGTGAAAGCTGTAGCCGAAGAAATCGGAGAAAAAATTGAGTCTTATAAAATCATTGTCGATAAATCCACCGTACCGGTTGGAACTGGCGCATGGGTAGAGGGCATTATTCGCGACAAACTAAAAGTTCGTGGGTTGAATGTGGAATTTGATGTAGTCTCCAATCCAGAATTTTTGAAAGAGGGCGCGGCTATAAAAGATTTTATGGAGCCGGATCGCGTGGTGATAGGAACCGATTCTGCAAAAGCGCGCGAGGTAATGGGCAGCTTGTACCAGCCTTTTACAAAGACCGGCGGACCGATTGTATTTATGGATCGCGTTTCTGCGGAGCTCACGAAATATGCGGCGAATGCATTTTTGGCGGTTAAGGTCTCGTTTATAAATGAGATTGCAAACCTGGCAGAAAAAGTGGGCGCAGATATTACCAAAGTGCGCGAAGGCATTGGCCATGACCAGCGCATTGGCCACCACTTTTTGAATCCGGGCCCCGGGTTTGGCGGAAGCTGTTTTCCCAAGGATGTAAAAGCTCTCATTCATACGGCCAAAGAAAGCGGCCAGAGCCTGCATTTGCTGGACTCCGTAGAAAAAATCAACAAGGTTCAAAAGTCGGTTATTGGAAACAAAATTAAATATATTTTTAACGACGATCTCAAGGGCAAAACAGTGGCCCTGTGGGGTCTTGCGTTTAAGGCAAAAACCGACGACATGCGCGAATCTCCTGCGATTGACTTTGTGGAGTTTATGCTGAACAATGGCGCGAAAGTGCAGGCCTTTGATCCCGAGGCAATGGAAAATGCAAAGAAGATTTTTGGCGACAAAATTACTTTTGTGGAAGATCAATACGAAGCCCTTGCCGGAGCCGATGTCGTTGCCATTTTAACAGAGTGGCCCGAATTTCGCAGCCCGAATTTTTCGTGGTTAAAGCAACACCTTAAGCGCCCCTTGGTTGTCGATGGTCGCAATCTTTACGATCTCGACATGATGGAAAGAGAAGGTTTTGAGTACCATTCCATTGGCCGCCGTTCGGTAGGTGTAAAGTAAGGATAAAGGAAAAAAATATGCACCATTTATTGAGAAAAAGAATCGCTGTTACGGGAGGAGCCGGTTTTTTAGGTTCCCATTTATGTACCCGTCTTGTAGAAGAAGGCCATGATGCGCTCTGCATCGATAATTTTTTTACGGGGAGGAGAGACAATCTTTCTCATTTAATGGATTATTCTAATTTTGAGTTAATGCGCCATGACGTAACTTTTCCATTGTTTGTGGAAGTGGATGAGATATATAATCTTGCCGCTCCAGCATCCCCGGTACATTACCAAAAGGATCCTGTTCAGACGACAAAGACTTCTGTGATGGGAGCGATCAACATGCTCGGTTTAGCTAAGCGTTTAAAAGCCAAGGTTCTTCAGGCATCGACATCTGAGGTGTATGGCGATCCAGAGGTTCATCCGCAAACAGAAGACTATCGTGGAAATGTAAATCCCATTGGCATACGCGCCTGTTACGATGAAGGCAAGCGCGTAGCGGAAACTTTATTTTTCGATTATCACAGGCAGAATAATATTAACATTAAAGTAATGCGTATTTTCAACACGTATGGGCCCAGGATGCATCCGGCGGATGGACGGGTTGTCAGCAATTTTATAATGCAGGCGTTGCAAAATCAGGATATTACTGTATTTGGTGATGGTTCTCAGACGCGCAGTTTTGCTTATGTTGACGATCTCATTGAGGGAATGGTTCGCCTTATGAATTCTCGCGATGGTTTTACTGGACCGGTGAATATTGGCAATCCCAATGAATTTACCATTTTAGAATTGGCGCAAAAGGTAATACATTTAACAGGATCATCAAGCAAAATTATTTATCTGCCTTTGCCTTCGGATGATCCATTGCAAAGGAAGCCTGACATTACTTTGGCTCGGAAAGAACTCGGTTGGGAGCCTGTGATTCAACTGGAAGAGGGATTGATGAAGACGATAGAGTACTTTGATCGGTTACTGGGTAAACGGTAGTTTTTTTATGAGAAAGGAATTTAAGTTCCTGCCAATTATAGAAGTATTCTCAGTAATTACTTCTCTTTTTCTTATCATTATCTATTTATTGTCTTTTTTAGGTTTTAATCTGGAAAATATTTTTGGTAATCTGGGAGATGGAGTTTTTAATCACTATGTTTTAGAACATGGGTATCAATTTTTACTTGGAAATCAGCCTGATTTCTGGAAAGGGAATTTTTTCTTTCCGGTTCCTCTATTTACGATGGCGTTTTCCGACAACCATGCCGGTACTCTGCCTATTTTTGCCTTTTTTAGAGTCGTGGGTTATGATTCCTATACAGCTTATCAGCTTTGGATGATTGCTTTGTTTGCCATTAATTTTCTTGCAGCATACTTTACTCTTCGTAGGCTAATGAAATACCAGCTGGTGGCAAGTATTGTTGGCGGCCTCTTTTTTACCTTAGCGCTACCAGTAATGGCGAAATTAGGTCATATCCAGCTCATTCCCCGTTTTTTCTTACCGTTCATCTTTTTTTCATTTTTTCAGTTTTTAGCTCGCAAGAATATTGTCTATTTAGGATATACTGCCTTATTCATTGCGCTTCAGTATGCGATAGGCATTTATATGGCAATTTTTTCCGTTGAGATTATTGTTATCATGGCAGTTGCATACATAGCAATCCATCGTCTGAAAGTTAAAGATTTTTTTGCGCAGAGTAGTCGCGATCTAAAAAAATTTTCAGTATTAACGTTTATATCGCTTGTGATCATCGTCCCCCTTCTACTACCATACTTGCAAATAAGTGCAGAATATCATGGACGCTCCTGGTCAGAGTTGCTGACGATGATGCCCCAGCTTGGAAGCTGGTTTTACTCTACATTATCGCCAGTTTATCCTTGGTTGTCCGGGATAGGCAGTGGGCTTCCCATGGCGCAGGAACATGAATTATTTGTGGGTTTTATTCCCATCCTTTTGCTCCTTTTTGCACTCATAGGGGTATACAAGCGAACTGAAGTTCCGAGTGAGAGGGGTCTCTTTGCCCTTACGATTTTCCTAACAGTGCTGCTGGTAGGAAAAATTGGAGTATTTGCTCTTCATTTTTTCTTTTATCAATTACCCGGTTTTTCATCGATTAGGGCGGTAACGAGGATTGTCATAGCATTGCTTTTCTTATTGGCTATTGTCATATCTCATTTTTTATCCAATTTTGAAGGTAAAAGACGCTGGTTACTGCTTGCTTTGTTATCATTGCTAATCGCAGGTGAACAGTTTGTTCCTGCCGGCAAAGTGGGAACATATTCTAAAGAGGAAGCAAAATTGGTTGTAAGAAAAGTTATAGAAACAGTCCAACCCATTTTACAGGAAGGGGAGCAGTTCTTCTTCATTCCTGAAAAAATGAATTACCCTTTCTATGTTTACCAACTTGCTTCCATGCAGGCGGCGTTGGAAATGGGTGTTCATACTGTAAATGGTTATAGTGGGTTTACTCCCCATTACTATTCAGAGGACATCGTTTCCTTTCGCGGCAGCACTCCTGCTATTGCCAGGGAATTACAAAAATACTTAAATTTCTATAATCAAGAAGGAAGTGTGAAGAGCCCAATTGTGATAATAAAGGGAAGTGAAGTTATTAAACTCATGCCCACACAAGAAATGGTTTCAGATCAGTTAAGACCTGTCAGGCAGTACGAATATGATGTGCAATTTTTGCAAAAACCCCAAAGTATTAATGAGGACAGTTATGAAATAAAAATACGACTATCAAATCCAGGGTCAGAAGTATGGCATTCTGGAGAAAGAGGCAGGTTTGGGTTAAAACTTTCTTACACAATCGAAAACGCGAATGGTGTTAAAGAAAACAAAATTATGCTTCCGCATGATATTAATCATGGAGCAGGGGAGGAGATTATTCTTAATATTACTCCTTTGGCTAAAGGTGAAAACAAAATATCAATAGATCTTATTCAGCGGGATACTGGATTGTTTCATGCTCGCCAAATTCGTTTCAGTGAAATGTCGGGAAAAAAATTCAGCACCGTACTAAATCGGTTTTAAGAAATTTGAAAAGGAAAATAGCAAAATGCTAAAAACTGAAACTGTCATCATCACCCCTGTCTACGAAGATGCAGAAGCCTTTTCTGTTCTTTTGCACGAAATAAAAAAAGAAATTCCTAACGCATATATTATCGCAGTCGACGATGGTTCCGTAAAATTCCCTGTCGATGTACAAGCGTTTGGGGAAACAAGTCTTTCGGGAACCGTGCTGAAACTCCGGAGAAATGTCGGCCACCAGCAAGCGTTAGCAATAGGGATAAGCTATTCGGCGGAAAAATTTCCCGATGCAAGCAGTTTTGTTCTAATGGATTCCGATGGTGAAGATTTGCCATCAACGGTACCTTCTTTGCTGAAAGAACTTAGCGTAGGTGAGGCTGATGTAATTGTAGCGACAAGAAAAAGCAGGCAAGAGACATTCAAGTTCAAAATGTTTTACCTCGTCTATAAAAGTATTTTTCGTATGTCTACGGGGCGAAAAATAGCTTTTGGAAATTACATGGCTTTAAATCATGTAGCTGTGCAAAGATTGTCATCCATGCGCGAGGTTTGGACCCATGTTGCGGCAAGTGTACTGCAATCTCGCCTAAGAGTGAGGACTTTACCTTTAGATAGGGGAAGTCGTTATGCAGGAAAGAGCAAAATGAATTTTGTTAGTCTGGCTCTTCATGGTTTTAGGGCATTGATGGTTTTTTCTGACGATGTTTTAGTTCGCGTTGGAATTGGTACGGCGACGCTGGCGATATTTTCTGTAATGGCAGGAGTTCTTGCTTTTACCTTAAAAATAGCAGGCTATGCAACTCCGGGATGGTTTTCTACGGCTGTAGGCATACTGCTCATTGTTTTTCTGCAGACCGGGGCGTTGACGCTACTAAGTCTTATGTTAACAGGTGCCTCTAAGGGTGGAGCATTGCCGGATAGACATTACAGTGAGTATATACTAAAGGAATTGCTGACGAATGTTAAAAACAATAAAAGAAAAAGCGACTAGTCTGGATAAGGCTGAAATTTTTCGTTTTGTTTTAAACGGAGTTATAGCAACTTTAGTTCATTTTGCTATTCTAAATTTTAATATCCACATTCTTCACTTTAAACTTGTAGGACTGGCGAATTTTTTTGCTGCAATCTTTGGTATAACGACATCTTTTTTAGGGAACCGGTTTTTTGTCTTCCGGGGCCACAGTGATGGTGTTGCGACGCAGTCGGTTAAATTTGTTGTACTCTATGCCGTTCTTGCTGTTTTGCATGGATTTGTTCTATTTGTCTGGACGGACATCTACCATCTCGATTTTCGCATTGGTTTTGTTATCGCAACAGGGTTGCAGGTGATTTTTAGTTATATAGGAAATAAATTGTTGGTGTTTAAAAATGCTTAAAAAAACTCTATTCTCTTTACTTTGGACCTTTGTATACGGCGTATTGCTTTTAATCATTACCTATATTCACAATTCCTTTTTTACTGTGAATGTCGTTTTTTACGACGCTATTAAAGACGCGGTTCTCGCTACCGCGATCACTGGAATTGCTTTTACTGTCGTTGGAAGGTTTCACAATATATTTACTAATTTTGAAAAAACTTTGTTGATTGTTTTTTGGCTGTTAGGTGGCTTCACTTTTGCTATTACTCTCCCGACCGTTATTGATCGTTCGCTCTCCTTTTACATATTAGAAAAAATTAATCAGCGCGGGGGGGGAGTACAAGAGGCGAAAATCAACGACATATTCATTAAAGAGTATGTTATAGAGCATCGCCTGATGGATGTGCGCCTTACCGAACAGTTGGAGTCGGGTACTATTCAAATTGAGAATGCTTGTGTTAAGCTAACTCCTAAAGGGAAGCGAGTCATTGCTTTCAGTCAATTCTATCGCCGCCATCTTCTTCCGAAAAAGCGTTTATTGCTTGGGGAATATTCCAGCGATTTAACAAATCCGTTTCGGAATAGTGTCGAGGATGTGGATTACTTGTGTGAGTAGGTGGATGGTTTTTAGGCAGGTGTGATGAAAAAATGGAGTGAGTTAATAGAAAAGAATATTTGGCTAAGTATACTCATTGTTAGTTCAATGGGACT